>JACQWC010000036.1 GCA_016209635.1 Candidatus Rokuibacteriota bacterium | reverse complement strand
GTTGAGCACCATGCCAACGACGTCGCCGGGGAATTGGAGCAGCTCCCCCGCCATCGCCTTCTCGAGGCCGTAGATGCGCGCGATCCCGTCGCCGACCTCGATGACGCGGCCGACCTCCTGGAGGTCGACCTCCGCCTCGTAGCCCGCGAGCTGGCGCTTGATGATTTCGCTGATCTCTCCCGCCTTGATCATTCCCCTACCCCCTGGCGAGGCGCTCGCGCAGGCGCGCGAGCTGGCCGTCGAGACTGCCGTCCACGATGACGCTGCCGATCTCGGCGACGAAGCCCCCGAGGAGCTGCGCGTCGACCTCCTCCTGGAGCACGACCTGCGTGCTCCCGAGAGTCTGGCCGAGCCGCCGCGCGAGCGTCGAGCGCGCGTCGTCGGTGAGCGGAACCGCGGTGCGCACGCGCGCGCGGACGCGGCCCTCCGCAGCGTCCAGGAGGTCGCGATACGCGGCGGCCATCGCCTCGAAGTGGCCGGCGCGCCCCTTCGACGCGACGAGGGCCAGGAAGTCGCGCACGAGCGGCGAGACGCCGAGCCGCGTCGCGATCTCGACCGCGGCGGCGCGCCGGGCCCCGGCCGCGATCCACGGACGGGCGAAGAAGGCGCGCAGCTCGGGCTCCCCGGCCAGGACCTCGACGACCGTCCCCACCTCGCGCGCGACCGCGTCGGTCTCGTTGCGCTCCCTGGCCAGCGCGAACAGCGCTTTGGCGTACGACCGCGCGACGCCCGCTGGAGCCCTCACGGGAGCCGGCTGACCGCGTCGGCGACGATCCGGCGATGCTCCTCCTCGCGGAGCGACTTGCGCACGAGCTTCTCCGCCACCGCCGTCGCGAGGTCAACCACCTCTCGACGGAGCTCCTCGCGCGCGCGGCGGACGTCGGCGTCCATCTGGGCTCGCGCCGTATCGACCAGCCGCTGGGCTTCCGCGCGGGCCGTGTCAACCAGGCGCCGCTGCTCGTCCGCCGCCTCCTTGAGCGCCTGGGCCCGGATCGCCGCCGCCTCGGCGTGCGCCGCGCGCAGTCGCGCCTCGTTGTCCTCCTGCTGCTTCGCGGCCTGCGCCCGCGCCGCCTGCGCCTCCTCGAGCGACTTCTTGATCGCCGCGGTCCGCTCGTCCATCTTCGCGACGAAGGGCTTGTAGAGGAGCCAGCGCAGTAGCAGCAGCAGGATGAGGAAGTTGACGGCCTGGACGATCAGCGACTTGTCGAGGCTGATCAGACCCCCGCCCTGGCCTTCCTCGCTCGCGGCCCAGCCGAGCCCGGCCCCGAGCAGGACCACCGCGACGGCGCACAGGATGCCCCCGACCCACACGAATCGCAGCCGATGCATGAGGAGGTCTCCCCGGTTTCGCGAATGCCGACGAAGGTTTGTGAAAACTATCACCCGACTCGGTCGAGTGTCAAGCGCCGCGCCCCCCGGAGACCGCGTCTCGGCCCGGCGCGCGACGAGGCGCTCAGCGCGCGATGACGCCCCCGCCGACGACGCAGTCCCCCTGATACCACACGACCGACTGGCCCGGCGTGATCGCGCGCTGGGGCGCGTCGAAGACGACCTCCGCCGCGTCGTCGCCGAGCGCGCGCACGGTCGCGCGGGCGGGCTCGTGATTGTGGCGGATCCTCGCCTGGACACGGATCGGCTCGTCGGGCGGCGCGCAGGAGATGAAGTTGACCCGGCGCGCCACGAGCCGGTCGCGCGCGAGCTCGGCGGCGGGCCCGACCGTGACCGTGTCCGCGTCGGCATCGAGGTCGACGACGTAGAGCGCCGAGGCGCCGGCGAGGCCGAGCCCCTTCCGCTGGCCGATCGTATAGCTGGCGATCCCGGCGTGCCGGCCGAGCACCCGGCCCTCCCGGTCGACGATCGGGCCGGGACGAAAGAGCGTCGCGTCGCGCCGGCGCAGGAATTCGCGGTAGTCGTCGTCCGGGACGAAGCAGATCTCCTGGCTTTCGGGCTTGTCGGCCGTCGCCAGCCCGAGCCGGCGCGCGTGGTCGCGCACCGCGCCCTTGTCGAGCCCGCCCACCGGAAAGCGCGCCCGCGCGAGCTGGGCCTGCGTGAGGGGCCAGAGAAAGTCCGACTGGTCCTTCCTCGCGTCCGTCCCCCGGAGGAGGAGGTACCGCCCGCTCGGCCCGTCCCGCGTGACGCGGGCGTAGTGACCGGTGGCGACCCCGACGGCGTCCCAGGCGCGGGCCCGTCCCAGGAGGGATCCGAACTTCAGGCGACTGTTACAGCCGAGGCACGGGACCGGCGTCAGTCCCCGCGCGTACTCCGCGGCGAAGGGCCCCACGACGGCCCGCTCGAACTCCTCCTCCATGTCCAGGACGTAGTACGGGATCCCGAGGGCGCGCGCCACCCGCCGGGCGTCCTCGACCGCCTCCGTCCCGCAGCAGCTCCCGAAGCGCTTCGCCGGGTCGGTCGACTCCTTCCACGGCCAGACGCGCATGGTGATGCCGACCACCTCGTAGCCCTGCTCCACGAGGAGCGCCGCGGCGACCGACGAGTCGACGCCACCGCTCATCCCGACGACGATACGCTCCGCCATGCGTTGCGTCTCCGGCACCCCGGGTCGTCCCCGGCGTCTCAGTGGCTCGCGCCGAGCAGCGACGCCAGCCGCTCGAGCTCTTCGGCGCTCGCGTAGACGATCTCGATCCGCCCGCGGCGCTCGCTGCCCTTGATCCTGACGCGCGTCATCAGCGCCCGCCGGAGCGACTCCTCAAGCGCCTGGAGCTCGACGGAGCGACGCCGCCGCGCCGCGGGGCCACGCCGCGTCCGCGCGCCCTCGCTCTCGCGCGCCGACGCCTCCGCGGCCCGCACCGACCAGTCGTGCGCGAGGATCTCGTCGCGCAGCTTCAACTGATCCGCGGGGGTCGTCAGCGCGAGCAGTGCCCGCGCGTGGCCCATCGTGAGCCGGCCGCCACGAAGGTCGGCCTGGATCGCCTCGGGGAGCCTGAGCAGCCGCAGGCTGTTGGCGATCGTACTCCGATCGCGCCCGATCCGCTGGGCGAGGTTCTCCTGCGTCCAGCCGAACCGGGCGAGGAGGCTCTGGTACGCCTCCGCCTCCTCCATGGGGTTCAGGTCCTCGCGGAGGAGGTTCTCCATGAGCGCCAGCTCGAGGCTCTCGGCGTCTCCCACGTCGCGGACGAGGGCGGGGATCCGGTCGAGCCCGGCCTGGCGCGCCGCCCGCCACCTTCGCTCGCCGGCGATCACCTGGTAGCCCGAGCCCCGGCGACGGACCACGATAGGCTGGATCACCCCCGAGGTTCGTATCGACGCGACAAGCTCACCCATCCCATTGGAATCAAAAGCTTTTCTTGGCTGGTTCGGGTTCGGCTCGAGCTGGTCGATCAGGACTTCGACCAGGATCTCGCCAGGAGCGGGTGTCGCGGAGAGCAGCGCCCCGAGGCCGCGCCCGAGTCCTCGCCTATGCATGGTGGAGCACCTCCCGCGTGAGCTCGAGGTACGCGATCGCGCCCGCCGACCGGAGGTCGTAAAGCATGACGGGCTTCCCGTGACTCGGCGCCTCGCTGAGCCGGACGTTACGTGGAACGACGGTCTGGAAGATCTCGCCGGGAAAATACCGGTGGACCTCGTCGCGGATCTGAACCGCGAGACTGGTCCGCCCATCGAACATCGTGAGCACGATGCCCTCGACCCGCAGCCCGGGGTTGAGCCGCTCGCGGACGAGCTTGATCGTCGTGAGCAGATGGGTGAGCCCTTCCAGCGCATAGAACTCGCACTGGAGCGGCAGGAGGACACGGTCGGAGGCCACGAGCGCGTTGATCGTCAGAAGCCCGAGCGATGGCGGACAGTCGACGATCACATACTCGTAGGCGGGAGTGACCGGCGCCAGGGTCGCCCTGAGCCGATGCTCGCGATCGTCGAGCGCCACCAGCTCCACCTCGGCGCCGACGAGATCGATGTCCGACGGCAGGAGGCGGAGGTGGGGCAGGGCCGTCTCGCGGATCGCCTTCTCCGCCGGCTCGCTCCCGAGGATCGCATGATAGACCGTCGGGTAAAGCCCGGACTTCTGGACCCCGAGCCCGGTCGTCGCGTTGCCCTGGGGGTCGAGATCGACGAGGAGGGTAGGGCGCTCGGCGAGAGCAATCCCGGCGGCGACGTTCACGGCGGTCGTCGTCTTGCCGACTCCGCCCTTCTGGTTCACGACCGCGATCGTCTTAGTTATTTGACCGGCCTTCGCCTACCATCAAGCCGAAAGCGTAACCCAGTTCGAAGTGCCTGAGCATCGTTTTCCCGCGCTACCAATGTTCCACGACCAACACCACTAAACAAGAGACGCGTGTACAATTAGTTGCCGTCTGCCGCGTGTCGCCGGTATAGCTTAGGATACAAATAGATACCTCCTGGCGTTCCACGACCAACAGAAGCTCTGGAGGTGGTCCGGGGCCCTTTCAGGTACGTCTCAACAGTGCGAATCGGCGCACACCGCTCGGCCGAGCCCCCGAGACGTCGACCCATTCGCCGAGCGCCAGCGGCTTTGGGGTAGGGGGCCCTGAAGCGACGACCACCCCGCCGGGCCTGACGAACTCGTTGGCCAGCGCCATGAGCGGCTCCAGACGACCGGCACAGCGCATCACCACGGCGTCGAAGCGACCGGCGAGGTCCGCCGCCACCCCCTCTGCGCGCGCGTTGAGAACCTCCACCCGCTCGAGGCGCAGCTCGCGCACCACGGCAGCCAGGAACGACGCCCGGCGCCGCCGCGCCTCGAGGAGGGTCAGGCGAACCCCAGGCTCGACGATCTTGATCGGCACACCCGGAAAGCCAGCGCCAGAGCCCAGGTCCAGCAGCGAGCCAAGGGGCATCGGAAGGACTTTGAGGTAGAGGAGGCTGTCGAGAAAGAGGTTCTCGACGATCCACCGTGGCTCAGTCGAACCCACAAGCCGGTGAGTCTTCTGCCATTTAATTAGTAAATTCAAATAGTTATGGAAGAGATCGCTCTCGGCATCCGTGAGGGGTCGCCCGAGGATCCCCCGGGCTCCTTTGCTCAGTGCGTCGAGCGACCGCTCAGGCGTCCTTGGCCTCCCGGACCGCGCGCCGTGGCTTCGAGCGGTCCATGTACCACTGCTGGAGGATCTGGAGGACGTTCGACAGGCTCCAGTAGAGGACGAGCCCCGAGGGAAGGTTCAGGAACATGAAGGTGAAGACGAAGGGCATCACCAGCATCATCTTCGCCTGGCGCGGATCGCCCGTCGTCGGCGTCATCTTCTGCTGGACGAACATCGACACGCCCATCAGGATAGGCAGCACGTAGGTGGGATCCTGGCTCGCGAGATCGCAGATCCACAGATCCATCCCGAAGAACCGCCCGAAGCAGAGGAACGAGGCGTTCTGCAGCTCGACCGACACCGAGAGCGCCAGGTAGAGCGCGTAGAAGATGGGGACCTGCGCCACCATCGGCAGGCAGCCGCCCATCGGGTTCACCTTGTTGGCCTTGTAGAGCTCCATTGTCTCCCGCTGGAGCCGTTGCGGGTCGCTCTTGTACTTGTTCCGGAGCGCGTTCACTTGAGGCCCGAGCGCCTGCATGGCCTTCATCGACCGCAGGCTCTTCACGGTGAGCGGGAAGAAGAGGATTTTCGAGATGACGGTGAGGAGGATGATCGCGATTCCGTAGTTCCCGACGTAGCGATATACCCACTTCATCAGGAGGAGGATCGGCACACCGAGCCACTCCATCGGGAGTGTCGGGAGCCCCCAGCTCCGCGGCACGGGGAAGCCGCCGAAGTCGAGCGTGCCCTCGAGGCCGTGGGCCTGGAGCCGCTCGTACTCCTTCGGGCCCACGAAGATCACGACGTGGCCCTCCCACGCCCGGCCGGGCGCGATCGTGGGCGTGGCGCGGACGCCCACCGTCACGCGGCCCAGCGGCTCCTTCTCGCCGTTCTTCCTCTCCGCCGCGTGGCGCTCGACCGCGGTCACCAGCGTGAACCCGGGCGTCTTCGGCACGAGTGCTCCCAGGTACCAGACGCTCCCGACCCCCACCCAGCTGCCGCCGCGCGCGTGATCCCCGACCTCCAGGAGGTTCGACACCCGCTGGATGTGGCCGTCCGCCGACCACACCACCTCGGTGGGGTGCTGACCCGTGAACTTCTCCGGGATCTCGTTCCAGGCGGTCCGCGTGCTCCACGGGAGGGTGACCGTGACGGTGCGGGGCGCGCTGCCCACGTTCTCGACGCGAATCAAGGCATCGATGAAGAACGCGTCGGCGCCGAACCGGAGCGTCTCGCGGACTCGGAGCCCGTCCACGTCGCCGGTGAGCACGAGGTCTCCCGACGGCCGGTCCCGACCGAGGCTCAGGCCGTCGGGCGCGACGGTCATGGGAACGACCTCCCCGGCCGCCCCGGCGTCGGGCGCCACCATGAGCCCCCCGGGGCCGAGGTCGCCCACGATGACCATCGGCTTGTCACCGCGGTACCGGAGCGTCCATTCCTGGAGCTTTCCGCCCTCGCTGCTCACGACGCCCCGGTAGAGGGGGCCCTCGACCGGGACCGTCCGCTGCGGCGGGCGGGGGAGCGGCGGCGGCGGCGCCACGGGCCCGGGCTTCACCGTGGGCGCGGGCCTTGCGGCCGGCGCCTCGGGGGTCGCGGCAGGCGTCTTCGGCTGGGGCGCCTCCGCCGTCTTCTGCGCGGGCTCGGGCGCTTCGGGCGGGGCCTGGACAAAGAACGTCTGGTAGATGATCAGCAAGGCCGCCATCAGGATGGCGGCGAGGATCGCGCGGGTCTCCATGGTCATCGCCGCCGGCGCCTCAGCGGCGGCGGATCATACCCTCCAGGATGAAATGGGTGGCAGCGCACGAGACGCCAGATCGCGAGCCCCGCGCCACGCACGAGGCCGTGGTCCACCAGCGCTCGGCGCGCGTACTCGGAGCAGGTCGGCGCGAACCGGCAGGCCCTCGGCAGGAAAGGGGAGAGGAGCCGCTGGTACACGACGACGGCCCCCAGCACGGCGCGCCCGAGCAGCGTCACGCGGGCGGCCTCGGCCCGGACACTGCCCTGAGCGCCTCCCGCATGTCGACGACCAGGGCCTCGAACGCTCCGCTCAACGCGGCAGGCTTCCCGATCACCACCAGCGCGGTCCCGCCGGGCGCCTCGCTTCGGGCCGCGCGATAGGCCTCGCGGAGCCGGCGCCGCACCCGGTTCCGCGGCACCGCGCCCCGGATCTGCCGGCTCACCGCGAAGCCCGCCCGCGACGGGCCACCCGTTGGGGACCAGAGCACGATCAACGACGGCCGATCGATTCGCTTGCCCCGCTGGAAGAGCGCCTGAAACTCGGCGCTGGTGGTCAGCCGCTCGCGTCGAGGGAGCCGACCGCTTACACGGTCAACCGTTTCCGTCCCTTGGCCCGGCGGCGTTTCAGGACCTTCCGCCCGCCCTGCGTCTTCATCCGCTCGCGGAAGCCGTGGGTCTTCTTCCGCCGGCGGACATTCGGCTGAAACGTCCGCTTCATGAACGTCGATCCCCCCTCCGGTCGCTGAGCCGCAATAGTGTAGGCATCGCGCCGAGACAAGTCAACTCGTGAAGACTCTTGACAGCCCGTTCTTCGAGCGTGCTAAGGTGCCCCATCGTTCCGGCAGTCTGGTGAGGTGTCGGTTTCCTGATGTGCGCGCGCTCCGGCGCAGAGGCTCCCGTAAAAGCAACGTACAGCTCAGATATCCACAGCTGTGGATAACTGTGTGTGTAAGTAGGGGTTCCGCCTGTGTTGAATAGCCTTTGGGCCCGCCTGCTCGACACCGCTGCTCAGAAGCTCCCTTCCGCGGTCCTCGACACCTGGGTTCGCCCCTGCCGCCTGCTCGCGGTCGAGGGCGATCACCTCCAGATCGGTGCCCCGAACCGCTTTGCCCGTGACTGGCTCGTCAAGCACCACCTCGAGGCGCTCCAGAGCGCCGCGCGAGACTGCATCGGCGGGCACCCGCGGGTGTCGGTCGTCGTCGACGAGGACGCGCCCGCGCCGGCGGCGCCCACAGCCCCTCCGGGCCGTGCGCCCGTCGCCGACGGGCTGAACCCCCGCTATACCTTCGACAGCTTCGTCGTCGGGTCCTCCAACCAGTTCGCCCAGGCGGCCTGCCAGGCGGTCGCCGAGTTGCCCTCGCGCGCCTACAACCCGCTCTTCATCTACGGCGGCGTCGGCCTCGGCAAGACCCACCTCCTCCATGCGGTCGGCCACCAGAGCGCCCGGCTCTTCCCCGGCATGGCGGTCGTCTACCTCTCGTCCGAACGGTTCACCAACGACCTCATCAACGCCATCCGGTACGACCGGACCGCCGAGTTCCGCGCG
>JACQWC010000035.1 GCA_016209635.1 Candidatus Rokuibacteriota bacterium | reverse complement strand
TCCAGATGATCACCCTCGGGGTCGTACCAGACGTTCAAGTTGTCTCCGGCCATACCCGCACTCCCCTTTTCTGCCGGGCCGTCACGTATGCTGTCACGACGAACGCGTCGGCCGACTTCACCACGACGCACAGGAACTTCTCGCCCAGGTCGGGGTCGAGGTGGCGGCGGTAATAGAGTCGGTCGTCCGGGGCCGCCGGTGAAACCACCACCGCGTCAGGATTCGTCAGTGCGTCCTCGATCGCCAGCATACCAAGTCTCGCTGCTTCGGGATGCTGCCTCACGATATGCTCCAGCCGCTCGTCCGTGAGCCGGACGTCTCGGCCCCGGTAGTCGCGAATGAGGTGCACCACAGCGGCAGCAATACCGGGAAGGCGAACAACTGACAATGTCTCTGATTCGAGGCACTCGCGCTACCGAGCCGTGTCGGAGCGGCTTCTCAGGCACACAGACGCATCCGCCCGACCACAGCGTCATCGCGATCAGCTCGTGCCCAGCAACCGACGGTGTTCGGGCATCATGCAGCGGTCCTGCACGACGCGAATCCCGGCGCGCGCGAGCGTCTCGGCGGCGGCGGCGTTGCGGATCCCGAGCTGGAACCACACGACCTTGGGCCGCCACGGAAGCTCCAGGATCTCGTCGGCGTGGCCCGGCAGGTACTCGGGCCGGCGGAAGATCTCGATCGCGTCCACGGGCTCGCGCAGCTCCGCGATTCGGGCCACCGCCGTGGCGCCGTGGAGCGCCTGCCCGGCGACCTTCGGATTGACGGGGAGGATGCGGTAGCCGCGCGCAGCCAGGTACGCGGGGACGTAGTACGACGGCTCCCCGGGACCCGTCTTGGCGCCGAGCACGGCGATCGTCCGCGCCTCGCGGAGGATCGCGGCCAGGCCGGCGTCGTCGTCGACGAGGTTCGCGCGCCACTCAGCCATGTCGCTCGACCCTCTCACGCCAAGGCGAGGGCTGCAAGCAGCTCGGCGCCGAACGTGTGCGCGCGCCACCGCCTGACACCGTCCACCGACGCGAGCTCGCCCGGGTCCCCAGGGCTGGCCCCGGCGATGACGCCGATCAGCCGGTTCGGCAGGAGCAGTCCCGGCTCGAGGCCGAAGCGCGGCGCCGCCTCGGTGCGCCAGCGACGGAGCGCCTCGATCCTGCGCTGGACGATCGCCGCGACGCGCGGCCGCGGCCGGCGGTCGAGCCGCGGGAACTCCTCTTCCGGAAGCGCCTTCCCGCGCGCGACCGCGTCGAGGATCGCGTCGCCCCAGCGCGCGATCACTCGCGCCGTGCACCCCGGCACCCGCCCGAGCGCGTCACGGTCGGCGGGAACCGCCTGAGCCAGGCGCACGAGCGTCTCCGCCTGGAGGATCTTGAACGGCGGCCGGTCGGCGGCGCGCGCAAGCTGCTCGCGGAGGTCGTGCAGCTCCCGGAGGACTGCGAGGCCGCGCAGCGAGAGATCGCGCGCGCCCCTCAGTGCGGCGAAGGCGTTCGGGTCCACCGCGCGCTCCGGGACCGGCTGAGCCGCGAGGGCGGTGCACTCCTCCTCCACCCACGCGAGCCGCCCGACGCTGCGCAGCTCGTCGCTGAGCCGGTTCTTCAGCGCGACGAGGTGGTACACGTCGGACGCAGCGTAGTGGAGCTGGGCCCCCGAGAGCGGGCGGGCCGACCAGTCGTCCCGCTGCCGCGAGGGCGGGAGCTGGACGCCGAGGTACCGCTCGAGGAGCACGTCGAGCCCGAGCGCCGGCTCGCCGAGGAACCGCGCGGCGACGTAGGTGTCGAAGAGCGACTCGAACCGGAAGCCGTGGCGGCGCTTGAGCTGGACGAGGTCGTTGTCGCCCGCGTGGAGCACGGTCGTGATCCCGGGCCCTGCGAAGACGGGCGCCAGCGCTGAGAGGTCGTCGAGGGCGAGCGGGTCCACCAGCCAGACCTCCCCGGCGGGAACCGCGAGCTGGACGAGCGAGAGCCGCTCCGGGTAGTGGTGGAGGCTGTCCCCTTCCGTGTCGAGAGCCACCTCGACCGCCGTGGCGAGCCGCTCGACGGCGCGGCCGAGGTCCTCAGCCGTCTGAACCCAGCGCGACGGGATCGTGGCTAGGCTTTCCGTGCGCGGATCGCCTGCTCCATCCGCTCGAATCTGCGACGCAGGGGCTCGAGCCCCTCGTCGTGGGTGATCACGTACAGCTCGTTCGCCCGGATGGCGGCCAGCACCATCTCGGCGACGGCCTCAGGTACCAGGTACTGGCCCATCAGCTCCACGGACTCGGCGGCGGTCGGTGTCTCGTTCCGAAGGGCCGGGGGGCGGTTGCGATCGCTCTCCCGGATCCGGGTGGTGACGCCCATGGGGCAGAGCACGGAGACGCCGATGTTGTACGGCTTGAGGTCCTTCGCGAGCGTCTCGGACAGGCCGACGACGGCATACTTCGACGTGTTGTACACGCCGAGCCCTCTGGAGGCGATGAGCCCGGCCATGGAGGCGGTGTTGACGATGTGGCCGGGCTCGCGCCGGGCGATCATGCGCGGCAGGAAAGCCTCGAGGCCGTGGATCACGCCCCAGAGGTTCACGCCGAGCACCCACTGCCAGTCGCGGTGCGTGGCGGCCTCGAGGCCACCCCACGTCGCGACGCCCGCGTTGTTGCAGAGGACGTGCACGCGGCCGAACGTCCCGAAGGCGCGGTCGGCGAGCGCCTGCACCGAGCCGAGGTCGCTGACGTCGGTGCGGACGGCCAGCGCCTCGCCGCCGCGCGCGCGGATCGAGGCGGCGGCATCATCCATGCCCGGCTCATCGAGGTCGGCGATGACGACCTTCGCCCCTTCCCGCGCGAAGACCTCGGCGAGGGCGCGGCCGATCCCGCTCGCCCCGCCCGTCACGACGCCGACCTTTCCTCTGAGCGAATCCACGGTCACGATTCAGCGTATCCGCCCTCGCCGCTCCGGTCAACGCGGCGTGGTAGGATGCCCCGGCACTTCCAGGAGGAAGCCGATGGCGAAAGAGATCGCGATCGTCCATCACGCCGACCGGCGCACGGACGTGATGATGCCGTACGCGCCCGGGATCGTCGTCCGCCGGGGCCACCTCGTCTTCCTCTCCGGCGTGACCGCCGCCGCCGTCTACCACAGCCACCCGCACCGCGAGGAAGAGTTCGACCTCCCCGCGACGATGGAGGCGCAGGCGGTGCTCGCGATGGAGAATCTCACGAAGACCCTCGAGGCCGCCGGCTGCACGCTGGCGGATCTCGTCACCGCCACGCGCTACCTCACCGACGTCGACGAGCAGGACGACTTGAACCGCGTGTGGGCCCGGTACCTCGGCGGCCACCTGCCGACCACGACGACCGTCGAGGTCTCGCGCCTGGCGACGCATCCGCGGTGCAAGCTCGAGATCAGCGCGATCGCGGTCACCGACGCCGAGGCGCCGCGATGAGGCGAATGAAAAGCGACATGCGGAACGGAGCCGGGTCGCGCCTTTCTCAGGCCACCCACCGAGTGCCCCCGGCCTCGCGGACCCCGCTACAATGACCGCGACCCTCGGCTTCGTCGGGCTCGGCGTGATGGGCGGCCGCATGGCGAAGCGGCTCCTCGACGCCGGCTACGCGGTCGTCGGCTACAACCGAACGCGCGAGAAGGCCCGCCGGCTCGCGCAGGCGGGCCTGCGGGTGGCGGGCTCGCCGCGCGAGGTCGCGGAGGCCGCCGAGGCGGTGTTCGTGATGGTGACCGACGGGGCGGCCCTCGATGCGGTGGCCCGCGGCCCGGAGGGCATCCTCGCCGGGCTGCGCCGGGGCGCGCTCGTGATCGAGATGAGCACCGTGAGCCCGGCGGCGGTCCGCGCCCTCGGCGCCGAGGTGGCGGCCCGCGGCGGAGCGCTGCTCGACGCGCCGGTCTCGGGCTCGTCGGTGACGATCGAGGCCGGACAGCTCTCGTTCATGGTCGGCGGCGAGGCCGCGGCGCTCGAGCGCGCGCGCCCCTGGCTCCTGGCGATCGGCCCGACGATCACCCACGTCGGCGAGATCGGGCTGGCCAAGACGATGAAGATCGCGATCAACCAGGGCCTGGCCGTGCAGATGCTGGCGTTCTCGGAGTCGGTCCTGCTCGCCGAGAAGGCGGGGATCCCGCGCGAGCGCGCCGTGGAGGCGGTCCTCCGCAGCGTCGTCGCCTCGCCGATGGTGAAGTACCGCGGG
>JACQWC010000025.1 GCA_016209635.1 Candidatus Rokuibacteriota bacterium | reverse complement strand
TGCCCGTCTTGAGGGGCTCGGCGCCCGGGTGCTCCGGGCTCATCAGGAACTCCCACGAGGCCTGGGCAGGATAGAAGAGCGTGATGGTCTTGGCCGGGACCGTGCTCCAGTCCCCAGGGAACGTGAACAGGCGGGGGCCCGCCACCTCGGACGGCGCCCGGCCGAGGGTCGCGCAACTTCCGAGAATGGCGGCGACCACCAGCAGGACTACCCCGAGGCCGATGCGTCCATGGGTGCTCCTCATCGCTATCTCCTCTCCTCTGCGCCTGGAAAGAGAACGTCGAGCGTGACCTCTCCCTCGGCGCCGACGGTCACCGGCACCGTCCTGCGGCCGAGCCGCTCGTGCCACGCCGCCAGGGTGTGCGGACCCTGCGGGACGCCCGGAAGCCGGAACCGCCCGTTCGCGTCGGTCACCGCATACCAGGGGTGGGCGGCGACGACGATCCAGGCGCGCATGAAGCCCGTCCCGTGGACGTCGCAGGTCACCTGGACGAACTCGGGCCGCTCGAAGCTCACGTGGAGCGGCGCTCCGCCGGCCCGCTGCGCCAGGTTCATGCGCGGGTTCAGCTCGCTCCTGGTGTGGAAGTTGTGGAGCAGCCTGTCGCTGTTGCGCACCTCGAGCGTCGCGCCAGGCGGAATGACGAGGAGGCGCGGGACGAACTCGCAGCCGCGCTGGTCCATCACGAACGTCGCCGACGGCACGCGCCAGCCGTCGAGACGCTCGTGGGCGATGGAGACGACGGCGTCTGCGAGGCCGCTGCCGGACCCGAGCCTGAGCGGGATCGCGGGTCTCGGCGCAGACCCGCACACCGCGAGGTCCGTGGTCGCGCTGACGAGGTCAATGGACGGGGCCGGCCCCCCGAGGCGCACGGTCCCGACGACGTCTCCGGCGACGACGGGCGGCGCCGAAGCGAGAACGACGAGGGCCAGGGCCGCGAGGGAGCGTGTCATCATCGCGTCAGACGCAGCGACTGGAGGAAGGCCACGAGATCCGCCAGCTCGTCTGGACGGAGCTCGGACCATGTGCCCTTCTGGCCGCGAACTGTGGGTGGCGTCACCACCGCGTGGTTCCAGAGCGCCGTGATCACCGCCGCTGGCGACTCGAGGCCCTTCGCCCGCGCGAGGTCGGACGCGCTCTTGCCACGCTCGCCGGAGGTGGCATGACAGCGCAGGCACCCCTTCTCCGTCGCGACGTTCCGCCCGCTGCCGACGTTGCCTGGCTCGGCGAAGTACCCGACCGAGTAGAGGTAGGCGACGATGTCGGCCACCTCCTCGGGCCGGAGCTGGGGGACCGAGATCCCGCGCGGCCTCATCGCGGCCGTCATCGTCGGGGCCTTGTTCCACATCGCCGCCGCGAACTCGACGAGGCTCCGGCGGAGCCCCCGCCCGACGAGGTCCGGGCCCACCTGGCCGCCCTCGCCGCCCACGCTGTGGCACTCGATGCAGCGCTTGTCCTTGAAGAGCCGCTTGCCGTCCGCGGCGCGGCCCGGCAGCACGTAGACCGGTCCTTCCTGCGGCCCCGCGGATGCGGGCGCCAGGTACGCGACCAGGTCTTGCAGCTCGGGGCCGATGAAAGCCGGCCGCTCGATCCCGGTGGCCTTCATGGCCTCGGCCATCTGGGGCCCGTGGTTCCACATCGCGGCGACGATGAAGATCGGCGAGCCGAACTGTTTGAGGAAGTCCAGGTTCGGGCCGACCACCCCGCCGGTGCCGCCGACCTGGTGGCAGACGACGCAGCGCTTCTCGTTGAAGTACCGACGGCCCGCCTCGGTGTTGCCAGGAGCATCGAAGTAATTGAGGGTGTAGAGGAATCCGATCAGGTCCTCGGTCTCCCGCACGTCGAGCCGCGGGCGTGCGATTCCGAGCGCGTCCATCCGCTGCACCATCTGCGGGAGGTGGTTCCACATCGCGGTGGCCAGCTCGTAGAACGAGCGGGGACGCGGGATGCGGCCGAGGTCGGGTCCGATCTTGCCGCCGACCCCGTTCACCGCGTGGCACTTGACGCAGCTCTTGGTCCCGAACACCCGCGAGCCGGCGAGCGGGTCCTGGCTCGGGCTGAAGACGGGCTGGGGCCAGGCCGGGCCGAACGAGCACAGGACGAGCGCGACGGCGACAGCACCCCACCTCACGGTCCTGTTCATGGCGAGCCTCCTTACGCGCGGGCCAGACTCACTTGGACTGGCCTGTGGCGAGCCCCTTCGCGTAGTGGACCACCGCGTCCAGCTCATCTTTGCTCAGCGTCTTCCCGAAGCTCGGCATCGGCTTCTTCCCCTCGGAGACGGACTTCAGCAGCTCGGCATCGGACTTGCTGGCCGCCACGGCGAGGTCGGGGATCTGGACCTTGAGCATTTGCGCCATCTTCGCGTTCCCCTTGCCGTCGGGACCGTGGCAGGAGGCGCACTTCTGCCCGTAGATCTTCTTGCCGAGCTCGAGATCGGCCGCCGCCGCCGCCGAGGCGACCACGAGAGCGCCGAGCAGAACGACCGCCGTAGAGACCATACGCATGGACTGGTTCTCCTTTCGTTTCGCCGCCCTCATTTCGTCCCGTCGCCGTGGGCCTGGAGCAGATAGGCGATCAGATCAGCCATCTCGCCTCCCCTCAGCACCGGCCACGCCACGTTCTCTTCCGTCATGATCTCGGACATGCGTCCCGCGTGGTTCCACATCGCCGTGATCACTCCGAGCGGCGTCTGGAGCTTCTCCACCACCGCCGCGAACGGAGGAGCGACGACCTTTGCCGCTTCCGCGCCGTGGCAGCTCCCACAGCGCTTGTCCCTGTAGACCGCCAGCCCTCGTCGGGAATCGCCGGGCGGGTCGATGAACTGGAAGAAGTAGAGGTAGCTGATGAGGTCCGACATCTCCTCGGTGGTGAACGACGGGACGTCGATCCGGCGCTCCGCCATCCGCGCCCACATCCCCGGGCCGTGGTTCCACATCGTCCCCGCGATCCGCATCAGGCTGCCCCGCAAGACCACGGCGAGATCGGGGCCGACCTTGCCGCCGTGGCCCCGCACCGCGTGGCACTCCATGCAGTGCCGCTCCTTGAACAGCGCCTCCCCGCGCTTCGGGCGTCCCGGTGGCGCGTAGACACGCTCCGTCCCGCCGCCGACGCTCCGGATGAAGGCGAGGAGATCGGGAACCTCGTTGCCCTGGATGGTGGGGCGCGGCATCTTCCGTGC
>JACQWC010000023.1 GCA_016209635.1 Candidatus Rokuibacteriota bacterium | reverse complement strand
GTGGAGATGTTCCGCAAGCTGCTGGATGAAGGGGTGGCGGGGGACAACATTGGGGTGTTGCTGCGGGGGACGGAGAAAGACGAGGTGGAGCGGGGGCAGGTGTTGGCGCGGCCGGGGTCGATCAATCCGTACCGGAAGTGTCGGGCGGAGGTGTACGTGTTGACGAAGGAGGAGGGGGGGCGGCACACGCCGTTCTTCAACGGGTACCGGCCGCAGTTTTATTTTCGGACGACGGACGTGACGGGGGTGTGCACGTTGACGCCGGGGGTGGAGATGGTGATGCCGGGGGACAACGTGACGATGACGATGGAGCTGATCACGCCGGTGGCGATGGAGAAGGAGCTACGGTTTGCGATTCGGGAGGGGGGGCGGACGGTGGGCGCCGGCGTCGTCACCGAGATCCTGGAATAAGCGGCGATGCGCGACATCATCACGCTCGCGTGCGGGACCTGTCAGCGACGGAACTACTCGACGACGAAGAACAAGCGAACGCATCCCGACCGCTTGGAGCTGAAGAAATATTGTCGGTGGTGCAGGAAGCACACGCCCCACAAGGAAACGAAGTAGGGGTGGAGCTGTTTCAGCGGTTGCAGGGGTGTAGCTCGAACGGCTAGAGCACCGGACTCCAAATCCGGGGGATGGGGGTTCGAATCCCTCCACCCCTGCCACTAACCACGAGGTCGACACGGGATGGGTTTCGTTGCGCGAGTACGCGAGTTCGTCCAGGAGGTCCTGGTGGAGTTCCGCAAGGTGACCTGGCCGAGCCAGCAGGAGCTGATCAACGCGACGGCCGTGGTGCTCGTCGTGACGGTCGTGCTCGCGTTCTTCCTCGGCGGGGTCGATATCGCCCTGGCGCGGATCGTGGAGAGGATTTTGCGATGACCAGCGAGACTGCGACGACGCCGGCGAAGCAGTGGTTCGTCGTCCATACATATTCGGGGTTCGAGGACAAGGTGGCCGCGGCGATCGAGTCGCGCGCGAAGATCTTCGGGCTCTCCGAGCAGATCACGCGCGTCCTCGTCCCGACCGAGAGGGTCGTGGAGGTCCGGAACAAGCAGAAGCGGGAGACCGAGCAGAAGTTCTTCCCCGGCTACGTCCTTGTGGAGATGGTGCTCTCGGACGAGACGTGGCACCTCGTCCGGTCGACGCCGAAGGTCACGGGATTCGTCGGGTCGGGCACCCGACCCGTGCCCCTCTCGGCCGAGCAGTTCGAGGAGATCCAGCGGCAGATGGAGGCGGGTGCGGAGAAGCCCAAGCCCAAGTCGGTCTTCCAGCGTGGCGACAAGGTGCGGGTCATCGACGGCCCATTCGTCAACTTCCAGGGCGTGGTTGACGACATCAGCCCCGAGCGCGGACGGATGAAGGTCGTCGTGACGGTCTTCAGCCGGCCGACGCCGGTGGAACTCGAGTACTACCAGGTGGAGCGCCTGTGATGGGTGTTTCTCAGTGAAAAAGATCCAGGCGGTGGTGAAGCTCCAGATTCCGGCCGGCAAGGCGAATCCGTCCCCGCCGGTCGGCCCCGCGCTCGGTCAGCACGGCGTCAACATCATGGAGTTCTGCAAGGGGTTCAACGCGCAGACCGGGGGGCAGGAGGGGCTGATCCTGCCGGTGGTCGTGACGATCTATCAGGACCGCTCGTTCAGCTTCGTCGTGAAGACGCCGCCAGCGGCGGTCCTCCTGAAGCGCGCGGCGGGGATCGCCAAGGCCTCCGCCATCCCGCACAAGGAGAAGATCGGCAAGGTGACGCGGCAGCAGGTCCGGGAGATCGCCCAGACGAAGCTGGTCGACCTGAACACGGGGTCGATCGACGCGGCGATGCGGATCATCGAGGGCACCGCCCGGAGCATGGGCATCGAGGTCGTGTAGGAGGCGCGCATGGCGACCCTGGTGAGCAAGCGCTACGACACCGCGGCGGCGAAGATCGAGGCCCAGCGCGAATACACAGTGGAAGAGGCGATCGGCGTCCTCAAGGCGATGCCGGCGGCGAAGTTCGACGAGTCGGTCGATCTGTCGTTCCGTCTCGGCGTCGATCCGAAGCATGCGGATCAGATGGTCAGGGGCGCCGTCGTCATGCCACACGGCATCGGCAAGAGCGTCCGGGTGGCGGTGTTCGCAAAGGGCGAGAAGGAGCGCGAGGCGCGCGACGCCGGCGCCGACGTGGTCGGCGCCGAGGATCTCGTGGAACGCGTGCAGGGCGGGTGGATGGAGTTCGACACCGCCATCGCGACCCCCGACCTGATGGGCCAGGTCGGGCGGCTCGGGAAGGTGCTGGGACCGCGCGGGCTGATGCCGAACCCGAAGCTCGGCACGGTCACGTTCGACGTCGCGCGCGCGGTGCGCGAGGCCAAGGCCGGGAAGGTCGAGTTCCGCGTGGACAAGGCGGGCAACGTGCACGCGCCCATCGGGAAGCGGTCGTTTTCGGCGGAGCACCTCGTCGCGAACGGCATGACCATGATCGAGACGATCATGCGGGCGAAGCCCGCGGCCGCGAAGGGCACGTATCTCCGGTCGCTCACGGTGTCGACGACGATGGGACCTGGCGTCAGGATCGACGCGCAGCGGATCAGCAACCTCTTCAAGAAATAGGGGCGAGAGCGTGCCGACTCAGGAAAAGGTCGCGGCGGTCGAACAGCTGAAATCCCGGCTGGAGGGGGTCAAGGCCGTGGTGCTGACCGAGTACCGCGGGCTCACGGTGCAGCAGCTGAGCGAGTTGCGGAAGCAGCTGCGCGCGGTATCGGCGGAGTATCGGGTGATCAAGAACCGGCTCGCGCGTCTGGCGGCCGCCGCATCGGGGCTCGAGGCGCTGAACGGACACCTGACGGGCCCGACGGGCATGGTGATCGCGAAGGATGATCCCGTCGCCGTCGCCAAGACGCTGCACGCGTTCGCGCGGGCGAATCAAGCGCTCGCGATCAAGGCGGGGTTCGTCGAGGGACACGTCCTGCTGGCGGCGGCCCTCAAGGCCCTGTCCGAGCTCCCGTCGAAGGACGCGTTGCGGAGCCAGATCCTGGGTGCGATCCAGGGGCCGCTGGCGCAGCTCGTCGGGTTGCTGATGGCGCCGCAGCGCGAGCTGGTCTACGTCCTGGAGCAGCGGGGCAAGGGCGCGGCCGAGGAACAGGAACGCGGGTGAGGAAAGCGAATCGCCGAGCCTCGGGCGGCGGAGCGCCCGGGCGGCGAGGATGGAAGGGCGAAGATCAAAGGAGGAGTCGCGCATGGCCACGAACGTGGAACAGATCGCTGAACAACTCGACAAGCTGACGCTGCTCGAGGCCGCGCAGCTCTCGAAGATGCTCCAGGAGAAGTGGGGCGTTTCGGCCGCCGCTCCGGTCGCCGTCGCGACCGTGCCAGGCGCGGCCGCGGGCGGTGCGGCCACGACTGCCGCCGAGGAAAAGACCGAGTTCGACGTGATCCTCTCGGCCGCCGGCGAGAAGAAGATCCAGGTCATCAAGGTGGTCCGCGAGCTGACGGGGCTCGGCCTGAAGGAAGCCAAGGACCTCGTCGACGGCGCGCCGAAACCGGTGAAGGAGAAGGTATCGAAGTCCGAGGCCGAGGAGATGAGGAAGAAGCTGGAGGAGCAGGGCGCGGCCGTCCAGATCAAGTAGTCGCCCGCGGGGCGGGGATCAGCGGAGGAAACCCGAAGACAACGACGAGAGGGTTTTCAACCACGCACGGATGAGGCCGGCGGCGCCGGCCTCGGGAGAAGGTATGGCAGGGGTGATCCAATGCGGGCGCCGGAGCCGCAAGGACTTCGGCAAGATCCCGTCGATCGTTGAGATCCCGAATCTCATCGAGGTTCAGAAGCGCTCGTACGAGACGTTCCTCCAGAAGGACGTCCCGGCGGACCGGCGCGAGGAGATCGGACTGCAGGCCGTCTTCAAGTCCGTGTTCCCGATCGCCGACTACAACGACAACGCGCTGCTGGAGTTCGACTCGTATCACTTCGGCGATCCGAAGTATACCGTGGAAGAGTGTCACGACCGCGGCATGACGTACGCGATCCCGCTGAAGGTGACGCTCCGTCTCGTCATCTTCGACCACGACAAGGAGGCGAAGACTCGGACCATCCGCGAGCAGCGTGGGCAGGAGGTCTATCTCGGCGAGCTGCCCCTGATGACCGACAAGGGCACCTTCATCATCAACGGGACCGAGCGGGTCGTGGTCAGCCAGCTCCAGCGGTCTGCCGGCGTGTTCTTCGATGACGACAAGGGCAAGACCCTGGCCTCCGGCAAGCTGCTCTTCTCTGCCCGCATCATTCCTTACCGGGGCTCGTGGGTCGAATTCGACTTCGACGCGAACGACGTTCTCCACGTCCGCGTCGACCGGCGGCGCAAGATGCTGGCGACGGCGTTTCTCCGGGCGTTCTGGTTCCTCGAGAAGGGCGTGATTCTCGCCGACGAGGAGGTCCTCGGGCACTTCTACGGGGGCGAGGAGGTGCTGGGCTTCGAGGACGGCAACGCGTTGGTCAAGCTTCACCCGGAGGCGCACGTGGGTGCGCGCGTGGCGGAGGATGTACGCCCGCCGCGATATCGCGAGCCGATCGTGCTCGGCGGGAAGACCCTCAACGCGAAGCTGATCGAGCGGTTGGTCGAGGCGAACGTGGAAAAGATCCCCGTCCGGGCCGAGTCCCTCGTCGGCCGACGGACCGGCTCGCGCATCATCGACACGGAGAGCGGCGAGGTCCTGGTCGGGGCGAACACGGAGATCACCTCGACCCTCCTCAGCCAGGTGATGAGTCGGCGCGTCGCACCCTTCAAGCTCCTCGTGCAGACCGCGGGGAAGGTCGACGCGTCGGTCTACGAGACGATGGTGCGGGATCACTTCAAGAATCCGGACGAGGCCCTGGTGGAGATCTACCGGCGCCTGCGGCCCGGCGACCCGCCGACGGTGGAGTCCGCGCGCGCCCTCTTCCGCGGCATGTTCATGGACGGGCGGCGGTACGACCTGGCGCGGGTCGGGCGGTTCATGATCAACGAGAAGCTCGGGATCGACGCGCCCGCCAACGCCAAGACGCTGCGGAGCGAGGACATCGTGGCGGTGATCCGCCACCTCCTCATGGTGAAGCTGGGCACCAAGGCCACCGACGACATTGACCACCTCGGGAACCGGCGCGTCCGGTCGGTGGGGGAGCTGCTCGAGAACCAGTTCCGGGTCGGCCTGACCCGCATGGAGCGCGCGGTGAAGGAGCGGATGTCCATCTCGGACATCGCGGCGCTCATGCCCCACGACCTCATCAACGCGAAGCCGGTCTCGGCGGTCGTCAAGGAGTTTTTCGGCTCGTCACAGCTGTCGCAGGTCATGGACCAGACGAACCCACTGGCGGAGCTGACCCACAAGCGACGGCTGTCGGCGCTCGGGCCGCGCGGCCTCAGCCGCGAGCGGGCGGGCTTCGAGGTCCGCGACGTCCACCCGACCCACTACGGGCGGATCTGTCCGATCGAGACTCCGGAAGGGCCCAACATCGGACTGATCTCGTCGCTGTCGACGTACGCCCGGACGAACGAGTTCGGGTTCATCGAGACGCCCTATCGCAAGGTGCTGAGCGGCGTCGTCACCGACGAGATCGTGTTCCTGACGGCGCTCAAGGAGGAGCAGTACGTCATCGCGCAAGCCAACGCCGAGATCGACCGGCGGGGGCGCTTCACCCAAGAGCGGGTATCGGCACGCAAGGCCGGCGAGTTCCGCATGGTCGCCCCCGAGGAGCTGCACTTCATGGACGTGTCGCCGAAGCAGCTCGTGTCGGTGGCGGCCTCGCTGATCCCATTTTTGGAGAATGACGACGCGAACCGTGCGCTCATGGGTTCGAACATGCAGCGCCAGGCGGTGCCCCTGCTCCAGCCCGAGGCGCCGCTGGTGGGTACGGGGATGGAGCACGTCGTGGCGCGGGACTCTGGTGCCGTGGTCGTCGCCAAGCGACCCGGCGTGGTGGAGTACGTGTCGGCGGACCGGGTCGTCGTGCGGGCGGAGGGACGGTCGAAGAAGACTGACCCGGTGCAGGACCTGCCCCTCGACATCTTCAACTTGACGAAGTACCGCCGGTCGAATCAGAACACGTGCATCAACCAGAAGCCGATCGTGCGGAAGGGGCAGCGGGTACTGATCGGCGACATCGTCGCTGACGGGCCAGCCACCGACCAGGGAGAGCTGGCGCTCGGGCGGAACGTGCTCGTCGCCTTCATGCCGTGGGGCGGCTACAACTTCGAGGACGCGATCCTCGTTTCCGAGCGCCTCGTGAAGGACGACCGGTTCACGTCCATCCACATCGAGGAGTTCGAGATCCAGGCGCGCGACACGAAGCTCGGCAAGGAAGAGATCACGCGGGATATCCCGAACGTGTCGGAGGAAGCGCTCAAGGATCTGGACGAGTCGGGGATCGTCCGCATCGGGGCGAAGGTGAAGCCGGGCGACATCCTGGTCGGCAAGATCACGCCCAAGGGTGAGACGCAGCTGACGCCGGAAGAAAAGCTGCTCAGGGCGATCTTCGGCGAGAAGGCCGGCGACGTGCGCGATACGTCGCTGACCGTTCCGCCAGGGATCGAAGGCACGGTCGTGGACGTCAAGGTGTTCTCGCGGCGGGGCGTAGACAAGGATGAGCGGGCGAAGTCGATCGAGGAAGAGGAGATCGCGCGACTCGAGAAGGATTATCAAGACGAGATCGCGATGGTCGAGATGGAGCGCGACCAGAAGCTCAAGAACCTGCTCGTCGGCAAGACGGCGCTGCTGGACATCTTCGACCCGACGAGCAAGACGAAGCGGGTCACCAAGAAGGGCGATCGAATCGAGCGGGCCGACCTCGAGAACTTTGCCTGGAACGAGCTGAAAAAGATCAAGGTCAAGGAGGACGACGGGCTCGCGCAAACCATCAGGCGAATCGAGGAGCTGGCCGAAGAACAGATCTCGATCTACGACACGATGCTCGAGGAGCGCATCGGGCGGCTCCGGCGCGGCGACGATCTGCCGCCGGGCGTGATCAAGATGGTCAAGGTCTACGTGGCGGTCAAGCGCAAGCTATCCGTCGGCGACAAGATGGCGGGCCGCCACGGGAACAAAGGCGTCGTATCCAAGGTGCTTCCGGAGGAGGACATGCCGTACCTGCCGGACGGGACGCCGGTCGAGATCGTGCTGAATCCGCTCGGCGTGCCGTCCCGGATGAACGTCGGCCAGATTCTCGAGACGCACCTCGGCTGGGCGGCGCGGGCGCTGGGCCTCTGGGTCGCGAGCCCCGTGTTCGACGGCGCGACGGAGGAGGAGATCAAGGAGCACCTCAAGCAGGCGGGCTTGCCGCAGTCGGGCAAGACCGTCCTCTGCGATGGCCGCACGGGGAAGCGATTCCACCAGGAAGTCAGCGTGGGCCAGATCTACATCATGAAGCTGGCCCACCTCGTCGACGACAAGATGCACGCCCGCTCGATCGGGCCGTACTCGCTCGTCACTCAGCAGCCGTTGGGTGGGAAGGCGCAGTTCGGCGGTCAGCGATTCGGGGAGATGGAGGTCTGGGCGCTCGAAGCGTACGGCGCCGCCCACACCCTGCAGGAGATGCTGACGGTGAAGTCGGACGACGTCGAGGGGCGGAACCGCATCTACGAGGCGATCGTGAAGGGCGAGAACTTCCTCGAGCCGGGGACCCCGGAGTCGTTCAACGTGCTCGTGAAGGAGCTCCAGAGCCTGGCGCTCGACGTGGAATTGGTGACGAAGGACGGGAAAAAGGCGCCCTAGGCGGAGCCACGCGCGCCTGGGGCAGGCCACCCGCGGTCTGAGCCGGGCTCGCGCCACCCGTTACAAAGGAGAGTGCGAATGCTGACGGATCGGCCATTCGGCAGCCTGATCAGAGAGGAGAAGCCTACCAAGGACCTGTGGGGCATCCTCGATCGGCATGCGAAGCCCATCACGTTTGACGC
>JACQWC010000029.1 GCA_016209635.1 Candidatus Rokuibacteriota bacterium | reverse complement strand
GGGCACCGAGGCGGCCCAGACGATCTACAAGGAGCGCGCCGCGACCAGCGAATGTGTCAACGCGATCGCGCGCAATCGGGGGCTGCACCGGCTTTTGGTGCGTGGCCTCGAGAAGGTCAAGGCCGTGTTGCTGTGGTTCGCCCTGGCGCACAACGTGATGCGCGCGGTCGCCCTCCGGCGGGCCGCAGGGGCCGCCGCATGATCCGTGGGACACCAACCGGAGCCGCTTACCCACGCACGAGCCTGGGGGCCACTGCCCGCTCCACTGGCCCGCGGGCTACGGCGCGCGCACAGCGAGCGACCGCGCGAGGCCGCGGGTAGTCAGCACGATGTTGTCACTGGGGCAGACGCTCAGCGGCCTGCGCGAATCGAGCGGTGGCCGATTCATTCACGGACTCTGAGATCATCGGGGGCCCCGACATGGCCCCCGATACCCCCAACGCTCACCGGGCCCGGGATGAACCCGGGCCCGTCTCGACACCCGATCGATTCACGGACTCTGACGCGCCGCTGGCTCAGGCGCCTGCCGGAAGTCGCGCCTTCAGCGTCTGGACGCGCTTGAGCGCGGACGCGACGCGGTCGAGCGCGAGGCGCTTCCTCGAGAGCGACTGCTTGATCGAGGCGAGCGCCACGCTCGAGGCGGAGCGGCCGTCGGGCAGGCGGTCGTTGGCGATCAGCAGCATGTCGACCCCGGCCTTGAGGGCGAGCACGGGGGCCGCGTCGATCCCGTAGTGCTGCTCGATCGCGCCCATGCGGAGATCGTCGCTCAGCACGAGACCGTCCCAGCCCAGGCGCTTCCGGAGGAGCCCGGCGATGGTCCGCCGTGACAGCGTCGCCGGATACCGCTGGTCGAGCCACCGGTTGAAGACGTGCGCGGTCATGACGCTGTCGACGACGCCCTCGCCCATGAGGGCGCGGTAGGGCAGCAGCTCCACGTCGCGGTTCGCCGTCTCGGTCACGTCGACGAAGCCCAGGTGCGAGTCGTCGAAGCTCGAGCCGTGACCGGGGAAGTGCTTCAGGACCGTGAGCACGCCCTCGGCGCGCATACCGCGGACGAACGCCCACGCGTGGGCGGCCACCAGGCGCGGGTTGGCGCCAAAGCTCCTCCCGGCTCGCACGATCACCGGGTTCGCGGGGTTGTAGCCGACGTCGACCACGGGCGCCAGGTTCCAGTTGACGCCGCCGGCACGCAGCATCGCGCCGATGCGCCGCGCCTCCAGCTCGGTGACCGTGAAGTCGTTCGCCTCGCCGAGATCCCGGTGGGAGAGGGTCTCGGGGAAGCCGGCGCGGGGCGAGAGCCGCATCACCGCTCCGCCCTCGGCGTCGACCGCGACCAGGAGCGGGCGGCCCGTGCAGGCCATCGAGCGCTCGCGCATCCACCCGGTCAGGCGTCTCAGCTGCTCGGCATCGACGACGTTGTGCCCGAACACCAGGACGCCGCCGACGCGCGCCTGGCAGAGGAGCCGCTCGAGGTCCGCGTTGCCCTCGCCTTCCGTGCCGGGGAACCCGACGAGGAGGAGCTGGCCCAGCTCGGGCTCGAGCGCCGCGAGGCGAGCGGGCGCGGCCGACGCGAGCGACGCGCAGCCCGCGGCGACGAGGAGCGCTGCGAGGAGGAGTGCCGTGACCCCGCGCGCGGGCGGGCGGAGGGAGTTACCGGCCACGAGTGGCGTCGACCAGCCGCCGCACGCGCGCCGGGTCCACGGGGTTCCGGGCGCTGCCGTCGCGCTTGAGGAAGGTGCCGACGATCGCGCCATCCGCGATCGACAGGAGATCGCCGACGGTCTCGGGCGTGACGCCGCTCCCGACGAGGAGGGGCGTGTCCGCGACGGCGCTCCGCACCCGCTTCACGTCGGCGATCGGCGTCGCCGCGCCCGTCGCCCGGCCCGAGACGACGAGCGCGTCGGCGAGCCCCCGGTGAACGAGGTCCCGCGCCTCCTGCTCCAGCTCCACCGGCGCGAGGGGGACCGCGTGCTTGCCCTGGACGTCGGCGAAGATTTCGACGGGGGCGCCGAGGAGCCGGCGATCGCGCAGCGTCCCGTAGGCGTCGGAGTGGACGAGACCCTGATCCGCGACGACCGCGCCCGCGTGGACGTTGACCCGGATGAACTGAGCGCCCACCGCGCAGGCGATGGCCAGGGCGGCGCGCGCGTCGTTCTTCAGCACGTTGATGCCGAGGAGGCTCCCGGGGTGGGCGAGCCGGATCGCGTGCGCGATGGCCGTCATGGCCGCGACCGTCGAGGGCTCGACGCGCCCCGGCGTGAACGGCGCGTCGCCCCAGTTCTCGACGAGAAGCCCGTCGAGCCCGCCCTCGACCAGGGCTTGCGCGTCGGCGAGGGCCGCGGCCGTCGCGCGCTCCATGGAGCCGTCCCAGCGGGGGCTCCCCGGGAGCGGCGGGAGGTGCACCATGCCGATCAGCGCGCGCTGGAGTCGGATGCGCGGCGTGGACGCGGTCAGTCTCGCACCTCCCGGGTCATTGGCGTCGTGCGGTAGCGTAGCACGGCTCCCCCGCGCGACGGGCGACCTACCGGCTCGCGGGAAGCTCGAACACGACCTGGACCCCGCCCGTGTCGGGGACCGTGACCGATCGGGAGAGGACGTGGGGCGGAGCGTAGACCGGCCGGCCCTCGGGGGTCCTGCGCAGGACGGTCCACCCTTCGTGCCAGGCGGTGATCCGGTACGTGCCCGGCGGCACCCCGTCGATCCTGAATCCGCCGTCCTCGCCGGTGACGGCGAAGTACGGGTGGTCGAAGGCCAGGATGTGGCCGGCCATGTGCACGTGCGTGTCGCAGGTGAGCGCCATGACGCCAGGCCGCTTGATGGTCCGGCGCGTCTCTTGCCCCTGGTTCGGCTGCACGACGTTCAGGACGTTGCGCTGCGCCTCGGCGAGCCAGGCGCGCAGATTGTGCAGGACGGGATCGCCGTTCACGATGGCGAGCTCCGCGCCGACGCGCAGGGCGATGACGTGGGGGACGAACCGGCACCGGCGATTTTCGAGCACGACCTCGCCCGGCTCGCCCTGCGCAGGCGCCGGGACGCCCTCGATGGACACCACCGTGTTCCGCACGCCGCCGTTCTTCGGGGAGACCACGAGCGCGTCCGACGGCACGGACTGGCCGCACGTCTCGCGGTCCTTCAGGACCTCGATCGGCGGGAGCGTCGGCGGCTCGCCGCGGAAAACAACGCTGCCGCTCACCGAGCCGGCCAGCGCCTCGGGCGACGGGCTGAGGAGGAGCAGGAGGAAGGCGAGGGCGGCGAGGGCGCGCGGGCTCACGGCGCGATCGCCACGCCCCAGGGCCCCTTGCCTGCGCGGATCGTCGCGACCACCGTGCGCGTGGCGGTGTCGATGACCGAGACGTTGTCGCTGACGCCGTTCGTGACGTAGAGCTTCCGCCCGTCGGCGGTGAGGGCGAGCCCCCAGGGCCGCCGGCCGACGGGGATATACCCGGCGATTCGGTTCGTCTCGGCGTCGATCACCGTGATGTCGTTCGAGGCCCCGTTGGCGACGTAGACCCACTTGCCGCTCGGGTGCACGACGACGCCCTTGGGCTTGGCGCCCGGCCGGTCGATCCTGAAGGTCGTCAGGACCTTGTGGTTCGGGACGTCGATGACCGTGACGGCGCCGCCGATCTCGGCCGTGACGTAGGCGCGCGCGCCGTCCGGCGTGAACGCCGACTCCCGCGGCCGGCTCCCCACGAGGATCGTCGCGATGACCTTGAAGGCCGCGGTGTCGATTACCGACACCGTGTGGGTCGTCTCGGCGGTCACGTACACGAGCTTCCCGTCCGGGCTCACGGTGACCCCCTCCGGCTCCACGCCGACCGGGATCGTCGCCAGCACCTTACCGCTCCGGGTGTCGATCACCGAGGCCGTGTTGGCGTCCTCGTTGGACACGTAGAGCCTGGTCCCGTCGGGGCTCACGGCGAACGCCTCGGGATCGCTCCCGGCGGGGATCTTCCGCACGACCGTGCGCGAGGCCGCATCCACCACCGCGATCGCGTCCTCCTCGCCGATCGCCACGTACACCGTTCGGCCGTCGGGGCTGGTACCGATGCCGCGAGGCCGCTCACCGACGGGAATCGTGGCGACCACGGTGTCCGCGGCGGCGTCGATGATCGTGATGTCGTTCGACCGCTCGTTCGAGACGTAGACGAGCGGTCCGGCGAGCGCTGCCGCCGGCGCGAGGGTCAGTAACAGGGCCCCGATGAGGATCGAGCGCATCAGCGGATCTCCCTTCCGAGGGGGCAGCGGGTCTGGGCCGCCAGCGTTCCGAGCGCGTCGAGGTTCGCGCCGGGCAGGTCGGCCAACACCGCGAAGGGACCCCGGCGGCCGCCGACCTCCTCGCGCTTGCGCGGCGCCAGGATGTAGAGCGGCTGGCGGAGCTGGTGGTCCCACCGCCTGAACGTCAGCGGCGTGCCCTTGTGACCGTCGAACGGCGGCGCCGACTCGAAGAACGCCCGCACCCCGGCCGCGTCGGTGGCGCTGCCGCGGACCACGGCCTCGCCGACGAGCTTGACGGCCGCCCACGCCGCCCAGCCGGTCTCCGTGAGCAGCGTCCCGAATCGCCGCCGGAAGCGCGCGTTCAGCTCGCGGGCGCTGAAGCGCTCCAGTTCGGCGTGCCAGCCGACCGCCCACACGCCCGCGGCCTCGTCGGCTCCGAGGCCCTCGGGCGTCGCGGCGCCGACGCCGGCGACGGTCACGCCCGGTGCCCCCGCGCGGGCGCGCGCGGCGGCTTCCCGGAGCGCCGCGCCCTCGAGTGCCAGGAGCAATACCTCTGGTCCCGCGTCGGTCGGGACGAGCGTCCCACCCCGGGCGGTGACGGCGCGCCGCGCGGCGGCCTCGATCTCCCGCGAGACCGGGCCCGGATCGCCGGCGATCGCCCACAGCCTGAGGGCGCGGCGCTCGATGAGCCACTGCGCGAGCGCGTCGACGTACATCGTGGTGCTCGGAATCAGGTGGAAGGTCCGCCCCTCGCAGCGCTCGTGCCGCAGCCGGTCGTCGGTGGCGGCGACGTTCATCAGGAGCCCGCCCTCGGCGGCGGCGACGTCACGCAGCGCGTCGGCCACGCCGTCGCCCGCGCCGCCCACGAGCGCGATCGCGCCGGCGCCCCGGAGGAGCCTTTGCCCCGCGGCGGCCGCGGCCGGACCGTTCTCGGCGGTCGCGGTCTCGAGGTGGAGGCGCTTGCCGAACATCGTGAGGAGCGCGTTGGCGTCGCCGAGGCCGAGCGCGGTCCCCTGCTCGAGCGGGCTGGCCCCCGCCCCGGCCGGCAGGACGAGCCCGATCGCGTAGGCTTCCTCGGCCCGAGCGCGGCGCGGGGCGAGGAGTCCCGCCGTCCCGGTCGCGAGCGCTTGGAGAAAGGCGCGGCGGGGGACCCGGGCGCCGCTCACACGAGGAGCCTGAGCCACCGCCGCCTCCGTCCCGCGCCGCTCCGGAGGATCAGCGCGTCGAGGCCCCAGACGCGGCCGGCTCGGGCGCAGAGGAAGATCAGCATCGAGGTCGTCAGCAGGATGTGGAAGCCCTGCTGGCCGAAGCTCATCCACTGGGTCGCGAGGCCGAAGTTCAGCGCGAGGAAGAGCCCGACGAGCGCCGTGAGCCCCGTCAGGAGCCCGAGGATCAGGCCCACCCCCACCGCGACCTCGCCGTACGCCTGGAGGGTCGCGAAGAGGGCGGTGTGCGGCACCACGGCGCCCTCGAGGAACTGCTTGTACCACTCCACCGGGTTCCCGGCGGCGAACTCGGCGACGCGCTTGGGATGAAAGCCGAGGAACCGCGGCGACACTGCTGGGTAGGGGACCACGCCCCAGAGGTACACGACGACGAGTTTGGTCCAGACGGCCTTGACGAACCACCCGCCGACCACGAGCCTCAGGAGAACGATCCACCCATGCGGCCAGATCATCGCGCCCTGCACGGTACCACAGCCGCCCCGGAGACCACCGCGCTACGGGGCCGGGGGTAGGGCGGCGATGTAGTGGGCCAGCGTCTCGATCTCCTGCTCGGTCAGGGACTCGGCCACCATCGTCATCATTCCGTCCAGATCGCTGGTCGTCTTGGCCCGGTAGCCCCGAAGCCGCTTGAGGAGGTAGTCGAGATCCTGGCCGGCCAGCCGCGGGACCTGTTGCTGCCCTATCAGCCCCGGGCCGTGGCAGGACGTGCAGTGGTGGGCGTCGGCGAGCGGCCGGCCGGTCGCGAACTTCCCGACCTCGCTCGGGGTCGAGCGCGCCCGGGGCCGCTGGGCGGCATAGTAGGCGGCCAGGTCGGCCATGTCGGCGTCGCTCAGCCGCTCGGCGAACGGCGACATCTGTGGATCGCGCCGCCGCCCGTCGCGGAACATGATGAGCTGCCAGTGGGTGTAATAGGCGGGCATGCCGGCCAGCGACGGCGTGCCGGACGTGGTGGCGTTGCCGTCGGGGCCGTGACAGACCGCGCAGGGCTCGGCTTTGCCGCGGCCCGCCTCGACGTCGGCGGCGGGCGCAGGCGGCGAGGCGGACAGCGTCAGGGCGAGCAGTGCCAGGGTCAGGAGGCGTGGAGGCATGGTCTCGGAGGGGGCCGTCGAGGCCCCCTCCGATCAGCACTCAGCGCTTGTAGGTGATGTGGTAGATGGCCCCGTGGAAGTCGTCGCTGAGCAGCATCGAGCCGTCGGGCATCCACTCGATGTGCGTCGGCCGGCCCAGCACCTTGTCGCCCTCGTGGAACCCGTCGGCGAACACCTCGTACTTCGGCGGCTGGCCCGGTTTGAGCTCGACCGTCATCACCCGGTAGCCGTTCTTCACGGTGCGGTTCCAGGAACCTTTTTGCGCGATGAAGAGCCGGTTCTGGTACTGCGGCGGGAACAGGGTCCCGGAGTAGAACCGGGTGCCGATGGGCGCCACGTGGGGCCCGAGCTTCAGCAGCGGCGGCGCGAACTCGCTGCAGGAGCGCCCCTTGCCGAAGTCGGGGTCCACGGTGTCGCCCTGGTGGCAGTAGGGGAAGCCGAAGTGGAGCCCCTTGCGCGGGGCGTGGTGGAGCGTGTCGTTCGGGAAGTCGTCGCCCGCCCAGTCGCGGCCGTGGCTGACGAAGTAGATCTCCTTGGTCACCGGGTGGAAGTCGCCCCCGGTGCTGTTGCGGACGCCGAACGCCACGTACTCGAAGCCGGTGCCGTCGGGGTTGACGCGTGAGACGTTGGCGTGGGTGTCGGGCGGCATGCAGATGTTGCAGGGCGCGCCCATGTTGAAATAGAGCTTGCCGTCCGGCCCGAACATCAGGAACCGCCAGTTGTGGTGCGCGCCCTGGGGGAACTCGTAGACCACCTTCGGCGCCGGCGGATTGTCGAGGTTGGCCTCGATGTTCTCGTACTTGAGGATACGGGGGATCTCCGCGACGTAGAGCGCCCCGTCCTTGAAGGCCACGCCGCTGGGCTGGCTGAGGCCCTTGGCGATGACCTTGACCTCGCGCCGACCGCCGCGGTCCACGACCGCGTAGACCTGGTTGACGACCCGGGTGCCGACGAACAGCGTGCCCCTGGCGCCCCAGGCCATCTGCCGCGCGTTGTGGAGGCCGTCCGCCCAGACGCTGATCGTGAAGCCCGGCGGCAGCTTGATCTTGCCAACGGGGATCTGGCTGGCCGGGGTCGGGGTCGGCGGCAGGGGAATGGGGGCTAGCGGCGAGGTGGCCATCTCGGGCGGCTGGCCCTGCTTCCAGATCGGCGGCGGCTGCTGCGCCTGGGACACGGCATAGACGCCGAGGGCGAGAGTGGCGAGCAGCGCGACGATGGTCGAGTAGCGGATCAGGCGGTGCTGTCGCATGGCTTCCCCCTTCTTTCTCGAACGGCCCCCCGTGGGCGGCCGGAGTCTAGCACGCCCGGGACCAAAGCGAATAGCCCATGCCACCGGTCCTACGGGCCGTAGGCGCCGCGGATGATCCGCGCGATCTCCGTGTTGTCGAGGAGGCCGCGGACCCGCTCGGCCGATGGCCCGAAGGCGTAGACCGGCACCGGTGTGCCTTCATGGCCGTACGTCTTCTCGGACCGGCTGTGCATCTGCACGGGATACCAGGAGACCCCGGACCGGTCGGAGATGAGTGCCGCGATCTCCCAGGCGCCCTTGCCCAGGACCGACTCGAGCGCCTTGTGCACGTGGCGTCCGACGTGAGCGCCCTGGGGCGCCCGGATGGCCAGGAGCTCGCCCTCGCTGGGGTCGGGAATCCCGGCGAGATCCGCGAGGATCTGGCCGAGGTTCGACATGTCGGGCTTGAGCAGCCGGGCCATGCGGAAGGCCGACGCCTTGACCCGGCCGAGGGCGCGGAGGTCGAGGGGCTCCGCGATGCGCAGGCCGCCGGTCGCGTGATCGGCGGTGACGATCACGAGGGTCTGGCCGTCGCGGCGAGCGAAGTCCAGCGCCACCCCGACCGCGGCGTCGAATGCCGCGACCTCCCGGACGAGCGCCGCCGCGTCCCAGTAGTGGCCGGCGATGTCGATGAGCCCCCCCTCGACCATCAGGAAGAAGCCCTTCGAATTCCGCTGGAGCAGCTCGAGGGCCTGGGTCGTCATCTCGGCGAGGCTCGGCTCCTTCGCCGGGTCGCGGTCGATCTCGAAGCTCATGTAGCTCGACGCGAAGAGCCCGAGCAGCCGCTGCGGCGCCGCGGCGCCGGCCGCAGCCAGTTCGGCGCGCGACCTCACGACTCGATACCCCGCCTGGGTTGCCTTCGCGACGAAATCGGTCTCGTCCGGCCGCCGGCTCCCGGGCGCGGACTTGGGGAGCCAGTGGCGCAGCCCACCACCGAGCAGCACGTCGACGCCGGTCCGGAGGTACGCCTCGGGCACCTCGCTCTCCCACGCCGCGCCGACCGCCTCGCGGGGGACTTTCGGGTGCGCGGCGAAGACGGCGGGCGTCGCGTCGGTGATCCGGGACGTGGAGACGAGACCGGTGGACTTCCCGAGGCCGATCGCGTCCTCCAGCACGGAGCGGAGGGGGCTCAGATCGGGCGCGACGCCGATCAGGTGGTTGTTCGTCTTGACACCGCTCGCGATCGCGGTCCCGCCGGCCGACGAGTCCGTCACCAGCGCGTCGAGCGAGTGGGTGGTCATCGCCGAGAGGTGCGGCATCCCGTCCATGCGAAGCCGGCCGTTCGGCCCGACCGTCGCGAGCCGGGCGAGCGCGACCTCGGAGAACCCCATGCCGTCGCCGATCAGGAGGATGACGTTCCTGGCCTGTGAGCCCTGCGCGTGCGCCGGCGCGAGCGCCACGCCGAGGAGCGACACCACGAGGAGGACGACGGTCAGCACCAGCGGGACGCGGCGAGGCTTCATCGCTCTACCTCCCCTTGAACACGAAGAAGAGCCACTGACCGAGCAGCCCCGTGAGGGGCGGGAGCAGGACGCCGGGCACGAAGCGCGCGAGCGTCAGCGGCCAGCCGAGGAGCGGCGCCTCGTAGGTCAGCATCCGGATCGGGCTGACGAGGGTCTTCGCCGTGAGGAGCGCGATCAGCGGGCCGGGGGCGGCGCCGTTCTTGAACAGGTTCGCCGCGACCGGGAAGAAGAGATAGGGGCCGCCCGGCATCACGAGGCCGGCCGCCCAGCCGACGAGGATCCCCTGGCCGAGTCGCTCCCCGCCGAGCCAGCGCGTGAGGGCCGGCTGCGGGATCAGCACCTCGAGGAGCCCCGCCAGAACGAAGCCGAAGGCCAGCTCGAGCCACACGCCCCGGAGGAGCCGGCCGCTCGCCTCGAGGCCGCGGAGGGGAAGCCGCGGGTCCCGGCTGAACGCCACGAGCGCGATGACGATCACCAGCGCGGCGAGGATCCACAGGCTCGGATCCATGCGCCGCTTCATCCCCCGACCGGCGCCCGCGGGGTCCGGTAAATGAACGAGCGCGGGACCTCGTCGACGGCCTGGGCTCGGGCGGCCTCGATCAGCCCGTGATCGGGCGAGAGCGAGCAGGCCGGGTCGGTCGCCGCGGCGTTCCCGGTCAGGTGGTAGGCCTGGCAGCGGCAGCCGCCGAAGTCGATGGCGCGGCGATCGCAGCTCCGGCACGGCTCGGGCATCCACGCCTCACCGCGGAAGGCGTTGAAGCCCGCCGACTCGCGCCAGATGGCCTCGAGCGCGCGGTCCTTGACGTTCTCGAAGGTGAGGCCGGGGAGCGTGTGGGCGACGTGGCACGGGAGCACCTGGCCGGTCGGGCTCACGAGGAGGAACCGCCGGCCCCAGCCGTCCATGCACGCCTTGGGGAACTCCGAGTAGTAGTCGGGCGTGACGAACAGGACCTCCATCCGGCCCCGGAGCCGCCGCCGCGCCGCGGCGGCGACGGCGCGCGCCCGCGCGAGCTGGTCGCGCGTGGGCAGGAGCGCCCCGCGGTTCACGAGCGCCCAGCCGAGGTACTGGGTGTTCGCCAGCTCCAGCCGGTCCGCCTCGAGCTTCTCGGCCAGAGCGATCACCTCCGGGACGCGGTCGAGGTTGTCCCGGTGGAGCACCGTGTTCAGCGTGAGCGGGAAGCCCAGCTCCTTGACCCAGCGCGCGACCTCGAGCTTCCGGTCGAAGGAGCGGAGCCCGGCGATCCGGTCCGACTCCGGCGCGCTCACGTCCTGGATCGAGAGCTGGACGTTGTCGAGACCGAGGTCGCGGAAGCGGGCGAGGCGGTCGCGGGTGAGCGGGATGCCGCTCGTGATGAGGTTCGTGTAGAGATCGAGCGCGCGCGCCTTCCTGATCAGCGGCTCCAGGTCGTCCCGGACCAGGGGCTCGCCCCCCGAGAGGTTCAGCTGAACGACGCCGAGGTCCTCGGCCTCCTCGAGAACGCGGAGCCACGTCGCCGTGTTCAGCTCGCCGTCGTGGCGGGCCCAGTCGAGCGGGTTCGAGCAGTAGACGCACCGGAGCGGGCACCGGTAGGTCAGCTCGGCGACGAGCGTGTACGGGCGGTACGCGTCCGTCACGGGCCCTCCCGCACGAGGCCGCGGTCGGCCATCGTGGCGAGGAACGCGAGGACCTCCCGCTCGACCACGTCGCGGGGCTGCGGCGCGTACTTCGCCGCGAGGCGCTCGACGATCGCCTCCACGCTCAGCTCGCCCGTGCAGAGCCTGAGGATGTCCACCGCGGTCGAGTTCAGGACCAGGCCCTTCTCCGGGTAGAGCAGCATGTGGCGGCCCGACTTCCGGTCGAAGCGGAGGCGCGCCTTCGGCGCGAGCCGCGGCCGGATTATTGTAGCGGGTGCCGCGAGGCCGGGGCCCGCCGTGGGTGGCGTGCCGTGGGTACGGCGTGGCTCCGTCATGCCCGTGGTCCAGTCACGCCCCAGCCGGGGTCGATGTAGGCGGCGTAGACGCAGTCGAGCAGGTGCCAGAGGATCTCCGTCTTGCGGATGAGCGCGGCGACGCACCTCGACTGGAGCTCGTACGTGGTCGCGTGGCGCGCGACGAAGTCGATCGCGTCCTCCGCGTCGCGGCGCGCCCGGGGCACGCGCGACCGGAAGTACTCCAGCATGTCCTGGCTCACCCAGGGGTAATGCCGCTCCCACGCGAGGATGCGCCGGGACATGAGATCGGGCGCGAAGAACTCGGTGAGGGACGAGGCCACCGCCTCGACGAGGCTCCGTTCGCGCACGAGGTCGACGTAGCCGTCGCAGGCGAAGCGCACGCCCGGCAGGACCGAGCGGCAGCTCGCCACCTCCTCGCGGTCGAGCCCCACCCCCTCGGCGAGCCGCAGCCAGAGCGCCAGGCCGCCCTCGCCCTCCGCGGCGCCATCGTGGTCGTGGATCCGCCGGATCCACATGCGGCGGAAGGCGGGGTCCTCGGACTTGGACAGGATGATCGCGTCCTTGATGGGGATGCGCGTCTGGTAGTAGTAGCGGTTCAGCACCCACTGCTGGAGCTGGAGCTTCGTCAGCTTCCCGTCGTGCATGAGCGCGTGGTAGCGGTGGTGGTCGTGGTAGCGGTGCTCGCCCTCGCGCCGCAGCCACGCGATGAGCTCCTCTCTCGACAGCGGCTCGCTCATAGGTCGATGTCCATCCCGTCCCGGGCGACCTCCCAGCCGCGCGCGCGGGCGGCCGCGCGCTCGGGCGAGTCGTCCCGGAGGAGGGGGTTCGTGTTGTTCACGTGGATCAGGATGCGCCGCGACGCGCCGAGCCCGGCGAGCGCCTCGAGGCTCCCGCCGGGACCGCCGACCGGCAGGTGGGCCATCTCCTCGGCGCGCTTGGGCCCGAGGGCGAGCGCCGGAAGCTCGTCGCTCGACCAGAAGGTGCCGTCGAAGAACACGCAATCGGCGCCCTCGAGCGCCTCACGCACCGCCCCTGTCACCGCCGCGACCGCCGGCAGATACGCGAGCACCCGCCCTGTCCGGACCTCCCGGAGCCTGAGCCCGATGTTGTCCTCGGGATCGGGGGGGGCCTGGCCCTCCAGGTGGATCGGGAGCTTGCCGGGCAGCGCCACGGCCTCGAGGGCGAGCCCGCTCGGCGCCCCGTCCTGGCGGAGGAGCGCGTCCTCGCGCCCCGGCTTGAGGTCGCGCCACGTCACCTGCTCGGAGAAGCGCTGGAGCGTCCTGTAGAGGACGTTCCCCTCGGTGAAGCCACGGCGGACCCGCTCGGTCGCGTAGACCACGAGCGGATGCGACTCGCGGAGCGACAGGAGGCCCAGGCAGTGGTCGAGGTCGCCGTTGGTCAGGACGATGCCCTGGATCGGCGAGTGGCGGGGCCGCCTCGGGTGGAGGGGGGGAAAGCTCTCGATCTGCTGCCGGATCTCGGGCGAGGCGTTCAGGAGGAACCAGGCCTCGCCGTCGGCGCTCACCGCGACCGACTCCTGCGTTCGGGGCGTCGCGGCAATGACGGCTTCGCGGACCCCGCGGCAGTTGGGGCAGCCGCAGTTCCACTGTGGAAAACCTCCACCGGCCGCCGAGCCCAGCACCCGGATCCGCACGATCGACCCCCGAAGACAGCGCAGCCCTTCGGCGAGGCCAGACGACCTGCCAGAAGGGCCGCGTTATCCGCGAAACGGATCAGCTGTTAGACGTCGAAATCGTCGCGATCGAAATCGTCCTGATAGGAGTTGATCTCCGCGTCCATCTTCACTTCCACGAAGGCCGGGGCTTCCCACGTCATCGCTCTCACCCCCACGGGTTAGGTCTCACAGCTTCTGCTTGTTGCTCGATGGGCATATTAGAGGAGGGGCCGCGGGCTCGTCAAGGGGATTGTCAAGCGGGGCCGAATGTTGCCCGTGTCGTTGACAAGTGATCTGGCCGCTCGCGTTTGACAAGTGATTTGTCCGTTTAGCGCAAGGCGACCTGACGCCCAGTGGCCGAAAGTTCAGTCCGGCGGCGGCCGCCAGGCGAGCGAG
>JACQWC010000028.1 GCA_016209635.1 Candidatus Rokuibacteriota bacterium | reverse complement strand
CTCCCACGTCAGACTAACTGCGGACGCGCTCGTACCAAGGTGACGCGACGTTGCCCGAGCCGCGGCTGGCGCGACCATAGCCCATTTTCATGCTGCATGGGTGGCGCAAGCGCCATGAGGACTAACTACCGAATAACGCGATGGCCGCTGCCGTGGCAGCCAGCGTGAGGAGCGCGGCCGTCACCATCAGCCGCACGCTGCGCGGGATGTCCGAAGGGCGTGGCAGCGGGCCGTCGCCCAGGCGATACGCGCCAGGCTTCTCCAGAGTGACGTCGAGGGCGCCGGCCATCGCCGCCATCGTCCAGCCCGCGTTCGGGCTCGCGGTGCGGCGCCGATCGCGCCGCAGCGCGGTGAGCGCGCGGCGCGCGGCCCCTCCCGTGAGGGCGGCGCTGGCGACGATGGCGCAGCCCGCGATCCGCGCCGGCAGGAGGTTCAGGAGATCGTCGAGTCGGGCCGCCGTCTTGCCGAAGTGCTCGAGCGGGCCCTCCCGGTACCCGAGCATCGCGTCCGCGGTGTTGATCGCCCGATACGCGGCCGCACCCGGAAGCCCGAGGACCAGATAGAAGCACACCGGCGCCACGAAGCCATCGGTCAGGTTCTCGGCTACCGACTCCACGACGGCCGAGGCCAGCTGGCCCTCGTCGAGGGTCCTCGTCGGCCGGCTCACCAGATGATAACCGACCGCCGCCCGCGCCGCCGCGAGATCACCCGCGCCGAGATCGGCCGCGACCGCGCGCGCCGCGGCCACGAGACCCCGGAGCGACAGCGTCGACTTGAGGGCCAGGGCTTCGAGGAGGACGCCCATCGGTCCGAGTCGCCCTGCGAGCGACGCGACGAGCCAGGCCGCAGCGGCTGCGACCGCCGCCACCCCGACCGTCAGGACGGCGCCGCCAACGAGGAGTCGGGAGCGCGAGCCCCGGGCCAGCAGAGCCCGCCCCCACCCGAGCAGACGCCCCAGCCAGGCGACGGGGTGGTAGCGGTTCGGCGGATCGCCGAGGAGGAGGTCGAGCGCCACGGCGACGATGAGCGCTGTCAGGACAGCCGAGGCTCGTGTCACGCGACGGACCTTACCATCCGCCGGTTGGCGGAGGCGAGGTCGTCGTGCTATGCAGGCGTGTCGTAGCTAACCCGCTGGCCGGAGGCTCATATGGGGTGGCGGATCATGCGCCGGGCCGTTGATCGATACCGGGAGATGGTGCTCGCCGTCGTCTTCCTCGGCATGGGGTCCTACGAGCTGCTCGAGATCTGGATGCTGGAGCTGCCACGGAGCTCACCCTTCGCCGTGACCGTGGTGCACTCGCTGCAGGTGCTCCTCATCCTCGCCGCGACGGCCACCTTCCTGCGCGCCTGGCGGGAGAAGACGGCCCACGAGGAGGAGCTCTCGCGGATGGTCGAGAAGGTGATCTTCGCGCAGGAGCGGGAGCGCCAGCGCATCGCCTACGACGTCCACGACGGCATCGCCCAGCTCATCGTGAGCGCCAAGCAGCACCTCGACACCTGCAACGACGTCTGGCGCCGGGAACCCGACCGGGGGGCCCGGGAGCTGGCGATGGGGCTCGATCGCCTCGAGCGCGCGGTCGTGGAGACGCGCCGGGTCCTGATGGCCCTCCGCCCCTCGGCGATCGCCGCGGGCGGACTCGTCGCCGCGCTGCGGGGGAGCGTCGAGGAGGCCGCCGGGGAGGCAGGGTGGTCGGTGACCTTCAGCGCGGACCTCGGAGAGACGCGCCTGGCGCCCGCGGTGGAGACGGCCGTCTACCGGATCGCCCAGGAGGCGCTCGCCAACGCCGCCCGCCACGCGAACACCTCGGGTGTCGAGGTGGAGCTGCGCCGGGAGGACGACTGGCTGGTGCTCGACGTCCTCGACCGGGGCGCCGGCTTCGCCGTGGACGGCGATCGGCGCGGGCGCCGCGGGCTCGGGCTGCACAGCATGCGCGAGCGCGCGCGGCTCCTGGGGGGGACCTGCACGATCGAGAGCGAGCCCCAGCACGGAACGCGCGTAAGCGTGCGGCTGCCGCTTGAGGACCGACGCGCGAATGGAATCCGGGAGTAGCGCGAAGATCCGCGTCCTGATCGTCGACGACCACCCGATGGTCCGGGAGGGGCTGCGCAGCATGCTGAGCGCGGACGCCATCGAGGTCGTCGGCGACGCGGGCACCGCCGTGGAGGCGATCCGCTGCGCGGAGGAACTGGCGCCAGACGTCGTTCTCCTCGACGTCGAGCTGCCCGATCTCGACGGGGTCACCGCGCTCGGCCGGATCAAGGCGGTCGCGCCGCGGGCCAGCGTCCTGATCGTCAGCATGCACGACGATCACCGGCTCGTTCGGCGCGCGGTCTCGGCCGGCGCGGCCGGCTACGTGCTCAAGGGCGTGGGTCGCCGTGAGCTGCTCGCCTCCGTGCGGGCGGTGCGCGCCGGCGAATCCGTCATGGACCCGGCGCTGCTCCGGGTGTTGCTGGCCGAGATCCCGCCGGAGCCCGGCGCGCGGACGCCAGGCGGCGGAGGGTCGGAATCGCTCACCCTGGTAGAGCGGGAGATCCTGCGACTGATCGCGGACGGGCTGACGAACAAGGAGATCGGCGAGCGGATGCGCTGGAGCGTGGGCACCGCCAAGAAGTACGTCCAGCGCATCCTCGAGAAGCTGGGGGTCTCGGACCGCACCCAGGCGGCAGTTGAAGCCGTCCGTGCGGGCCTCTTCGACTGAGCATAGCCGTCTGGCCCCGAGGATCGTAGCCACCCGGGGATAGACAGGGACGCGACTCCGCGCTAACCAGAGGGGTCATGTCCGACCCGCTCATCGTGTACCAGGCCGTCAGCGTCGGCTACGGCGGCGACCCGATCCTCAGTGACATCGCCTTCCAGCTCCATCGAGGCGACTTCCTGGCATTCGTCGGACCGAACGGGAGCGGCAAGACCACCCTGCTTCGCACGATCGCCGGGGTCCTGCCGCCGATCCACGGTCATGTCTCAAGGCGGTCCGTCGGCGCGATCGGCTACGTGCCCCAGGAGCGGGATCTCGATCCCGTGTTCCCGCTGTCCGCGGCAGAGGTCGTGCTGCAGGGGCGAACCGCTCGAGTCGGCCCCTGGCGACGGCCCGGCGCAGTCGATCGCGAGGTGGTCCGGCGGGCGATGGCCGAGACGGGCGTGGCCGCGCTTTCGGGCTCGCCGTTCCACGGGCTCTCCGGTGGGCAGAAGCAACGGGTCTTGATCGCGCGAGCGCTGGCCGTCGAGCCGGCGTTGATGGTCCTCGACGAGCCGACGACCGGCATGGATCCCGCGGCCGAGCGGGCGGTCATGGACCTGCTGCTCCAGCTCCATCGTGAGCACGGCCTGGCCATCGTGGTCGCGACGCACAACCTGAGCCTCGTCGGCAACTACGCCAAGCGCATCGCCCTCGTGGACCGCGAGAGACGCTTGTTCCAGCTCGGGACGGACGAGGAGATCCTCGCGGACGAAACCCTGACGCGACTCTACGGGTGCGGCATGAAGGTGCGCCGGGTCGAGGGGTGGCGGACCGTCATCCCCGGGGGTGCCCATGCTTGAGCTGATCGCCCAGGGCTACTTCCAGAACGCGCTGATCGCCGGGACGCTCGTCGGCGTGACGTGCTCCCTCGTGGGCGTCTACGTCGTGCTCAAGCGCGTCGTGTTCCTCGCCATCGCCCTGGCCCAGATCGCCTCGGCCGGCCTCGCCCTGGCCCTGCTGCTCGGTTGGAGCCCGCTTCTCACGGCCCTCGCCGCGAGCCTCGGCGGCGCCGTGGCCTTCTCCCAGATCGTCGGGCGCAGCCGCGCACCGATCGAAGGCGTCCTCGGCGCGAGCTACGTCGTCGCGGCGGCGCTGGCGATCATCTTCATCGCCAAGAACCCGGTCGGCGAAGCGCGGGCCCTCGGCGTCCTCTTCGGCAACATCCTTTCGGTGCCGGAGTCCGAGCTGTGGGCGCTCGCCGTCGTGAGTCTCGTGGTGACGCTGGTCCACCTGAAATTCCGCAAGGAGTTCGTCTTCGTCTCGTTCGACTACGAGACCGCCGCCGCGCAGGGCCTCAACGCGCGCGGCTGGAACCTCCTCCTCTACCTGACGCTGGGCGTGGCCATCGCCTTCGCGATCCGGAGCGCCGGCCTCCTGGTCACGTTCGCCCTCCTGGTCCTCCCGGCCCTGGGCGCCCGGCTCCTCGCCACCGGAATGCGCGCGATGTTCCTGACGGCCGTCGGCCTCGGGACGCTCGCGGTCCCGCTCGGGCTCACCGGGGCGTTCACGTTCGATCTGCCGACCGGGGCCACGATCTCGCTCGCGGTGACATCCCTCGTCGCCCTGGCGCTCGCGGGGCGCGCGGTGGCGCGAGCGTCGCGCCGGACGGCGGCAGCGGCCACGCTGGCGGCCGCGCTCGCCGCCCTCCTTCCGAGCCCCCTGCTCGCGCAGGCGGTGGACGGCGACGTCAGCCGTGAGCTCCAGGCGCTCCGCGAGTCGGTCGCCGAGCTCCGGCGGATCGTGACGGAGCAGCAGCGGCTCATTGATGCGCTGACTCGGGGGCAGCAGGGCTCCTCCGGCGCCGCGGCGGCGCCGGCCCCTACGGCGCCCGGGGCGATCGCGCCGCCGCTGCCCGCCCAGGCGGAGCCCCCTCGAGCACCGGCCGCCGACGTGCCGGCGGCTCCGGAGCGCGGGCTGCCTCCTTGGCTCGCCTACCTGCCCGAGATCCGGCTCGAGGGCAACATGATCGGCAACTACACGCTCAAGAACCGGCGCAAGCTCGAGCAGCAGCTCGGCGAGGAGCAGGAGGGCGCGGAGCTCTTCGTCCGCCGGGACCGGTTCAACGTGCGCGAGATCGAGCTGGGGCTCCGCTCGGCCGTCGACCCGTTCGCGCGCTTCGAGGCCATCCTCTCCGCCGAGCAGCAGTTCGGAGGCGATCTGGACGTCGGCCTCGAGGAGGCGATCGTGACCTTCGGGGCGCTCCCCGGCAAGCTGGAGCTCAAGGTGGGGAAGTTCCGCACCGCCTTCGGAGAGTTCAACGACTCCGATCCGGAGGAGATCCCCGAGGTGGACCCGCCCAACGTCATCACGAACCTCTTCGGCCCGGACGGGTGGATCGACACCGGGCTCGCGGCCAACCGCCTCTTTGGCATCACGGACGAACTCTCCCTGATGCTCTGGGGCGCCGTGTTCAACGGGGACAACGATCAGTCCTTCCACGGCGGCCGCGCGGGGGTCGCGCGCAAGCCCGCCTTCTACGGCCGACTCGAGAGCTTTCTCGAGCTGGGAGACTCGACCGGCCTCGAGGGCGGTGTCGGCTACGCGTACGGACACGCCGACGACGACGACGGACGCGCGACGCTCAGGTCGCAGATCCTCAACGCCCACATGCAGGTTCAGTACCGACAGCCGCTCCTCGGCCTCTACCGGGGGTTCAACCTGCTGACCGAGTTCTTCTACACCTGGCGCGATCACTTCCGCGAGCCGACGGCGGACGAGGCCGAGGCGGGGGTGCCGCGGCAGCGCGAAGTCCTCGACCGGTGGGGCCTCTACACGTTGGCCGACGCCCAGATCGCGCGAAACTGGTCGCTCGGCGGCCGCTTCGACTACTCGCAGCTCCCGACGCGGGAGGAGGCCGGACCGTCGGTGCGGCACGAGACGGCCGGCTCGTTGATCCTGAGCTATCGGCCGAGCCGCTTTCTGACGCTGCGGTCGCAGTACAAGCACACCGAGCGCAACTTCGCCTTGAGCTCGGACGAGATCTTCCTGCAGCTCCTGTTCAAGCTCGGCTACGAGCGGCCGGGCCCCTTCTAGCGTGCGCCGGAGAGCCCTGCTGCGCTGGGCGCTCGCGCTCGGCGGGCTCGCAGCCCCCGGCGTGGCCGGGGCGCGTGCCGCGCTACGCGTCGTCACCAGCTCGACCGACCTCGCCTCGATCGCGCAGGAGATCGGCCGGGAGCGCGTCCAGGCGCACAGCTTCTTCCGGGGCGATCAGGAGCCAGAGATCTGGGTGGAGGAGATCTTCCCGAGCTGGATCGTCCGCGCCGGCCGCGCCGACGCCCTCATCCGCATCGGCCTCTTCGCCGACATCTGGATGGACACGGTGATCGAGGGCGCGCACAACCGGAAGATCGCCCCGGGCGGCCCCGGGTACGTCGACGCCTCCGAAGGGATCGCGGTGCTGGAAGTCCCGTCGGGCCGCCTGGATCGCTCGCTCGGCGAGATCCACGTCCAGGGCAACCCGCACTATCTGCTGGACCCGTTGAACGCCAAATTGGTCGCGGATAACATCCTGCGCGGTCTCGAGCGAGTGTCGCCCGAAGACGCGGTCCACTTCCGGAAGAACGCGAAAGACTTCGCCGCGCGGGTCGACGCCGCGCTGCCGAGATGGGAGGATGCGGGCAAGAGCCTCCGCGGCAGGAAGCTCGCCGCGTACCACAAGACCTGGTCCTACCTCGCGCGTCGCTTCGGTCTCGTGATCGTCGGCTACTGCGAACCCAAACCCGGGATCGAGCCGTCGCCCGCCGACATCCGGCAGCTGACGGAGACGATGGTGCGGGAAGACGCTCGGCTCATCATCCACGAGCCGGTGTACAGCCCGCGCATCCCGCTCGCCGTGGCCCGCGAGGTCGAGCGCCGCACCGGCCAGCCTGTCACGGTGCTGAAGCTGCCGGCGCACGTCGCGGGCGTGCCCGAGGCGAAGGACTATTGCACGTTCATCGATTACCTGCTGCGGAAGCTCGGCGACGCGCTGGGCTGACGGGACGGCCCCGCGACCGTCAGCGTCCGAGTCGGACGCTCACGCCAGTCCTGAGCGTGAAGTCCGGTACCGGGCCGGCGAGCGATGTCGTGGCCGCGGCGTCGATCGCGAGGAACCGCTCCAGCCGCCAGACAATGCCGGCGTCGAGCCCGACCCTCTCGCGCGAGTCCCGCTCATCGCGCGAGGCGAAGAAGATCTCGGCGAACGTCGTGAGCCCCGTCGTGACCGGCCGGCTGAGCGAGGCCGAGACGAGCGCCTGCAGCAGGTATCCGCTGGGTCGCGACTGGCCGATGGCGGCCATCCCCGCGTTGGCATCCAGGCCGAGCTCCCACGGCAGGTCGAAGCTCGCCAGCGCGATCAGGCCCACGTCCGGCCTCTCCGACCCGATCGGCGCGTCGGCGATCGGGACCTTGACGAACGGCTGGATGCCGAGGGCCGGGAACCACTGCCCTTCCCTCCCGTCGAGGACGCGGTACTTCAGCCCGAGCGTCAGGTCGCCGTGGCTGGTGTCATCTTCCTCACCGCGGAGCCTCACGAAGGGCTCGCCGTCCAGCCGCATCTCGAGACGCTCGGTCAGGCCCGCGCGCAGCGTGGTCTCGACGGCGAGCCGTCCCTCGGCGTGACTCGCCGCGATGCTTCTTTGCGAGTAGGCGGCGCCCGTCTCGATCTGGAAGGCGCCGGGCGGGACGGTCTTGACGCCATTCGTGACGTCGGGCCTGTCCGGCTCGATCGCGCCGTCCTCACCGCGGGCGTGGAGGGGGAGCGCCAGGAGCCCCATGAGGGCGATCGCCAGCACGGTCCAGCCGGGAGCACGCGCCATTTATTCGCCTCCGGCGTAGCGACGCCGGAAGTCCTCCCAGAGCTCGGTCTTCCGCCAGGCGGGCTCCGCGAGGCGCTTCCAGGCGTCGTCGAAGTAGGGGTTCGGGAAGAGGATCGTGATCATCTGCTCGCCCCGACCGTTCCAGAGCCTGAGCCCCCAGGTCGTCGGCGAGCAGGACCCGCCGTGGCTCCGGAAGAACGCCGCGCGGGCGACTCGGCGGATGCGCGCCAGCGTCTCGCTCGGCGCCGATCGGTGATCGGCGACGCAGAGGTGGAAGTGCCAGGCGCCGGTGTCCACGGTCAGATAGCCGTCGAGCATCGTGAGCTTCGGAGGGGCCGTGAGCTGGATCTCCCAGGCCGCGCCCTCGATGAGCGGCCCGAAAGTGATCTTCTCCCAATGGTCCCCGAATAGCTCTCGCAGGAGCCGCTCGACGCGTTCGCCCTCGACCGCGACCTCGTCGTACTCCGTCGTCGTCCCGTCGGGTTCTTCCACGGTCGTCCCCTCCCCGCGCCGGCGCAGGCCGACGCGGTGAGGATACTGCCTATCGCAACTCGAAGACCACCGGGAGCCGGACCCTCAGCGTACGCGGTGAGAGCTCGGCCGGGAACGGCAGGGGCGGAAGGCTCCGGACGGTGTCGACCGCCGCCTCGTCCAGGATCGGATGGGAGGAGGAGTCGATGATCCGGACGTGTTCGATCGCGCCGGTGGGTCGGATCACGATCTCGAGGTGGACCGTTCCGGTGAGGCTCCGCCGCCGCGCCCCGAGCGGATACCGGAGCGACTCCTGGATCCGCCGTCGAACGAGCCCGAGGTACGGACCGTACTCCGCGGCCGCCGGCGAAGGGAGAGCCGGGGGAACCGCGAGCGCGAGCCCCTGCGCGTCGCCCGCTCCGCGGACGTCCGCGCCGCCGGTCGAGGCGGCGACGGGATTTTCGCCGGCGCCTCCCCGAGCGCCGCCCGCACCCGTGCCGATCCAGGCTGCGTGACCGCTGCCCTCCTCCGCGTCCCGCGTCCTCACCGGGCCCGCCGTCCCCGCGGTCGCGCCCTCGACCCTCGGCCCGGCATCGGCAGCGTCGACCTCGTGGTCGGCACCAGCCGGCGGAGGAGGAGCGGGAGCGGTCGCAAGCTCCGGAGGCGAGAGGGGCTCCTCCCGCGCCGGCGCGGCCGACCGCGAGGTCCGGGCAGGGCGTGCCTGGGCGCCCGAGGCAGCGCCCGCGTCGCGCGCCGCGATCCCCTCGGCGAGGTCGATGAAGAGGACCGGGGGCGAGCCGCTCTCGGCGAGCACGAGGGCGAGGAGGAGCAGCCCACCGCCGTGGACGAGGAGGGAGGCCGGGAGGCCCACGCGCCAGCGACTCATGGGTCCACCCCGCTACTCGAAGGACGCCCTGAGCCCGACCATCGCGTTGAAGCCGAGCGCCGGGAAGCCGAGCGCCTCCTCGTACTTCTCGTCCGTGAGGTTCTCGACGCGGGCCGTCAGCTCGAGCTTCTGCATCGCGCCGACGCGCCCGAGGAGGCGGTACGTGCCGCCGACGTCCATGCGGTGATAGCCGGGGTTGCGACCCGCAAAGGCGGACTCGAGCTGGCTCGACACCACGTACGCTTTCGTCCAGAGGCTCAGCCGGTCGACCGGCGTGACGGTGACACCCGTGCTCCAGGCGTGGCGCGGGAAGCGGCGGAGGTCGAGCCCGGTGGTGGTGTCGCGCGTGTCGGTGAAGGTGTAGTTCACGAAGAGCGTCACCCAGTCGAGGGGGTCCAGCTCGAGGTACGTCTCGACGCCCTGGGATCGGGCCCCGCTGACGTTCTCGGGCAGGAAGGCGAAGGTCGCCGGGTCGAAGGTGAACTGGATGAGGTTGCTGAACTCGTTGTGGAAGTAGGTCGCCCCGAACCGGAGCCGGTTCTCCCAGAGCTTCTGGTCCGCGCCGACTTCGTAGCTCTCGCTCCGCTCCGGCTTGAGGTCCGGGTTGCCGAATCCCGGGAAGAAGAGGTCGTTGATCGTCGGCGCCCGGAAGCCTTTGCCCCAGCCGCCGCGGAGCCGCGTCCCGGTCTCCTTGATCAGGATGGCCGCCGACACGCGCGGGGTCACCTCGCTGCCGAAGACGTCGTTGTCCTCCCAGCGGAGGCCCCCGCCGAGGATCACGCGGTCGAACAGCCGGATCTCGTCCTGCCCGAAGAGCGAGACCGTGTTGATCTCCTCGCTGAACGCCCCCCGGCTCTCGCCGCGCTCGTTCCGGTGCTCGCCCCCGACCGTGAACGTGTTCCACTTGGCCGGGCGGAAGGAACTGAGCAGCTCGAACTCGCGGCGCCGCGTGTTGGTCTGGGAGTCGCCCGGCGTGTCCGCGAAGGTGTCGGTGGGCGGCGGAGGCGGCGGCGGGTCCTGGAAGCCCTGGTTGTTCCACCACTGGCCGTACCGGGCCTGGACATCCCACCAGGAGGTGACGGGCTGCTTGTACGAGAGGTTGTAGAGCCAGGTCTCGGTCTGCTGCTGGGAGTTCGGGTCGAGAATCGTCGGGCTCGTCGAGTGGATCGGGAGGTCGAGGTCGAGCTTGGTGTAGCGCCCGGAGAGCGACAGGTCGCCCTTCCACGGGAAGTCGTACCCGAGCCTCCCCGCGAACGCGGTCTGGTCAGAGTCGTCGTTCGAGAACTGCCGGAGCTGCCCGGCCGTGTCGAACCGGCTGCCCGAGAGGAAGAAGTTGAAGCCGCCGCGGGAGCCGCCGACGGTCGCCTGCTCTCGGAAAGTCTCGTAGCTCCCGCCCTCGACCGAGAGGGTCGCGCGGACGGGCCCCTGCCCCTTCTTGGTGATGATGTTGACGACGCCGCCGATGGCGTCGGCGCCGTGGAGCGTCGACTGCGGGCCGCGCACGATCTCGATCCGGTCGATCGCGTCGAGCGAGAACTCGGCGAGATCCGCGGTGCCGAGGGTCGGGCTCTTGACCCGCATCCCGTCGACGAGCACCTGCACCTGCTGCGAGCCGGCGCCGCGGATCTGGATGCTCGTGACCTTTCCCGGGCCCCCCGAGCGCTGGACGACCACCCCCGGCACCTGTCGCAGCGCGTCCTCGATCCGGTCGTAGTTGTAGATCCGGAGCTCCTCCTCGGTGATCACCGTCACCGACGCTCCCAGCTCGCCCTGCGGCGTCTCCACCTTGGTGGCGGTGACGACCACCGGCTCGAGCTTCTTCACCTCCTCGCCGAACGCCGTTCCGGTTGCCAGCACGGCGGCCAGGAAGACCGTAATCGGTCGGGCTCTCGACATCGCTCCGCTCCTTCTTCCGCGAAAGGGTTGGATGCCACCGCCCCGAACAGGTCTCCTGACTCGTGGATCGCCGCGGCCGTCCAGCCTTCCCGTCCGTACCAGCGCGGACAGTGGCTCCGCCGAAGCGGATCTGGACGTCGCTCCCCACTCACAGTGGCGGGACCGTGCCGGCCTCGGCCTCTTCGAGGCCTCACCGGCTTCCCTGCACCCGGGGCGACTCGCTCGCGACCGACTCTCACCTCCTCTCGGGATCCGGCCACACGACCTGCACGAGGGGCCGGTGACTCGTCGGGCTCTTCTCCACGACGACCGGACATCCGAAGGCCGCCTCGAGCGCCGTCTCGTCGAGCACCTCCGCGGGCGCGCCGGACCGCACGAGCCGCCCGTCGGCCAGGAGGAGCAGGCGGTCCGAGACCTCGGCGGCCAGGCCGAGGTCGTGGGAGACGAGCAGGATCGTGACCCCGCGCTCGCGGTTCAGCCGACGGAGGAGCCCGGCGCACTCGGCCTGGTAGCGGAGGTCGAGGTGCGCCGTCGGCTCGTCGAGGACGAGGAGCCGGGGCTCCTGGGCGAGCGCCCGGGCGAGGATCGCGCGCTGGCGCTCGCCGCCGGAGAGCTCCTCGAGGGGCAGCGGCTCGAGGTCGAGCACGCCGGTCGCGGCCATCGCCTCCCTCGCGACGACGAGATCCTCGCCGGTCTCGAAGAACCGGCCCCCCGCGTGCGGGTAGCGGCCCATCAGCACCAGCTCCCCCACGGTGAACGGAAACGACTGCGGCACGTCCTGGGGGACCACCGCGACCTGCCGCGCCACCTCTCGTCCGGCGAGGCTCGCGAGTCTCCGGCCGTCGAGCAGGATCTCGCCGGCGGTCGGCGGCAGGACCTTCGTGAGGAGCCTCAGCACCGTCGTCTTGCCCGCGCTGTTCGGGCCGATCACGCCGAGAATCTCGCCGCGCGCGACGGCGAACGAGAGGCCCGAGAGCTTGAACGGGTGGGCCCGGCGGCGCTCGGCGCGCTCGTAGTGGAACTCCACGCCGCGGAACTCGACGAGCGGGGTCACGGGATCCTCCGGTACCGGGTGCGCAGGAGATAGACGAAGAACGGCGCGCCGCAGAAGGACGTGATCACTCCGACCGACAGCTCGGCGGGCGCCACGACGTTGCGCGCGAGGGTGTCGGCCGCCAGGAGGAACGCCCCGCCGCCGACGAGAGCCCCAGGGACGAGCAACCGGTTATCCTGCCCGAGGAACCCCCGCAGCATGTGGGGGACGATCAGCCCGACGAAGCCGATGGGGCCGGCGAAGGCCACCACCGTCCCCGTGAGCAGCGCCGCGCCGAAGAAGATCCGCACCTTGAGCCGCTCGGTGTTCACCCCGAGCTGGAGGGCCGCCTCCTCCCCCAGCGCGAGGACGTTCAGCTCGCGCGCCTGACCGGCGATCAGCCAGACTCCCACGGCGGCGAGGACGCCGAAGAGCGCCAGCGACGCGGGCGGGATGGGCCCGAGGTTGCCGAGGAGCCAGTGGATGACGCCGCCCAGCCGGTTGAAGTCGACGACGGAGATCACGACCGTGATGGCCGACGAGAAGAAGATGCCCACGATGACGCCGGCCAGAAGGAGCGTCTGGATCGCGAGCCCGCTCCCGGCCCTTGCGATCAGGTAGACCGCGCCCGCCGCGAGGAGCGCGCCCGCGAACGCGAAGGCGGTCAGCGCGAGCGATTCCAGAAGGCCGGGGCCGAGCCCGAAGATCTGGCCGATCACGACGCCGAGGGCGGCGCCGCTCGAGACTCCGAGCACGGACGGCTCGGCCAGCGGGTTGCGCGTCAGCGCCTGGAAGCCGACGCCCGCGACGGCGAGCGCGCCGCCCGCCATGACCGCGACGGCGATCCTCGGCAGGCGGAGCTGGAGCGTCACGACCCGCTCGACCGACTCGGCCTCGGCGCGGCCCGAGAGCACGCGCAGGATCGCCTCGGGAGAGATCCCGGCGCTTCCGACGAAGAGCGCGACGAGGCCGACCGCCACGAGGACCGCCGAGAGCGCGCCCAGCGCCAGGAGGAGCCGCCGCGCGACGGTCACCGGAACGCCTCGGGGTGGATCGCCCGCGCGAGCTGCTCGAGGCCGTCGACGACGCGGGGGCCGTAGCGGTGGAGGAGGTCCCCGTTCACCGCCTGGACCCGGCCGGCCCTCACCGCGGGCAGGCTCGTGAGGCCGTCCCACTTCTCGCGGGCGATGGGGCCGGTGTTCGAGCCGTGGTTGGCGAGGAGGATCACCTCCGGCGCCCTCGCCACCGCGGCCTCCAGGCTCAGGCGCGGATACGCGTCGGCCTCGCCAGCCGTGACGCTCGCTCCGCCCGCCAGCTCGATCAGCTCGGTCACGAGAGCGTCGCGGCCGGGGACGATGAGCGGCTCCGGCCACAGCACGTAGAGCACCCGGGGACGGCGGAGCGGGAGGACCGCCCGCTGCACCGCGGTGATCCGCTGCTCGAGCCTCGCGCGGAGCGGGGCGACCGCCGCGCCCCGACCGGTCAGTTCGCCGATCCTCGCGACCATGTCGAGCATCTCGGCGATGCGGCTCGGAGTAACGAGGTAGGTCGGAATGCCGACGCGCCCGAGGTCCCGGAACGTCTCCTCGCGGTTCCCGGCGTTGGTGGCGATCACCAGATCCGGTCTGAGCGCGACGATCGCCTCGAGGCTCGGCGCCACCATCCCGCCGACGCTCGGCTTCGCTCTGGCCGCGGGCGGGAAGTCGCAGAAGTCGGTCACGCCCACCAGCCGGTCCTCGGCGCCGAGCGCGAAGATCACCTCGGTCGCGCTCGGCACCAGCGAGACGATCCGCCGGGGCGGGCCGGCGAGCGTCACCTCTCTGCCCAGCATGTCACGGACGGTGAACGCCTGCACCGGGCCGGCCAGCCCGAGGGTAGAGGCGAGCGCCACGAGGACGAGTCGCCTCACGAGGGTACCCCCGCGCACGCCTCGACGAATCCTCGCGCGAGGTCCGGACAGGACGCGAAGTGGAGGTGAACGTAGCTCATGAGGGCGCGCCCGATCAGATACCCCTCGACCCGCTCCCCGCCCCCGCGCACCTGGACGCGGTAGGCCCGCGGGATCGACGCGGGCACGGGCCCGAGCGTCGAGTAGTGGAACTCGTGGCCGCGGGCGCGCGTGCCGGCGCTGCCGAGCGGCGTGTCGCGCGTCAGCACCACCTCCGCGTACCCGAGGGTGAGCCCGCGCGGCACCATGCCGACCGTCGTCGGCAGCAGCCCCACCATCGGATGCGGCACGCCGTCGAGGTCCTCGAGCGCCTCCGCGAGGTACATGAGGCCACCGCACTCGGCGTAGACCGGTCGACCACCTTCGGCGAACCGCCCGACGGCCTCTCGGATCGCCGCGTTCGCGGCGAGACGCCGCGCGTGGACCTCGGGGTAGCCGCCTCCGAGGTAGAGACCGTCGACGTCGGGGAGGGAGCGCGCGCTCAGCGGACTCCAGAACACCAGCTCGGCGCCCTCCGCGCGCAGCAGCTCGAGGTTCTCCGCGTAGTAGAACTGGAAGGCGGCGTCGCGCGCGACGCCGATCCTGACCGGCCTCGGCGACGCGTCGCTCCGCGGGCGCCGCGCGGCAGGAGCGGCGAGGGGGGCCGCGAGAGCCAGGAGTCGGTCGAGATCGATCGAGCGTTCCACCATCGCGGCCAGGCGCTCCCGCCGCTCCGGGGCAAGCGTCCCCTCCACGGCCGTGACGAGGCCGAGGTGCCGCTCGGGCAGAGTGAGGCTCGGGTCGCTCGCGAGAGCCCCGAGCGGCGCCGCCCGGCAGACGCCCGCCACCGCCTCGAGCGCCCAGCGGGCGTGGACATCGCCACCGACGCGGTTCAGGATCACGCCCGCGATGCCGAGCGCCGGGTCGAACCGCTCGAAGCCGAGCACCACCGCGCCGACGCTCCGTGACTGGGCGCTCGCGTCGACGACGAGGACGACCGGGGCGCCGAGCCACTTGGCGATCTGCGCGGTCGAGCCGTCCTCGCTCGTCCCGTCGACACCGTCAAAGCAGCCCATCGCGCCCTCGACGATGACCAGGTCGGCGGTGGCGGACCGCGTCGACACGGTCTCGAGGACTCGCTCTCGGCCGCACATCCAGCCGTCGAGATTGTAGGAGGGGTGGCCCGTGACCAGCTCGTGGAAGCCGGAATCGATGAAGTCGGGCCCGACCTTGAAGCCTTGCACGGCGAGGCCGCGACGTCGGTACGCCTCGAGGAGCCCGAGGGTCATCGTCGTCTTCCCGACGCCGCTCGCGACCCCGGCGATCACGATCACCCGCGCCATTGCTAGTGTGGCCCGTCGACGCCCGCGGACTTGAAGGTCGCCATCTCCGTGTAGACCAGGGTGGCGGCGCGCGCGAGGTGGATGAAGAGCGCGGCGCCGGTTCCCTCCCCGAGCCGCATCTCGAGGTCGAGATAGGGCGTGAGCCCGAGATGCGCGAGGGCCACGGCGTGGCCAGGCTCGGTCGAGCGGTGCGAGGCGAAGAGCGCGTGGCGCGCCTCGGGCGCGAGCGTGACGGCGACGAGCGCGGCCGCGGTGGAGATGAAGCCGTCGAGCGCCACGGGCGTCGCCCGCGCCGCCCCGGCCCGGATCACGCCGACGAGCCCGGCGATCTCGAAGCCGCCGACGCGCGCCAGCACGTCGAGCCCGTCGCGCGGGTCCGGCCGGTTGACCTCGAGCGCCCGGCGGACGACGTCGACCTTCCGGCGCCACGTCGGGTCGTCGACGCCGGTGCCCCGGCCGGTGACCGCTCCCTCGGCGGCGCCCGTCAGCGCGGCGGTGATCGCGCTGGCGGCCGTGGTGTTCCCGATCCCCATCTCGCCCGTCCCCAGGAGGTCGGCGCCCGCGGCCAGCTCCTGCCCGGCCAGGCGCGCGCCCGCCTCGACCGCGCTCACGGCCTGCTCGCGCGTCATCGCGGGCCCGCGGGCGATGTTGGCCGTGCCCGGCCCTACCGCGCATCTGGCGACCGCAGCCGCCGGTGGGAGCGGGGTCGCGACGCCGAAGTCGGCGACAACCACCCGGGCCCCGGCCTGCCGGGCGAGCACGTTGACGGCAGCGCCGCCCCGGACGAAGTTCTCGACCATCTGCGCGGTGACCGCCTGGGGGTAGGCGCTCACACCCTCGGCGACGACCCCGTGGTCGGCGGCGAACGTGAAGATGACGGGTCGCGCGAGGCGCGGCGCGCCGCCGCGCAGGATGGCGAGTCGGAGGGCGAGGTCCTCGAGGCGGCCGAGGCTTCCCGGGGGCTTCGTCAGGCTGTCGAGGTGGGCCTGCGCCCCGCCCGCGACGTCCCCGGGCGGCGGCGCGATAGCCTCAAGGAGCTTCTGGAGGGACGTCATCGCTCGGGAGCGCCTCCTTGACGGTCAGGGGATGGCCGGCCACCATGAGCACGACGCGGTCCGAGACCGCCGCCACCGTTTGATTCACGAGCCCGAGGAGGTCGCGGAAGCGGAGGCCCGCCGCGGTCTCCGGGTGCACGCCCTCGCCGACCTCGTTCGACACGAGCGTGACGCCGTAGAGACGCCGCCGGACCAGGGCCGCGAGCCCCTCGCACTCGTCGAGGATCGCGCCGTCGGCGTCCCCGCGGAGGAGCCGGTTCGAGACCCAGAGGGTGAGGCAGTCGACGAGGACGGCGTCCACGGTGCCGACGAGCTTCTCGAGCCGTCGCACGAGGTCGACCGGCTCCTCGACGGTGATCCAGTGGCGCGGGCGCTCGGCCCGGTGGCGGGCGATCCGCGCGGCCATGTCGGCATCGCCGGCCTCGGCCGTCGCGACGAACGCGACCCGCGCATGCGGGGGCTGGCTCGACACGGCGAACCGACTCTTACCGCTGCGGGCGCCGCCGAGAACGAAGAGCGATGAGGCCAAGTCGCCCGGATCCTCCCTCGAAGACCGGTTTGGCAGTGCGCGCCCGGGCAGGTCTCCTGGCTCTCGGATCGTCCTACTCCCCGCGCCTTCCCGGCCGTCGGGCCAGTGGCGTTCGCGGGTTTCGTCCCCGATTACAGTGACGGGGTCGCGGCGGCCTTACACCGCCTTCCCTGGGGCCCCTCCGGGGCATCCCGGGCGCGAACAACGAAGTGACCGTAGCAGAAACCCGCGGCGATCGCAACGCCAACTTCCGACTTCACCGGTCGATAGCGGCTCTCGCCGTCGTGCCGCTGTGCTAGAGTAGCGCCCTGCCCGGACCGTCCGACCCGACCACGGGAGGAAAACATATGGACATGGACCGGCGCGACTTTCTCAAGCTCACGGGCATGCTCACCTTCACGCTCGCCGCCGAGCCGGCGTGGGCGCAGGCGGCGAAGGCCGAGGTCCTCTGGCTCGGCCAGGCGACGACGCGGGTGACCACGCTCACCGGCAAGGTCATCGTGATCGACCCGTTCCTCACCAACAACCCCAAGACGCCGCAGCAGTGGAAGAACCTCGACGTCCTGGGAAAAGTCGACGTGATCCTCGTGACCCACGGCCACGGCGATCATGTCGGGAACCTCGGCCGGAGCGACGGCCAGAGTGACGCTGGCGAGCTGGCGCGGCGCACCGGGGCCAAGGTCCTCGGCCCCGCCGGGCTCATCGCGACGATGACCGATCTGGGCTGGCTGACGCCGGAGCAAGGCGTCCGCTTCGCCAAGGGCGGCATCGTGACGCCGGCGGGATCGCAGATCAAGATCACCCAGGTCCGGGCCGAGCACTCCTCGGAGGTGACGCTCAGCGATCCGGCGACGAAGAAGAGCGTGACCTATCCCGGCGGGGAGCCCGCGGGCTTCATCGTCGAGCTCGAGAACGGCTTCAAGCTCTACCACATGGGCGACACCGGGATCTTCGGCGACATGCGGTTCATCAGCGAGTACTACAAGCCCGACCTCGTCATGATCCCGATCGGCGGCCACTTCGTCATGGACCCGCGGGACGCCGCCTACGCGACCAAGGAGATGCTGAAGCCGCGCTACGCGATCCCCATCCACTACGGGACGTTCCCCGTGCTCAGGGGCACGCCCCAGGAGTACCAGGCCGCCCTCGGCCAGACGACGACCCAGGTGTTCCCGATCAGCCCGGGCGACAGGCTGACCTTCTAACGAGACGGGGGCTTCCCCATGCGCTTCCATCGAATCGCACCGGCGGTCGCGGCGCTCGCGCTGGCGACCCTCGCCCCGCTCGCCGCCCGGGCGGGGGTGTACGTGTCGAACGTGGACGACGAGACGATTTCCGTCATCGACCCCGCGACCAACACCGAGATCACGGTCATCCCCGTCACCAGCGAGCCCCGGAACCTCGCGCCGAATCCCGACGGGACGCGCGTCTATGTGCCGAACCGCTTCTCGGACTCCGTCAGCGTGATCGACACGGCCATCAACGTCGTGATCGCTGAGGTCACGGACCCGAGCTTCTTCGAGCCCTACGCCCTGGCCGTCACCCCGGATGGGGGCGAGGTGTGGGTGGCCAACAAGCAGGGCGGCGGCAGCGAGACCGGGTCGGTCACGATCATCGACGCGGGGACGAACACGGTGGTGGCGAGCATCGACGACCCGTGCTTCGTCTCGCCGGAGGGGATCGCGATCAACCCGGTCTCCGCGAGGGCGTACGTCGTCAACAAGAACGGTAACTCGGTCTGCATCGTGGACACCGGGACGCGATCGGTCGTGACCTCGGTCGCGGTCGGCTCGGCGCCGCGCTACGCCGTCGTCACGCCTGACGGCGCGACCGTCTACATCTCCGGGTCGCCCGTGATGAGGATCACCACCGCGACGAACGCGGTGACGTCCGTCTCGGGCGCGCCCAACGGGCGGAACATGGCGATCACCGCCGCCGGGGACAAGGTTTACGTCGCGACGCAGGGGAGCGACATCAAGGTGATCGCGACCGCGACGAACACCGTGACGGCGCTCCCGTTTCCCGGTGCCAGCAGCACCTACGGGGTCGCCGTCGTCGACCAGACGAGTCGCGGCTACGTGACCGACGAGAACAACAACGAGGTCCTGGTCTTCGACACCTCGACGGACACGGTCGTCACGGGGACCGGCATACCGATTCCCGTGGGGAGCACGCCCCGCGCCATCGCCGCGACCCCGGGTCCGCCCGGCAAGGCGCTGGTGCTCCCGGCGCGGGTCACCTTCTTCCGGCCGACGATCGGCTCGACCCCGACCGCGACGATCAGCATCCAGAACATCGGCCAGGGGATCCTGACGGGAAGCGTCGGGACGCTCAGTGGGTCGTTCAGCGTCCTCAGCGGCGGCGGCGCCTTCTCGCTGGCGCCAGGCGCGACCAGGACGGTCACGGTCCAGTTCACGGCGTCGGCGCGCGGCACCGCCCGGGGGGCGCTCGTCATCACGAGCGACGACCCCACGCGGCCGTCGGTCAGGGTCCCCGTCTCCGGGATCGTCCGCTAGTGTTCCGTCTGGGAAGTCATGTTAACGACCACGGCCGACAGCCTTCTTGATGATGGCGGCCGGGTCTTTGGTCCACACGAATGGGGTGGGATGGCTGTTCCACTCGGCGATGTACGCTTCGATGTGGCGAATGAGGGCGCGGACCGTGTCGAACGACCCTCGGCGGACCGACTTGCGGGTGAGGATGCCGAACCAGGCCTCGACCATGTTGAGCCACGACGCGCCTTTGGGAGTGAAGTGAAACTGGATCTCGGGATGCTGGTCCAGCCACGCCTGCACGGCCGGGGTCGAATGCGTGGACGAGTTGTCGAGCACGACGTGGAGTTCGTGGCCGCGATAGCAGCGGGCCACGCCCTTGATGAAGCGCAAGAACTCGGCCCCGGTGTGCCGGGGCGTACAGTCCCCGAGCACGCGCCCGCTGGCGACCTCCAGGGCCGCGTACAGGCTGGTGAGGCCATTGCGCCGATAGTCGTGCGTCTGCCGCGCGGGCAGCCCGGGCCGCAAGGGGAGCAACGGCTGGGTGCGGCTCAACGCTTGGATCTGAGTCTTCTCATCCAGGCTCAGCACGACGGCGTTCGTGGGCGGGTGCAGATACAACCCCACGACGTCGTGGATCTTGGCCTCGGCGTCGGGGTCGGTCGTGAACTTGAACGTCGAGACCCGATGCGGCTTGAGCGCATGGGCGCGCCAGATGTGATGGACCGTGCCGTGCGACACGCCCGTCTTGCGGGCCAAGTCCCGGGTCGACCAATGGGTGAGCCCGGGCGCCGGCGGCTTGAGGGTCAGGGCGACGATCTGCGCCCGCTTCCGCGCCGTGATCGTCGGGGGTCGGCCCGAGCGCGGGCGGTCGTGCAAGCCCGCCACGCCGTGCTCCGCGAAGCGTCGCCGCAACCGGCTGACCTGCACCACGGTGTACCCGACCCGTTCCGCGATCTCCACGCCAGGCAACCCTTGAGCCATCAGCAACACG
>JACQWC010000027.1 GCA_016209635.1 Candidatus Rokuibacteriota bacterium | reverse complement strand
GCTCTTCGATGTGGCCCCGCACCAGGTCCAGGTCGTCGTCCACCCGCAGTCGATCGTCCACTCGATGGTGGAGTACGTCGACGGGTCCGTCATCGCCCAGCTCGGGGTCGCCGACATGGGTATCCCCATCCTCTACGCGTTGACCTACCCCGATCGGCGGCCGACGCCGGCGGCCCGGCTCGATCTCGCGCGCGCCGGGGCGCTGACATTCTTCGAACCGGACATCGACAAGTTCCCGTGCCTCGGACTCGCGCGGGCGGCGCTCGAGCGGGGCGGGTTGGCGCCCGTCGTGCTCAACGCGGCGAACGAGGTCGCCGTCGCCGCGTTCCTCGGCCGCCGGATCGGGTTCACGGAGATCCCGGAGGTCATCGAGCGCGCGCTCGACGACTGCCCGTCGCGCGAGCTCCGCTCGATCGAGGAGTGCGTCGGCGTCGACGGCGAGACGCGGCGTCGCGTCGAGGAGCGCGTCGACGGACGTGCGGGAGCGCGCCGGCCGTGACCACGGTCGTCTCGTTCGTCGTCGTCCTCGGCGTCCTCATCCTCATCCACGAGCTGGGCCACTTTCTGGTCGCGCGCTGGACCGGGGTCGGCGTGGAGCGCTTCTCGATTGGGTTCGGGCCGGTCCTCCTCCGCTGGCGCGGCAAGGAGACCGAGTACTGCCTCTCCGCCGTTCCGATGGGCGGCTACGTGAAGATGGTGGGCGAGGAGAATCCGCTCGAAGGGGGCCCGTCGCTCCCGTGGGATCCGGCGAAGGCGTTCGCGCTCAAGCCTCTCTGGGCGCGTTTCCTCATCGTCTTCGCCGGACCGGGCATGAACTTCGTGCTGGCCGCGCTCATCTTCAGTGTCGTGCTGGCGACCGTCGGCCGACCCGTGTGGCCCGCGGTGCTGGGCCGCGTGGCCGACGGCGGCCCGGCGGCCGCGGCGGGGCTCAGGACCGGTGACGTGGTGCTCGGCGTCGACGGGCGAAGGGTCTCCCACTGGGAGGACCTGGAGCGTGCGGTCGCGGTCTCCGACGGGCGCTCGCTCCGGCTCACGCTGCGGCGCGGGGGCGCCGAGCAGACGGCCAGCGTCGCGCCGCGGCGGACCACCGTGCGCGATCCGATCTTCAAGGACGCGAAGGACGTGTGGGAGCTGGGCGCCGGGCCTCAGCTCCAGCCGCAGATCGGCTCGGTGAACGCCGGGTCGCCGGCCGAGAGGGCGGGGCTGCGCACGAGCGATCTGGTCACGGCCGTCGCGGGGCAGCCCGTCTACACGCCCGACGACCTCATGCAGGCGATCCAGAAGCGGCCCGGACGGACGTTCGAGATCACCGTCGAGCGTGACGGGAGGCCGCACGTAGTGACGGTCACGCCGGCGATCGTCCGCGAGACCGGCGCCGGGGGACAGGAGGTCGAGGTCGGCCGGATCGGCGTGGGCATCGTGACCCGAACGGTCACGTTCGAGCCGTACGATCCCGTGAGCGCCGTCTGGTTCGGCACCGTCAAGACCTGGGACATGACGCTGCTCACCGCCAAGGGGCTGTGGAAGATCCTGTCGCGCCAGATCGACTCGTCGAACATCGGCGGGCCGATCCAGATCGCCACCGAGGCAGGGCGCCAGGCGAAGGAAGGGGTGGCGTCGCTCGCCCTGTTCACCGCCATCATCAGCGTGAACCTGGCACTGCTCAACCTCCTCCCCGTGCCGATGCTGGACGGTGGGCACCTCTTCTTCTTCGTCATCGAAGGGGTCCTCGGGCGACCGCTGTCGCTCAAGAAGCGCGAGGCGGCCCAGCAGCTCGGCTTCGTGCTGCTGATGCTCCTGATGGTCTACGCGCTCTACAACGACCTCGTGCGGATCGACGCGTTCAAGTTCTTCAAATAAGGCGGCGCGATGGTGCCACGGCGCACGATTCGGCAGATCCAGCCCGGCAACCTCCGAATGGGACGGTGGAAATGATCGCGCGACGGAAGTCCCGACAGATCCAGCTGGGGAAGGTCAAGGTGGGCGGCGACGCTCCGCTCACGGTGCAGTCGATGACCAAGACGGACACTCGCGACGTGGAGGCGACGCTTCTTCAGATCTGGTCGCTCGAAGCGGCGGGCTGCGACATCGTGCGCTGCGCGGTGCCCGTGCGCGAGGCCGCCGAGAAGCTCGGCGAGATCCGGCGCCAGATCCGGATCCCGCTGGTGGCGGACATCCACTTCAACTACAAGCTCGCGCTCATCGCCCTCGAGCAGGGCGTGGACGGGCTCCGGCTGAACCCCGGGAACATCGGCGGCAAGAAATTCGTGCGCGAGGTGGTCAGCGCGGCGAAGGCGCGGAAGGTTCCGATCCGCATCGGAGTCAATGCGGGCTCGCTCGAGAAGGACCTACTGGCGAAGTACGGCGGGCCGAGCGCCGAGGGCATGGTCGAATCGGCGCTGCGGCACATCCGGATCCTCGAGGAGTGTGACTACCCTGAGATGAAGGTCTCGCTGAAGGCGTCCGACCCGGCGATGATGATCGAGGCCTACCGGATGCTCGCCCACAAGGTCGACTACCCGCTCCACCTCGGCGTCACCGAGGCCGGGACGCCGGGTGTGGGGACCATCAAGTCGGCGGTGGGCCTCGGCGCGCTCCTTTCCGAGGGCATCGGCGACACCATCCGGGTCTCGCTCTCGGCGGATCCCGTCGAGGAGGTCCGGGTCGGGGTCGATATCCTGAAATCGCTCGGCCTCAGGAAGGGCGGGCTCACCTTCGTCGCGTGCCCCTCGTGCGGCCGCGCCGACGTCGACCTCGTCAAGCTCGCCAGAGAGGTCGAGGACGAGTTCAAGGGGCTGAACGATGAGATCCACATCGCCGTGATGGGATGTCTCCCGGAGGGACAGCAGATCCTGACGCGCGAGGGCCCGCGGCCCATCGAGGCCGTGGCCGAGGGCGACGAGGTCCTCACCCACGACGGCTCCCTCAGGCGGGTGCGGCGGGGGACCCGTCACGCCTATCGCGGCGAGCTGGTCGAGGTCCACCCGACCGGCTTCGAGCCCTTTCGCCTCACCCCGAATCACCCTGTGCTGGCGTTTCCGCGCGACGCTCGCCGCAAGGCCGGACGCGACCACCGGCTGCACATCGCCACCGTCCTCGCGGCCGGCGCCGAGCCGCGCTGGGTCGGGGCCGGCGCGCTCAGGCCCGGCTGGGTGGTCGTGTCACCGGTGCCACAGGAGAAGGAAGACCGCGCGACGCTCGAGGCCGACGGGCTCGGCGAGATCCCGGTCGATGACGACTTCATGACGCTCGCCGGCTATTACCTGGCCGAGGGCACGCTCTCGGGCAAGGGTGGCAAGCCGTACCAGCAGTTCTTCTACTTCCACGAGCACCACACGCGATACGTCGAGCGGCTGCAGGCGATCTTCGCCGGCCTTGGGCTGAGGGCATCGGTGCAGCGCCGCCGCCACACCGCCGAGGTCATCACGCACTCGCTCGCCCTGGGGCGGACGCTGGAGGGACTGTTCGGTCAGCGCGCGGAGCGCAAGCGGCTGCCGGAGTGGATGGAGCGGCTGCCGCGCGACAAGCAGCGCGCCCTCGTCCGGGCGCTCTGGGAGGGCGGCGGCCATCTCGGCCGGGTGCGCGGCTCCTGGCGGGCCGCCTACTCGACCTGCTCGTGGGCGCTTGCGGTGCAGGTTCACCAGATCCTGCTCCGGCTCGGCGTCGCCGCGTTCCTCCACCATCGCGATCAGTCCGGGCGTCAACGCAACTGGGTGATCTCCGTGACCTCGCAGCCGGCCCTGTCGTGCCTGGCGCGGGTCCTCGGCCGCGACCCGCTCGCTGGGGCGACGCGTCGGGACACCGGCCAGGTCGCCCTGGACGAGCGCGCGCTGTACGTCGGCGTCCGCACTGTCCGCCGCGTGCCGTACGAGGGCCACGTGCACAACCTCGAGGTGGATGGCGTGCACTCGTTCGCGGTGCCGGGCGCGGCGGTCCACAACTGTGAGGTCAACGGGCCCGGCGAGGCGCGGGCCGCCGACATCGGCGTGGCGGGCGGCAAGGGCATCGGTCTCATCTTCAAGAACGGCGAGGTTATCCGCAAGGTCCCGGAGTCGGAGATCGTGACCGCGATGCGCGAGGAGGTCGAGAAGTTCCTCGCTGAGCGACGGGCGGCGACGGCCGCGGCAGCCACCCTCGACTGATGGGCCAGTACCGGACGCACGTCTTTGTCTGCACGAGCGGGGAGACCTGCCCGACTCAGGGCAACGTCGAGGGGTTCGTGAAGTACCTCCGCGGCGAGATTGCGAAGGCCGGCCTCAAGGACGACGTCAGGATCAACAAGGCCGGCTGCTTCTCCCAGTGCGGTCACGGTCCGATGATGGTGGTCTATCCCGACGACGTGTGGTACGCGGGCGTCCAAGAGGCAGACCTCCGGGACATTTTCGAGTCGCACATCCTCGAGGGCAAACCCGTGGAGCGTCTCCTCTACGATCCCGGGATCAAGGGCCCGAACAAGAAGAAGGGCGCGCCGTAGGACATGCGTCTGTCGAAGTCGCTCGTTCCCACGCTCCGGGAAGTTCCCGCCGACGCCGAGGCGCTGAGCCACAAGCTCATGCTGCGCGCCGGGCTGGTCCGGCAGCTCGCGGCGGGCATCTACGTCTACCTCCCGCTCGGCCAGCGTGTGATCAACAAGATCACCGCGATCATCCGGGAGGAGATGAATGCGATCGGTGGGCAGGAGGTGACGATGCCGGTCCTCCACCCGGCGGAGATCTGGCGCCAGTCCGGACGCTGGGAGGGCATCGCCGAGATGTTCCGGCTCAAGGACCGCAGCGGCCGGGACATGTGTCTCGGCATGACCCACGAGGAGGTTGTGGCCTGGCTCGCGGCGCGGGAGATCCGCTCCTACCGCGATCTCCCGCAGATCTGGTACCAGATCCAGACCAAGGAGCGCGACGAGGCCCGGCCGCGGTCCGGCGTGCTGCGGACCCGTGAGTTCCTCATGAAGGACTCCTACACGCTCGACCCGGACTTGGCGGGCCTCGATCGGTCGTACGCGGCCCACGAGCAGGCCTACCGCAAGATCTTCGAGCGCTGCGGCATCAAGTTCTTGGTCGTGCAGTCCGACACGGGGATGATGGGCGGTCTCGGGTCGCACGAGTTCATGGCGCCGAGCGTGGCCGGCGAGGACGAGGTCGCGCTGTGCGGCGGCTGCGGCTACGCGGCCAACGTGGAGCTGGCGCGGGGCATCCCGGTATCGCCGGAGTTCCCCGCCTGGACTCGGGACGAGATCGTGACGCCCGGCGTGCGGACGATCGCCGAGGTCTCCGCGTTCCTCAAGATCGATCCGCGGTTGACGATCAAGTCGTTGCTCTACGTCGCGCCCACGTCGGGACCCTTCCTGGCTCTCGTGCGGGGCGACCACGCACTCCACGAGCGGAAGCTCGCGCGGGCGCTCGGCGAGGAGTTCCGACCCGCCCACCCGGACGAGGTCGTGGCACACCTCGGCGCGCCCGTGGGGTCAGTCGGCCCGCTCGGCGCGCAGGTGGCCGTGATTGCCGACGAGCACCTGAAGGGCGGGGCCTACGTGGTTGGCGCCAACCGGGAGGGCGTCCACGCGCGGGGCGTCGTGCCGGGCCGCGACTTCGAGTGCCGGTTCGCCGACCTCCACACGGTCGCGGCGGGCGAGGCATGCGTCGAGTGCGGCAAGCCGCTCGTCGTAGAGCGCGTCATCGAGGTTGGGAACATCTTCAAGCTCGGGACGACGTACTCGGTGCCGCTCGGCGCCATGTACCTCGACGAGGCCGGGCGCGAGCGGCCCATCGTGATGGGCAGCTACGGCATCGGGCCGGCGCGGATCGCCGCCGCCGCCATCGAGCAGGGGAGCGACGCTGATGGCATCGTCTGGCCCTGGCCCATCGCCCCGTTCCACGTCCACATCGTCGTCGTGAGCCTTCGCGATCCCGCGCAGATCGAGGCCGCCGAGGCGATCTACGCCGAGTGCTGGCGGAGCGGTCTCGAGGCCCTGCTCGACGACCGGGACGAGCGTCCGGGGGTGAAGTTCAAGGATGCCGACCTCCTCGGCGTCCCGGTCCGCGTGACCGTCGGCAACGCGCTCGCCAAGGAGGGGCTCGTGGAGGTGCGGGCCCGGCGAACGCGCACGGAGCGCCGGGTGCCCCGTCCAGCGGTCGTCGGCGCAATCCGGGAGGTCGCGACGGCCGGCTAGACTTGCCTCGCGCGGCATTGCGTGCTAAATTACTGAAAAAGTGGGCGTTGCCCACTTTTTTACTTTCGTTGACTCTCGGATGCAGGACGAGGAGCAGGCGGCCCGGATCGAGGAGATCATCCAGCCTGTGCTCCGGGACCACGGGCTCGAGCTGGTCGATCTGGACTGGCGCCCGCGTCGCCCGCGCGGGATTCTCCGCGTCTTCGTCGACAAGCCGGGCGGAGTGGCGGTCGGTGACTGCGAGCGCGTGAGCCGTGAGGTTGGGGACGTCCTCGACGTCGCGGCGGTGATCGCCGAGGCGTACGACCTCGAGGTGTCGTCGCCCGGACTGGACCGGCAGCTCCGGAAAGAGCGTGAGCTTCGTTGGGCGGTCGGTAAGCGCCTTCGTTGCTGGCTCCTGGGGGGGCAGGAGGTGCGCGGCCGGCTCCTCGAAGTGACCGGGGAGCGACTCGCCCTCGACGTCGACGGCGAACGCGTGGAGATTGAGCGCGCGCGGCTCGGGAAGGCGCGCCTCGACGCTGACGTTCCGTGGCCGCGACGGGCATGAGCAGATGAATCGCGAACTGATCATCGTGATCGAACAGATCGGGCGGGAGAAGGGGATCGACAAGGAGATCCTCTTCGAGGCGCTGGAGTCTGCCCTCTTGTCCGCATCGAGGAAGACCGTGGCCGCCGCCGACAACGTGCGGATGCACATCGATCGGAGCACCGGCGTTCTGCGCGTCTACTGCCGGAAGAAGGTCGTCGAGGACGTCGACGATCCGAGGGCCGAGGTCGGTCTCGCCGACGCCAAGGCGCTCAACCCGGCGGCCGAGCTGGGCGACGAGCTGGAGCAGGAGCTCCCGCCGCAGGAATTCGGCCGGATCGCCGCGCAGACGGCGAAGCAGGTCATCCTGCAGCGGGTCCGGGACGCCGAGCGGGAGGGGATCTACGCCGAGTTTGCCGGCAAGGAGGGCCAGATCCTTCGCGGGGTCGTGCACCGTATCGAGAAGCGGAACGTCATTCTGGAGATCGGGAAGGCCGAGGCCATCCTGCCGGAACGCGAGCAGATCCCGGGGGAGCGCTACAACCCCGGTGACCGGATCCGCGCGTTCGTCCTCGAGGTCCGCCGGACCGCGAAGGGGCCGCAGATCTGCCTCAGCCGGACGCACCCCGGCTACCTCACGCGTCTGTTCGAGACGGAGATCCCCGAGATCCAGGAGGGGATCGTTCTGGTCAAGGCGACCGCCCGCGAGGCAGGCGAACGGGCGAAGGTCGCCGTGGCGTCCACCAAGCGCGACGTCGACCCGATCGGCGCGTGCGTCGGGCTGCGCGGCACGCGGATCCAGGTGATCAGCCGCGAGCTGCGCGGGGAGAAGATCGACATCGTCGAGTGGTCCCACGACCCGGCGACGTTCGTCGCGCGCGCGCTGTCGCCGGCCAAGGTCTCGTCCGTCGTCCTAGGCGACGAGCCGGATGCCGAGGGCCAGCGGTCCGCGCTCGTGATCGTGCCGGATAACCAGCTCTCGCTGGCGATCGGCAAGAAGGGCCAGAACGCCCGGCTCGCCGCCAAGCTGACGGGCATGCGCATCGACATCCGGAGCGAGTCGGAGGTGGAAACGGAGCGGGTGCAGGCCGAGGAGGAGATGCGCGACGGCAGGGTCGCCCTCGCGAGCCTCCCGGACATGGACCCGGACCTCCTCGACGCACTGGCCGCTGCCGGCCTCGGGTCGCCGGCGGCGGTGGTCAGGGCCGGCAAGGAACGGCTGATGGGCGTGGCAGACCTCGGCGACCGCGCGGAGAAGATCTATGCCGCGGCCGAGGCGTGGATCGCCTCGCGTCAGGCGGCCGCGGTCAAGGTCGACGAGCCACCCGCGGACCCCGAGGAGAGCCCGGCGCCGCCATGAGGCGCGAACCCGTCCGCACCTGTGTCGGGTGCCGCCAGGCCCAGCCGAAGGGCATGCTGGTCCGGCTCCTCCGGTCACCGAGCGGCGCGGTCGTCGTCGACCGGAGCGGAAGGGGGCCCGGCCGCGGAGCGTACGTGTGCGCGCGGGCGGCCTGCGTCGCGCGGGGGCTCGAGCGGGGGCGACTGAGCCATGCGTTCAGGAAGCCGTGTGAGGTGGGAGTGAATCTGGCCGAGGAGGTGACGGGGCTGTGGCAGCGGTAAAGGTCAAAGTGATCGAGCTTGCGAAGGAGCTCGGCGTGACGAGCAAGGACCTGATGCTCGCGGCCGAGGAGATGGGCCACAAGGGTGTCCGCGCCATGACCCCGCTGGACAGCGCCCTCGCCAACGCGCTCCGGGTGAAGCTCGGCAAAGGGCGCGAGCTCCCCGAGGAGCCGAAGCCCAAGCGCCCGGCGAAGCCGAAGGCCCCGAAGGAAAGCCCTCCGCCCGACGGTGCCGCGCCGAAGAAGGCGCCGGCCCGCTCGCGGAAGGCCAGGCCCGCCGAACCCCAGGAAGTTCCCGTCGAGATCAGGCCGGCCGCGACGATCGTCAAGCCGAAGCCGGTCCCCGAGAAGCCGGTCGAGGTGGCTCCCGAGCTGCTGGTCGTCGTGAAGCCGGCCCAGCCAGAGCTGATCCAGGAGCCGCCGCTCTCCGTCACGCCGCCGAAGGAGGACGCGGCTTCGCCCCTGAGGCCAGCGGCGACCGTCGCCCCGGCGCCGGCGCCACCGAGGAAGCCCGAGCCGAAGATCGTGCCCTTCCGACCGCTCGAGCGGTCGGCACCTCCGCCGCTATCGCCGTCGCGGCCGTCGCGTCAGCCGGCCGGCCCCTTCGCGCCGCCCCGGATGACCGCCGTCCCGGCGCGGCCCGCATCGCCCGTGGCGCCCGGGCGCCCACTCGAGCCGGCGCGCCCGCCCGTGACGCCGCCGCCGGCCGCGAAGGCGGCGGTCGTCGAGCCGCCCGCGGCGAAGAAGCCCGCAGGGGTGGTCGAACCTGCCGTCGTCGAGGCGCCGCCGGCCGAGATCAGGCGCGAGCTGATCCGCGTACCAGAGTCGGTCACCGTGGCGGAACTCGCGGAAAAGATGCGCCGGAAGTCCGGCGAGGTCATCAAGGCGCTCCTCGAGCTCGGCGTCATGGCGACGGTGAACGAGCTCCTCGATTCGACAGCGGCGAAGCTCGTAGCCGACAAGTTCAACTTCGACCTCGAGATCCGCTCGGTCGAGGGCGATGTCCTCGAGGAGGAGGGCCTCGAGCCGACGCAGCTCACGCGGCGTCCGCCGGTCGTCACGGTCATGGGCCACGTCGACCACGGAAAGACCTCCTTGCTCGACGTGATCCGGAAGTCCAAGGTCGCCGAGAAGGAGTTCGGCGGGATCACGCAGCACATCGGCGCCTATCAGGTCATGACGTCGCACGGCAAGGTCACCTTCCTCGACACACCGGGTCACGAGGCCTTCACGGCGATGCGCGCCCGGGGCGCCCAGGCCACCGACATCGTCATCCTGGTGGTCGCGGCCGACGACGGCGTCATGCCGCAGACCGTCGAAGCCATCAACCACGCGCGGGCGGCGAACGTGCCGATCATCGTGGCCGTCAACAAGATCGACAAGCCCGAAGCGGACGCCGAGCGGGTGAAGCGCGAGCTGGCCAACAACGGGCTGGTGCCCGAAGAGTGGGGCGGCCAGACGATCTTCGTGCCCACCTCGGCCAAGAAGGGCACCGGCATCGATCAGCTCCTCGAGATGACCGCCCTCCAGGCGGAGATTCTCGAGCTCAAGGCGAACCCGAACCGCGCCGCGCGGGGCGTGATCATCGAAGGCCGTCTGGACCGCGGCCGGGGTGCGGTCGCGACGGTGCTGATCCAGAACGGAACGCTGAAAGAGAGCGACGCGGTGGTGATCGGCTCCCACTCGGGGCGGATCCGAGCCCTCATGGACTTCTCCGGCCGGAAGATCAAGACTGCGGGTCCTTCGGACCCGGTCGAGATCTTGGGGCTGAGCGGCGTGCCCCAGGCGGGCGACGTGCTCGTCGCGGTGTCTGACGAGCGCAAGGCGCGGCAGATCGCCACCATGCGCCTCGATCGCGACAAGCTCAGGACCAAGACCGCGACGCGCGTCACGCTCGAGGGGCTGCACCGGCAGATCGAGAGCGGCGAGGTCAAGGAACTCCGGCTCATCCTGAAGGCCGACGTCCAGGGATCGGTCGAGGCCCTGACCGAGTCGCTCGAGCGGCTGTCGACCGACGAGGTCAAGCTGAAGGTGATCCACAGCTCGGTGGGCGCGGTCAACGAGAGCGACGTCATGCTCGCCTCGGCGTCGAACGCGATCGTGCTCGGCTTCAACGTCAAGGCAGACCCCAAGGCCTCGGCGCAGGCACAGGGGAACGGCGTCGACGTCCGCAGCTACAACGTCATCTACGACGTGATCACCGACCACCGCGCGGCGCTGGCGGGCATGCTGGCGCCCGAGATCCGCGAGACGTCGCTGGGCAAAGCGCAGGTGCGGCAGATCTTCGTCATCTCCAAGCTCGGTCCGATCTGCGGATCGTACGTCCAGGAAGGCAAGGTCGTCCGGAACGCGAAGGTGCGCGTGCGGCGGGGGGACACGGTCGTGGGCGAGGGAACGATGGGCTCGCTCAAGCGGTTCAAGGACGACGTCCGGGAGGTGCTGGCTGGGCTCGAGTGCGGGATCGGCGTCGACGGGGTGACAGGGATCGAGGCCGGCGACATCCTGGAGTTCTACACGACCGAAGAGGTCGCGCGCACCCTCTGAGCGCGCGCCCCGGAGGAAGCGTGTCGGTCGCACGTGTCGCCGTCGGGATGGTCGAGCTGCACCTGCCAGACGTCGATTCGCTGAAGGGCAAGCGGCAGGTCCTCAAGGGCCTGAAGGAGCGCGTGCGCACCCGGTTCGAGGTGTCCGTGGCCGAAGTCGACCACCACGATCGCTGGCAGCGCGCCACGCTCGCCGTGGCGTGCGTGTCCCACGACTCGCGACACGCCAACGAGGTCGTCTCCAAGGCGATCGACTTCATCGAGGCCAACGTGGACGGTCGCATCATCGACGTCTCGCTCGAGATCCTCTGATGCAGGGCAAGCGCGTGGACCGTGTCAACCAGCTGATCAAGGAGGAGATCTCCACTCTACTCCAGAGAGAGCTGAAGGACCCACGCCTCGGATTCGTCACCGTGACGGAGGTCGACACCTCCAAGGACCTCCGCGAAGCCAAGGTCTACGTCTCGGTGCTGGGCACGGAGGAGCAGTGGACCGCGTCGCTCACGGCGCTCGCCCGGGCCCGGGGCTTCATCCGCAATTGGCTCCGGCAGCATCTCGAGCTTCGCGTCACGCCCACGCTCGAGTTCCGCGCCGACCGGTCGATGGAGCACGCCGCGCGGATCCAGGCGCTGCTGCGGCGGCTCGACGCCGGGGGCGCGCGCGCGGCGACCGACGCTCCCGCATCGTGACCCCGGCGCAGGCGCTCGCCGTCGACGTTCCCGCCGAGGTGCGGGCGCCGTTCATCCGGCCGCCCGGACGGGCGCTGATGCTCGGCCACGTCCATCCCGACGCCGACGTGCTGGGGGCCCTGCTCGGGCTCGGTCTGGCCCTCGATGATCGCGGCTGGACCGTCACCTGGGGCGGCCCCCATCCGGCTCCGGAGGTGCTCCGGTTCCTCCCCGGCGTCGAGCGCTACCGGCGGCTCGAGCGGCTGACCGGGCCGTTCGACGTCGTCGTCACCGCCGACTGCCCCAACCCCGGTCGCATGGAGGGTCTGCTCGAGCAGGCCCGCGCGCTCGCCGTCGTCGTTGTCAACATCGACCACCATGGGGACAACCGTCGCTACGGAGACGTCAACTGGATCGATACGACGGCGGCGGCGACCGGGGAGATGGTCTACGGGCTCCTGGTCGCTCTGGGGTCATCGATCACCCCCGCGATCGCGACGAACCTCTTCACCGCGATCCACACGGACACGGGCTCCTTCCGCTACTCGAACGTCACGCCGAAGACCTTCCACGTCGCGGGGGCGCTCGTCGCCGCCGGCGCCGACCCGGCGTCGGTCGGCGGGTGCCTCTACGAGCGTCGTGGGCCGGAGTCCCTCCGGTGGCTCAGCGAGACGCTCGGGCGGGTCCGGGTGAGCGAGGACGGCCGGCTGGCGTGGCTCACGCTGGCCACGGGCGCCGTGCCGGACGCCTTCATCGAGGCCGAGGAGCTGGTGAACTATCCGCGGTCGCTGGCCTCTGTGCGGGTGGCGTGCCTTCTCCGGGAGCAGGGCGGGCAGGTGAAGGTGAGCCTGCGGGCCAAGGGGGACGTCGACGTGAGCCGGATCGCCGCCCGCTTCGGCGGTGGTGGGCACCCGAACGCCGCCGGTTGCACGGTCGCCGGTCCTCTGGGGCGCGCGACCGACGAGGTGCTCGCCGCCGTCCGCGCGGCGCTCGACGGGTCTCCGCCCGGTGAGGTGTCGTCATCGGGGGCGTGAACCGCAGGTCCAGCCGGCCGCCCGGCCGCTCGGGGATCCTCGTCGTAGACAAGGCCATCGGGAGCACCTCCTTCGACGTGGTGGCGGCCGTGCGGCGGGCCATCGGGATTCGCCGCGTCGGCCACGCGGGCACCCTCGACCCCGGCGCGACCGGGGTCCTCCCGATCCTGATCGAGGAGGCCACGAAACTCACGCCGTACCTCGTCGATCAGGACAAGGAGTACCTGGCGACGGTCCGCTTCGGCGTGACCACCGACACTCACGACCTCGCCGGGCGGGTGACCGGGACGGCGCCGGTGCCCGCGCTCTCGGGCGAGGGCGTGGAGCGGGCGTGCCGGGCATTCGTGGGCCACATCCGGCAAACCCCGCCGATGTACTCGGCCGTCCATCACGGAGGGCGCCGCCTCTACGAGCTGGCGCGGGAGGGCGTCGAGGTCCCACGCGAAGCGCGCGAGGTCATCGTCCACTCGATCGTCGTCGAGGCAGTGGGACCGGCGAGCGCGACGCTCAGGATCGTCTGTGGCAAGGGGACCTACGTTCGCGCGCTCGCCAGGGACCTCGGCGCCGCGCTCGGATGCGGCGCCGCGGTCGAGCGCCTCGTCCGCGCGCGGGTCGGCCGGTTCCGGCTCGACGAAGCCGTGGCGTCGGGCGAGATCACGACGGCGAATGCCGGGGAGCTCTGGTCGCGGGTCCTGCCGCCGGAGGCCGCCCTCCTCGACTGGCCCGCGGCGAGCCTCGCCGCCGGCGCGGCGAGGGCCTTCCTGAACGGACAGTTGGCCGAGGGGCGCGAGCCGGGGTCGGGCCCGGGCCGCCTCGTCCGCGTCCACGACGGGGAGGGGCACTTCCTCGGCGTCGGCGAGCGGGTCGGAGGCGGGCGCGGGGTCAAACCCCTCAGGATCCTCCATGCGGATCAGTCACGGGCTCGACGCCTTCCCGTCTGACGCCGCGCCGTGCGTCGCGGCGCTCGGAACCTTCGACGGGGTCCACCTCGGCCACCGCGCAATCCTCGGGACGGCCGTCTCCCGCGCCCGCGCCCTCGGCGTCCCCGCCGTCGCGTGCACCTTCGACCCAAATCCGATGGAGGTCCTACGGCCGGAGCGGGCGCCGCTCCCCATCACGACCCTCGCGGAGCGCCTCGCCCTGATCGCCGGGACGGGCATCGACGCCACGGCGATCCTGTCCTTCACGCCCGAGGTGGCCGCCGTCGAGCCCGAGGCCTTCGTGAAGGACGTGCTGCTCGGCAGGCTCCGGGTCCGCGAGGTGGTCGTCGGCTTCAACCACACCTTTGGTCGTGGGGCGCGGGGGAACGCGCGACTGCTCGAGTCGCTGAGCGAGCGGCTCGGGTTCCAGGTGCACGTGATGCCGCCCTTGGCGGTGGACGGGATGCCCGTGTCGTCTTCCGAGATCCGCGCGACGCTCTGGAGGGGCGAGGTCGACCGCGCCGCCAGGTTCCTCGGGCGCCTGTACTCACTCGGGGGCCCGGTGGTGCGCGGCGCCGGGCGGGGTCGATCGCTCGGCTTTCCGACGGCGAACCTGAGGCCGGAGCGTCCGCCCCTGGTTCCGACCGGTGTCTACGCCTGCCAGGCGAAGCTCGGGGATGCCACGCATCGCGCGGTCGTCAACATCGGGGTGAGGCCGACGTTCGACGAGCGGGAGCTCGCCGTGGAGGCACATCTGATCGATTTCACCGAGGAGTTGTACGGCCGACGACTCGAGGTCGGCTTCGTGCGCCGGCTGAGGGACGAGATGAAGTTCCCGGGGGTCGCGGCGCTCTGTGACCAGATCGCCCGGGATGTGGCCGCTGCCCGGCGCGCGCTCTGAAGCGCCGGCATTACTTCCTCTCGTGGCCATGGTACGATTCGGCCCGTAATTATTGACAAAAACGGGGTTTTAGAACCCATTCTCGGGGGGCGCGCGTCCTCGGAATGCGGCGATTGGAGGAGGCCTTCCCATGCCCTTGACCGTCGACCGGAAGAGGACCCTCATCGAGCAGTTCCGCGTCCACGAGGGCGACACGGGCTCGCCCGAGGTCCAGATCGCGCTCCTGACCGAGCGCATCACCGGCCTGACCGAGCACTTCAAGGAGCACGTCAAGGATCACCACTCCCGGCGGGGTCTGCTGATGCTGATCGGCAAGCGACGGGGGCTCCTCGAGTACCTGAGGAGGAAGGATCCCGAGCGATACCGCACCGTCATCGAGAAGCTCGGTATCCGTCGGTGACAGAAGCCCCGCCCAGACGCGATGGCCGGTCCTCGGGCGGAATGAATCCGGGGGCCCACAACCGGGGCGCCGCACTGCCCCTCACACATGGCGTTCGCCGGGAGACCGCCGAACCACGAGGACAAGCATTCGTATGACTCATACCGTAGAGACCAGCATCAACGGCCTTGCCCTGTCGATCGAGACCGGCAAGGTCGCGAAACAGGCGGACGGCGCCGTCGTCGTCCGCTACGGCGGGACGATCGTCCTCGCCACCTGCGTCTCCGCCAAGAGCGCCAAGGAAGCGCAGGACTTCTTCCCGCTGACCGTGGAGTACCGCGAGCGGGCGTACGCCGGCGGGCGGATCCCCGGCGGCTACTTCAAGCGCGAGGGTGCGCCGGTCAAGAAGGAGACTCTGACCGCGCGCCTGATCGACCGGCCGATCCGGCCGCTCTTTCCCCCCGGGTTCCGAAACGAGATCCAGGTCGTGTGTCTCGCCATCTCCGGCGACCAGCAGAACGACCCCGACGTCTTGGCGATGAACGGTGGTTCGGCGGCCCTCTGCCTCTCGGGCATCCCGTTCGGCGGACCCATCGGCGCGGTGCGGGTCGGCCTCGTCGACGGCAAGCTGATCGCCAACCCGACCACGGCCCAGCAGGCCGTCTCGAACCTCGAGTTGGTCATCGCGGCAACCGAGGACGCTGTGCTGATGGTCGAGGCGGGCGCCAACGAGGTGCCCGAAGAGACGGTGCTCGAGGCGATCGCCTTTGGCCACGCGGAGTGCCGGCGGCTGGCCCGGGTGCAGCGTGAGCTGGTTGAGCGCGCGGGCAAGCCGCGCTGGGCGTTCGACGCGGGCGCCGGGCGGGACACCGAGCTGGAGGCGCGGGTGCGCGCGCTCAGCGCCGAGAAGCTCGTGGCCGCGCTGGCGCTCCACGAGAAGCAGGCGCGGGCCGACGCCGTCACTCGCGTCCTCGACGAGGTGATGCAGGCGTTCGGCGCCGACGAGAGCCGGAAGGCGGCGGTGCGCGAGGCGTTCGAGGCCGTCGAGAAGGCCGAGGTCCGTCGGCTCATCGTCGAGCGCGGGATGCGGGTCGACGGCCGAAAGGCCAACGAGATCCGCCCGATCTCGATCGAGACGTCCTACCTCCCGCGGGCGCACGGTTCGGCGCTCTTCACCCGCGGCGAGACCCAGGCGCTCGTCGCGGCGACGCTGGGCACGAAGTCGGACGAGCAGAAGATCGAGGCGCTCGAGGGCGAGTTCTACCGCCACTTCATGCTCCACTACAATTTCCCCTCCTTCTCGGTCGGGGAGGTGCGCCGGTTCGGCTCGCCATCGCGGCGCGACATCGGGCACGGCGCCCTGGCGGAGCGGGCGGTCGAGGCGGTGCTGCCATCGAAGGAGGAGTTCCCGTACACGATCCGCATCGTCTCCGACATCCTCGAGTCCAATGGCTCGTCGTCGATGGCCACCGTGTGCGGGGCGTCGCTCGCGCTGATGGACGCGGGCGTGCCGATCAAGGCGCACGTGGCGGGCATCGCGATGGGGCTCGTCAAGGAAGGGGAGCGCTTTGGCATCCTGACCGACATCATGGGGACCGAGGACCATTACGGCGACATGGACTTCAAGGTGGCCGGCACGGAGAAGGGCATCACCGCGCTCCAGATGGACATCAAGATCGCGGGCGTGTCGATCGACATCATGCGCGGGGCGCTCAAGCAGGCCCGGGAGGCGCGGCTGACCGTGCTCGGCAAGATGCGTGAGGTGCTCGAGAAGCCGCGGCCCGAGCTCTCCCCGTACGCGCCGCGCTTCGTGACGATCAAGATCCGCCCCGAGAAGATCCGGGAGATCATCGGCCCCGGCGGCAAGATCATCCGGGGGATCCAGGAGCAGACCGGCACAAAGATCGATGTCGAGGACGACGGGCGGGTCACGGTCTTCTCACCCGACAACGAATCGGTCCAGAAGGCGCTCGCGATCATCCAGGACATCTGCCGGGAGGTTGAGCTGGACCGGATCTACCTGGGCAAGGTCAAGAAGATCGTGGAGTTCGGGGCATTCGTGGAGGTGATCCCGAACACCGAGGGATTGCTCCACATCTCTCAGATCGCCGAGTCGCGCATCCGTTCCGTGCAGGACGTGTTGAGCGAGGGCGACGAGGTCCTCGTGAAGGTCATCGAGATCGACGGCAGCGGGAAGATGCGCCTCAGCCGCAAGATGGCGCTGCGCGACCAGCCCGCCCTGGCCGACAAGGAGAAGCTCCGGAACCCGAGCGCGAGCCACCCACCCCGTGACTGAGGAATACCGGAAGACCGTCCTCTCGAGCGGCATCCGCGTCATCACCGAGCGGATGCCCCACGTGCGGTCGGTCGCCGTCGGCGTCTGGGTCGAGACGGGCTCCCGCCGCGAGCCGGAGAGCCGCGGCGGCGTCTCCCACCTCATCGAGCACCTCGTCTTCAAGGGGACCGCCACGCGCAGCGCCGAGGTCATCGCGCGGGCCATCGACTCGGTCGGCGGGCAGATGGACGCCTTCACCACGAAGGAGTACACCTGCTTCTACGTCCAGGTGCTCGACGAGCATCTCCCGCTGGCGGTCGACCTGCTGACCGACATCCTCCTTCACCCGCTCTTCAACGCCGAGGAGCTGGAACGGGAGAAGTCGGTGGTTCTGCAGGAAATCAAGATGGTCGAGGACACTCCCGACGACCTGATCCACGACCTCTTCGCCGCGCAGGTCTGGGAGGGACATCCGCTCGGGCGCCCGATCCTCGGGACCCGGGAGGCCGTGAGCGGGTTCAACCGCGACACGATTCTCAGCCACTTCGAGGAGGAATACGTGCCGCGGAAGATCATCATCGCGGTCACGGGCAACGTGACGCACGATCACGTGGTCGACCTGTTCAACGCCGGGTTCGACGGCTTCCAGCGGCCCCCGCTCGACCGCCCGAGCCTCACGCCGCGCATGCACCCCGGCGTCAACATCGTCCACAAGGCCCTGGAGCAGGTCCACGTCATCATGGGGCTGCCCGGCCTCGGCCACGCCGCCTCGGAGCGCTACGCGCTCTTCCTCCTGAACGACGTGGTCGGCGGCAGCATGTCCTCCCGCCTCTTCCAGGAGGTCCGCGAGCGCCAGGGCCTCGTTTACTCGATCCATTCCGGGGTCCAGGCCTTCGTCGATACCGGGACGCTCTACATCTACGCGGCGACGGACGCGCCCAACTTCTCGAAGGTGCTGAAGGCGATCCTCAAGGAGATCCGCGATCTGAAAAAAGACAGCGTGACGGGGGAAGAGCTGCGACGGGCCAAGGATCACCTGAAGGGGAGCCTGATGCTGTCGCTCGAGTCGACCAGCAGCCGGATGAACCGGCTCGCCAAGCACGAGATGCACCTCGGCTCCTTCCTCACGCTCGACGCCATGCTCGCCGCCATCGACGCCGTCCGGCCCGAGGAAGTACAGGGGCTCATCGCCGATCTCCTCGACGAGGAGCGGCTCGCCCTGACGACCCTCGGCCCCCTCGATCGCCGCAACCTGCCCCGGGAGCTCGGCCGCCACTGACGTCGGCCCCCTTTTCTCGGGGGCGCTTTTGCTCTAAGGTGAGGGCGGCATGATCGAACGCTACACCCGTCCCGAGATGGGGCGCATCTGGAGCGACGAGGCGAAGTTCGAGGCGTGGGTCCGGGTGGAGCTGGCCGTCTGCGAAGCCTACGCCCGGCGCGGGCGCATCCCCCAGGACGCGATGGCGCGGATCCGGTCGAGGGCGCGGGTCGACGTCCCCCGCATCCGTGCGATCGAGGCCCGGGTCAAGCACGAGATGATCGCGCTCCTCACGAGCCTCGAGGAGCAGATCGGCGGCGACTCGCGGTTCGTGCACATCGGCCTCACCTCGTCGGACGTCTGGGACACCGCCCTCGCCCTCCAGCTCCGGGACGCCGTCGACCTCCTCGTCGCGGGCCAGGAGCGGCTGCGGGCCGCCCTGCGAACCCTGGCGCTCGGGCACCGGGATACGCTGATCGTCGGCCGCACGCACGGCGTCCACGCGGAGCCGACGACCTTCGGCCTGAAGGTGGCCCTCTGGTTCGCCGAGGCGGACCGCAACCTGGAGCGGCTCCGACGCGCGCGGGCGACGATCGCGGTGGGCCAGATCTCGGGCGCGGTGGGGACCTTCGCCCACGTGGAGCCGGAGATCGAGGAGGAGGTGTGCGCGGCACTGGGCCTTCGGACCGCGACGGTCTCGAACCAGGTCATCCAGCGTGACCGTCACGCCGAGTACTGCGCGATGCTCGCCATCGTCGCCGCCTCGCTCGAGAAGATCGCCCTGGAGATCCGCGGCCTCCAGCGGACCGAGGTGCTCGAGGTCGAGGAGCCCTTCGGCGGGGGCCAGAAGGGGTCGAGCGCGATGCCGCACAAGCGGAACCCGGAGTTGGCCGAGCGCATCTGCGGCCTGGCGCGCCTCGTCCGCACGAACGCGCTCGCGGCCCTGGAGAACGTGGCGCTCTGGCACGAGCGCGACATCAGCCACTCCTCCGTCGAGCGGGTGATCCTGCCCGACTCGACGATCCTCGTCGACTACCTGCTCGACCGCGCGGCGTTCGTGATCGAGGGGCTCCAGGTGTACCCGGAGCGCATGGCCGAGAACCTCGAGCGGAGCCACGGGCTCATCTACTCCCAGCGGGTCCTGCTCAAGCTGACCGAGCGGGGTGTTCCGCGCCAGGCCGCCTACGAGATCGTGCAGCGGCACGCCATGCGCGCGTGGAAGGAGCGGCGATCGTTCCTCGAGCTCTTGTCGGAAGACCCCGCGGTGACCGAGAAGGTCTCGCCCGAGGAGCTGAAGGTGTGCTTCGACCCGGCCTGGTACCTCCGACACGTGGAGACGATCTTCCGGCGGGTCGGGCTGCAGTGAACCCCTGTTGGCGGGCGGAGGCGGGATGAGCGCAGCGACGGTCGAGCCGCGCGAGAAGCTCTACGAGGGGAAGGCCAAGATCGTCTACGCGACGAACCGGCCGGACGTGGTGATCCAGTACTTCAAGGACGACGCCACGGCGTTCAACGCGCTCAAGCGTGGGACGATCGTCGGCAAGGGCGTGGTGAACAATCACGTGTCCGCGACGATGTTCCAGCGGCTGGAGCGCGCCGGGGTGGCGACCCACTATCTGGCGACGCTGTCCGACCGGGAGATGGCCTGCCGCAAGCTCGACATCATCAAGATCGAGACCATCGTGCGCAACGTCGTGGCGGGGAGCCTCGCGAAGCGGACCGGGCTCCCGGAGGGCGCTCCCATCAAGCGCCCGATCGTCGAGCTCTACTACAAGTCGGACCCGCTGGGCGATCCCATGATCAACGAGGACCACGTGCGGATGCTCGGCCTCGCGACGCCGGCGGAGATCGGGTGGTGCCGCCGCGCGGCGCTCAAGATCAACGCGATCCTGCGACCGTACCTCCGGCGGCGCAGTCTCCTCCTCGTCGATTTCAAGCTCGAGTTCGGACGCCACGGGCGGAGGCTCTACCTGGGCGACGAGATCTCTCCCGACACCTGCCGTCTGTGGGACGCCCGGACCAAGGAGCGCCTGGACAAGGACCGGTTCCGCCGCGACCTCGGCGGGGTCGAGGACGCCTACCAGGAGGTGTACCGTCGTGTCGTCGGCGGGAAGCCATCGGCCGCATGAGGGCGCGCGTGCTGGTCCGCCTCAAGCCCGGCATCCTGGACGTCCAGGGCGCCGCCGTGCAGCGCGCCCTGGCGGGCCTCGGGTTCAGCGAGCTCAGCACGCTCCGGGTGGGCAAGGTGATCGAGGTGGAGCTGGAGGCGCCCTCCGCGGATCAAGCCCGCGCGCGCGTCGACGAGATGTGCCGGAAACTGCTCGCCAATCCCATCCTCGAGGACTACACGATCGAGGGCCCGTGGTAAGATGACTCGTCGGCTGACGTGGTTCGGTGCACATCACACGGTGAGGAGGAACGGCTGACCTCATGAGATTCGGCGTGATCGTGTTTCCGGGCACGTGGAGCGACTGCGACTTCCACTACGTGATCTCCGAGGTGCTCCACCAGCCGGTCACGTACGTGTGGCACCGGGACCGGAACCTCGGGGAGTTCGACAGCGTCATCCTCCCCGGCGGGTTCTCGTACGGCGACTACCTCCGCGCGGGCGCGGTGGCCGGCCGCTCGCCCGTCGTCGAGGCGCTGCCCGAGTTCGTCGCGCGCGGAGGCCTCGTCCTCGGGTCCTGCAACGGCTTCCAGATCCTGTGCGAGGCGGGGCTGCTGCCGGGCGCGCTCATGCGGAACGAGTGCCTCCAGTACCGGTGCCAGTCCACCCACCTTGTCGTGGAGAACGTCGACACGCCGTTCACGCGCGGGCTCCGTCCGGGTCAGGTGCTGGCCATGCCCATCTCCCACGGAGAGGGGAAGTACTACGCCGACCCGGCGACCCTCGCGCGGATCACGAAGCAGAACCAGATCGTCTTCCGCTACGCCACGGCCGACGGCCAGGTCACGAAGGCCGCCAACCCGAACGGCTCCCTCGAGAACATCGCAGGGGTGGTGAACGAGGGGGGGACGGTGCTCGGGCTGATGCCTCATCCGGAACGCGCGGCGGAGCCGGCGATGGGCGGCACCGACGGGCTCCTGATCCTGCACTCGCTCCTCGGCAGCCTGGTCGAGGATGGCAGCTTCCTCAAGCGGTAACCCCCGCACGACGTCGAGCGCGACGGACGCGGATTGACGCTGGCTGAGCCGAAGGTCACCCTCGACCTGGCGCGCGGCCTGGGGCTCACGGCCGAAGAGTACGATCGGATCATCGCGCGGCTCGGTCGGGAGCCGACCTACACGGAGCTCGGTCTCTTCTCGGCCCTCTGGTCCGAGCACTGCGCCTACAAGCACTCCCGGGTCTTCCTGCGCCGGCTCCCGCAGAGCGGCGCGCACGTGCTCCAGGGGCCGGGAGAGAACGCGGGCGCCATCGACATCGGGGACGGCTGGGCGGCGGTCTTCAAGATCGAGAGCCACAACCACCCGTCCTTCATCGAGCCGTTTCAGGGGGCGGCCACCGGCGTCGGCGGGATCCTGCGCGACATCTTCACGATGGGCGCGCGCCCCATCGCGCTCTTCGACTCGCTCCG
>JACQWC010000022.1 GCA_016209635.1 Candidatus Rokuibacteriota bacterium | reverse complement strand
GGATGAGGGACGCCGTCTCCGCGAAGACGAAGCGGTTCTACGGCGTCGACGTCGATCCGGAGAAGAACGTCTGCGTGACCTGCGGATCCACGGAGGCGATGATCTCCTCGCTCCTCGCGACGGTCGACCCCGGCGAGGAGGCTCGAGAGCATCGTCTCCGTGGACCCGCAGCAGACCGTCACGTGCCGGTCCGGCTCGACCTCCATGCCGTAGAACTTCCGATACTTGTCCGCGATCGCCCGCCGGAGGCGCGGCGTCCCCCACGTGATGGCGTACTGGTGGAAGTCGCCGTCGAGCGCGCGGTGGGCGGCGTCCAGCAGCTCCTGCGGCGGCCGGAAGTTCGGCATGCCCTGCGCCAGGTTGACGCCGCCGTAATGGTTGACCACCCGGGTCATCTCCCGGATGACGGACTCGGTGAAACCCTGGACGCGCCGCGAGATTACGATGTGGGTTGTCCGCCCGAACGTCGGGCGCCGGAGACCGCGGAGGCGCCCCGACGACGAATCACGGAACGATCACGTCGCGCTCGATCGGGTCGACCTGGACGCCCCGCTCCTTGAGCCACGCCACGCCGCGCTGCAGCGTCGCCTCGTCGGCGTCCACCTCGAGCACGACCCAGCCGTAGTCCGCCTTCACGTCGGCCCGGCGGATGTTGATGACGATGTCGAAGTCCTTGACGAGCCGGTAGAGGATCGGCTCCTGGATGAGGCTCGGCGGAAAGGTGAGGCGGAGGCGCATGCGGGTCATCGGAGGCCCCGCTCAGCGACCTCCGGCGATGGCGGGCACGATCGACACCTCGTCCCCGTCCTTGAGCGACGTCTTCTTCCCCTGGAGGAAGCGGATGTCCTCCTGGTTGACGTACACGTTGATGAACCGTCGCAGCTCGCCCCCGTCGTCGATCAGCCGCTCCCGGAGCCCCGGGAACTGGCTCTCGAGGTCCTCGACGAGATCGCCGACGGTCGCGCCCGTCGCGTGCACCTCGGCGCTCCCCTTGGTGAGCGCGCGCAATGGAGTGGGAATCCGCACGAGCACCGCCATTCGTCGTCCTCCTAGGCCGTCTGGGACTTGAGATCGGCCAGCGCCCGGTCGAAGGCCGAGAGCGAGGGGCCGATCTTGACATGGGTCTCGAGCCGCTCGTACAGCGCGTCGGGGGTCTTGAGCCCGTTCCCCGTGATGGAGATGACGACCGACTCGTCCCGCGGGATGGCGCCCGTCTCGATCAGCTTCTTGGTCGCGGCGACGGTCACCCCGCCCGCGGTCTCCGTGAAGATCCCCTCGGTCCGCGCCAGCAGCAGCATTCCCTCGATGATCTCCTCGTCGGTCGCGTGCTCGCCGAAGCCGCCCGACTCCTTCGTCGTCCGGTACGCGTAGTACCCGTCGGCCGGGTTCCCGATGGCGAGCGACTTGGCGATCGTGTCCGGCCGGACCGGCACCAGGACGTCGGTGTCCTTCTTGATCATGGTCACGATCGGCCCGCAGCCCAGGGCCTGCGCGGCGTGCATCCGCGTTCCCGATGGCGGGGCGATCAGCCCGAGGGCAGCCAGCTCCTTGATCGCCTTCCAGATCTTCGTGATCAGCGACCCGCCGGCGCAGGGGACCACGATGTGCTGGGGCGGCCGCCACCCGAGCTGCTCCACGATCTCGAACCCGTAGCTCTTCGAGCCCTCCGAGTAGTAGGGGCGGAAGTTGACGTTGACGAACGCCCAGCGGTACTTGTCCGCGATCTCGGAGCAGAGCCGATTCACCTGGTCGTAGGTGCCGTGGACGGCGACCAGGGTGGGGTTGTAGACGAGCGTGGCGAGCACCTTGCCCTGCTCGAGGTCCGCCGGGATGAAGATGTAGGATTTGAGCCGGCCCTCCGCCGCGTGCGCCGCCACGGAGTTGGCGAGGTTGCCGGTGGAGGCGCACGCCACCGTGTCGAAGCCGAACTCCTTCGCCTTGGTGACGGCGACGGCGACGACCCGGTCCTTGAAGGACCAGGTGGGGTGACACACCGAATCGTTCTTGATGTACAGCTCCGCCACCCCCAGCTCGTCGGCGAGGTTGCGCGCGCGGGTCAGCGGCGTGAAGCCCACATGGTGCCCGACCGCGATCTCGCCGTCGATGGGCAGGAGATCCTTGTACCGCCACATGCTGGGCGGTCCCGCCTCGATCGAGGCGCGGGTGACGCGACCGCGGAGCGCCTCGTAGTCGTACTCGACCTCGAGGGGACCGAAACAGAACTCGCAGACGTGAACGGGTGTTGCAGGGTAGCCGCGACCGCACTCGCGGCACTTGAGCCCACGAACCTTCTCCATAGAGCGCCTCTCCATCGGTAGGGGAATTGAGCCCCGAGTTTTTGCTGCACCGACAGCAAGCGATTTGGCTTACTTAACACTCAAGCTCGCGCGAAGTCAATTGCAGTATGATTCGGCGCCGTGTTCTGGCTCCGATCGGTCCCGCTCGCCCTCCTCCTGGCCTACGGCCTCGCCTTCGCCGCGGCCGCGCTCGGCACGGCACCCCTCGCCTGGGACGATCATCCGGGCCAGCTCTACCGGCTCTGGCACGTCCTCACGCGCGGGCCCGCGCCATGGGCCTGGAACCCGGGCTGGTGGATGGGCTACCCGGAATTGCAGTTCTACCCGCCCGGCTTCGCCTACGCGGGCGCGCTCCTCCACTGGACTTCCCTCGGCGCGCTCTCCCCTGCCGCGAGCTATCACGTCCTTCTCTGGGTCGCGTACCTCGCTCCCGGCCTGACCGCCTACCTCTTCCTCGCCCGACTCCTCGGGAGCGGCTGGCTCGCGCTCCCGGGCAGCTTCATCGCTCTGACCCTCTCCGCGGGGATCGCGAGCGGTGTCGAGGGCGGCGTCCACATCGGCATGGTGGCGGCGCGCCTCGGGTGGGCGCTCCTTTCCTTGCTCCTCCTCGTCCTCACTCCGTGGAGCGAAAGGGCCGCCCCCTTTCCGCTAGTAGGGGTTCCGCTCCTCGCCGCCATCACGCTCACCCATCCGGCGCACCTGCCCTCAGCAGTCGCGATCGTCGCCCTCGGAGCCCACGCGGGGCCCGAGAGCGCGATCCGCTACCGCCGGGCCCTCGCCTGGCTGGTGCTCGCCGCGGCGTGGACGGGCTTCTGGGCGCTCCCGCTCCTCCTCCACCTCGAGCACACGCGCGCCCTCGCGTGGGGAAGGCTCTCCCTCTCGACCGTCGGCGACACCCTCCTCCACCAGCCGCTCGTCGTGGCGCTGCTCCTCCTCGCCCTCGCCGCCTGCAGGCTGACCAGGTCGCGATCGGAGCAGGCCCTCGCGCGCCTGCCCTGGATGCTGCTCGTGATCGTCTTCCTCGACGCCGCGGTCCTCGAGCCCCTGGGGATTCGCTGGCTGCCGGCGGACCGTGTCGTCGACGGGGCCTGGCTCGCCGTGGCCCTGGCCGGCGGGCTCGCGAGTGGCCGCCTGCTGGAAATACTCGCGGCGCGGTGGTCAGTCGCGCCCGCGGCAGCGTCCATTGCCGCCGTCGCGGCGGCAGCCGCCCTCTCGCTCGGGGGGGGCACACTCAGTCTCTGGCCCCGCGCTGCCGACTGGCCGTCCTACGCCGAGATCGAACGGGGGCTCCGCCTCCCCGACCTCTGGCAGGCGCTTGGCCAGGGAGGGCCGGGACGCGTCCTCTACGTGAGGTCGAGCGTGCCGCTCGTCTACGGCGAGGCCTGGTACCGGCCGCACACCCACGTCACGGCGCTCGCGCCCGTCCTCGCGGGTCGGGCCATCGTGCATGGCACCTTCACGCATCCCTCGCCCGTCGCCGCCGTCGTCTACCGTGGCTCGCCGGCCCGGGAGCCGATCACGCGCCTGGCGGAGGAGCTGGACGGCCACTCGCTCTTCGGCCGGGCGCTCGCGGCCCTCGACACCGCCACCTTCAACGTCTACGCCGACCGGCTCGGCGTGAGTCAGGTCGTCGTCCTCGACGAGGACCTCCCGCGCGTGCGCGCGCTCGAGGGGAACCCGCTCTTTGCGCGACGCGCGACGATCGGCCCTTTCACGCTCTACGGCCGCCAGGCGCCGCTCCCCGTGCCGGAGGAGATCGCTCCACGCCGCTGGCGTGTCACGCTACCGGGAGAGGCGGGCGACTGGGTCCCGGCGCGAGTCGCCTTCTACCCGCTCTGGCGCGCCCTGCAGGGGACAACGACGCTCGAGACGCGTCGCGGGGATGTCGCCGACCTCGAGGTACGGCTCGCGCTCGGCGCCGCGCCCGTCGAGCTGGTCTACGCGGCCGGCCAGGTCGAGGCTGTGGGCGTCCTTCTGACCGGCACCGGTCTTCTCGTCTGGCTCCTCGCCTGGTGGCGGCGAGCGCGAGATGCCGCGGCGTGACCCTCACTCGGGACCGATCGTGTGCGTGAAGAGGACGTCACCCGCCTCGTCGATCAGGGTCACCGTGAGATGGGCGGCGGTGACCGTGATCTCGCCGAAGTTGTTCACCCCGCCGCGCGCGAAGAGCGAGCGCGGGTTGAGCGCGGCGTCGAGCGGGCGCGGGCCGCCCTGGGTCGCCGAGAGCGGCCCGGCGATGAACTCGTGGAAGGAGAACTCGGGCGCGGGGTGGTGGCGGATCAGCTCGGCGTGATGCACGTCGGCGGTGACGAACACGAGGTTCCTGAGCCCCCGCTCGCGGAACCGTCGCAGGATGAGATCCCGCTCGGTGGCGAAGCCGGTCCCCTCTTGAGGGAGGCCGAAGACGCTCGCGTTCGACCACGAGTCGCGGTGCGTCCTTCCCGTGGGCACGGAGAGCGTCACGCTCGACACGATGACCTTCCACACCGCGGTCGAGGCCGAGACGCCCTCGATCAGCCACCGGCGCTGGGCCGCGCCGAGCATGGTCTTCCCCGGGCCGTCGGGGTCGCCGTTCGGGCTCCGGTACTGGCGGGTGTCGAGGATGAACACCTCGAGGAGCCGGCCCCACCTGAACTTCCGGTAGAGCCGTGCGGGCTCCTCCGCCGGCGGCGCGAGCGGCCAGTACTCGAGGAAGGCGCGCCGCCCGACCGGCATCAGCGGGTCGGTCGAGCCCGCGAAGTCGTTCCGCACCTCGTGGTCGTCCCAGATGACGTACACCGGCGTGCGCCGGAAGAAATCCTGCACCGCGGCGTCCTCGCGATTGTAGCGGTGCTTGGCCCGGAACTCCTCGAGCCGGGTCGCGATGAAGTCGGCGCCCGGCACGTTCTCGCGGACACCGCAGCGCCGGTCGGCGTAGATCGTGTCCCCGACGAAGAGAAAGAAGTCGGCCGGACGACGCGCCATCGCCCTGAAGATCGGGTAACCACGGTCGACCCGTCGGCAGAAGCCGCCTCCGCCAAGATCGCCGCTCCAGAGGAAAGTGACCGGTCCCGGTTCGTTGGTTCCGGGCGCAGTCACGAGCTCGCCGCTCACCGTCTCGCCGCGCGAGCGGACGCGATAGGCGTAACCCGTTCTCGGCGTGAGACCGGTGAGCGTGACCTTCGTCGTGAAGTCGGCGTCGCGCTCAACGCGAACGGTCCGGCTGGCGGGCGTCGAGCCCGCTCGCCCCCACTCGACCGTGACCTCGCCCTCGCCGGCCGCCCGCGCCCAGACGACCGCTGTCGTCGGGGTCACCTCTCCGACCGTCACGAGGAGGCGCCCCGCCGCGGGGGCTCCGGTCGCGGCCGCGAGCAGCGCCGCGACCGCGAGCCCGGCGAGCCATGCCGGTGTGAATATCCGCTTCGGCCGGGCGTCAAATCGGCCGAGGCCAGGCCGGCCGACAAGGAAAGGAGACGCCGTATGCGACCCCATGCGCTTCCCGCAGCCCTGCTGGCGGTTATCCTCCTGGCGCTGCCCGCGGCCGCCGATCACCAGCCGGTCGATCCGAGCCCGGCGTTCCACGAAGAGCTGGGCCGAGCCCTGGACGAGCCGGCCCGCCACCTCCACGACCTCGGTGCCCGCTGGCGGGAGCACTTCCAGAGGGACGGCGAGCGGCCCCTCATCACGCTGATGCTGCGCCACCGCGCCGAGCTGGGACTCTCCTCCGAGCAGGTTCAGGGGCTTGAGCAGCTGAGAGCCGACTTCCAGCGCGAGGCCGTCGGGCGCGCGGCGGAGCTCCGCGCCGCCGAGACGAACCTCCAGACCCTTCTCGAGGCGGACGCCGCAGACCTCACCCAGGTCGAGCCGAAGCTCCGCGAGATCGAGCGACTCCGCGCCGACCTGCGCCTTGCCCGGATCCGGACGATCGAGCAGGGCAAAGGGCTCCTCAGCCCGGAGCAGCGGGCGAGGCTCCGCGAGCTGCTCCAGGCCCCGGCGTCCCTACGCTCCCAGAAGCGCCTGGGCCTTGTCGGCGTTCGGGACCGTGAGGATGACCGTGCAGCGCCCGCTCCCGGCGACGGTCGTCGCGTAGGCCGATTTGACGTTGACCTTCGCCTGGGCGAGCTTCTCGGCGATCTGGGCCATCGCCCCGGGGCGGTCGTCCAGGGTTAGCACGAGGGCCTGCTCCTCGCCCGGGCGGTACTTGGCTGCCTTGAGGGCGTCCTTGGCCCGGGCGGCGTCGCTGACGACGAGGCGGATCTTCCCCCTGCCGGCCGTCTCGGCGGCCGAGAGGGCGGTGATGTTGACTCCCGCGTCGGCCAAGGTGCGGCAGACCTTGGCCAGCACGCCGGGCTTCGACTGGAGGGTCAGGGTGAGCTGAGTCGTCTTGGCCATGGCCGTGTCTCCTCCTCGCGACTTCGTCCGGGTGGAACGCATCGTACTGCGACCCGCTTCGGAGCACAAACCGCCGGGCCCCCTGTCCTTGTGGTCTAATCGCGGTCCAGGGGGAGGCGCGGGCATGGCAAGCTTCGACGGCCAGGTGATCCTGATCACCGGGGCGTCAGCGGGGATCGGCGCGGCGCTCGCGCGCGAGTTCGCTCGAGAAGGCGCGGCGGTGGCGCTCGCCGCCCGGCGCGTCGATCGCCTGGAGGCGCTGGCGTCGGAGATCCGGCGGCAGGGCCGGCGCGCGATCGCGATCGGCTGCGACGTCACCCGGGACGGCGATCTCGAGCGCGCCGTCGAGACCACGCGCGGGGCGCTCGGCAAGATCGACGTCCTCGTCGCCAACGCGGGGTTCGGGGTCGTCGGCAACCTCGAGACGCTGGCGCTCGACGACTACCGGCGCCAGCTTGAAACCAACGTCTTCGGCGTTCTGAGGACCATCTACGCCGGCCTCGAGGACTTGAAGAAGACCCGCGGGCGCCTCGTGATCATCGGGAGCGTGAGCGGCCACCTCGGGCTCCCCGGCTCCTCCCCGTACGCGATGAGCAAGTTCGCCGTCCGCGCGCTGGCCCAGTCGCTCGGCTTCGAGCTCTCCCCTGCCGGCGTCTCGGTCACGCTCATCAGCCCCGGCTTCGTCGAGTCCGAGCTGCGCCAGGTGGACAACCGCGGCGTCCTCCATCCCGAGCGGGAGGACGGCGCGCCTCCGTGGTTCGTGATGTCGACCGCCAGGGCGGCGCGGCAGATCGTGGCGGCGGCCGCGGCCCGTCGGCGCGAGACGGTGATCACGACCCACGGCAAGTTCGCCGTCCTGCTCCAGCGCCTGGCGCCATGGCTCCTCGTCTGGGGCGTCAGGCGCTTCGGCGTGCGTGGGCGCCCTGAGCCGAAGCGCAGGGACCACTGACATGATCGGACGGAACCGGCGGGACTGTAATTGGGAGACGTGCGGAGGCGCCTAATGTAGCCTCTGCCGTGGTTCAGTGCCGCACGATCATGGTCTCGCGCAGCACGTTCGCCTCCAGCTCGAGCGCGTCCAGGCGTTGCTTCACCACGTCGCCGATCGAGACGATGCCGCGAAGCTTCCCGTCTTCGACGACCGGGATGTGGCGGGCCCTGTGGCGCGTCATCCGCGCCATGACGCTCTGAATGGTGTCCTCCGGCGTGCAGGTGACGACGGATCCGGTCATCACCTGGGAGACGCGCATGCCCAGCAGCTTCGCGCCGTGCTCGGCGAGTCCGTGGACGATGTCGCGCTCGGAGACCAGGCCGAGGATCGTGGTCCCATCCTCGCTGACCACCAGGGCTCCGATGCCCTTCGAGCGGAGAGCCCAGACGGCCGTCGAGAGGGTCGTGTCGGGCGGCACCGTTTCCACGGTCGCACCCTTGGCTTTGAGGATCGACGCGACTTTCATGATCGGCCCCTCCTTCTCCGCTCCGATGTCACCGACCCTGCCTCTGAGCCACGGCGTCGCCGCCGTCGAAACCGTTGGCGCGCCGCTGACCCGCATCTTGCCACGAATGCTTCAATTCGGCCACGGCGTTGCCGCCGTGGAAACACCGCGGTCGGTTTGGTGCGCTCCGGTCCACCCCCACCCGCGTGGGGAACACCGGGCCCAGACGATCCGCGCCGCCGCCGCCATCGGTCCATCCCCACGCGCGTGGGGAACATCCATTTATTGTCTTACGAGCCCTAAGAATAGTTCTTGACCAATCGTTCCAGAATTCTCTATCATCGATAATGCATGGCCAGACGAAAGGAATTCGACCAGGAACAGGCCCTCACCACCGCCATGAAGACCTTCTGGTCCAAGGGGTACGAGGCCACCTCGGTTCAGGACTTGGTCGACCGGATGGGTGTCCAGCGGGGGAGCCTCTACGGGTCCTTCAAAGATAAACAGAGTCTCTTTCTCGCCGCCATCGACCGGTATGACAGGGTGGTCGTGAAGGAGATGCTGGACATACTGGACGAGCCCGGGCCCGGGAAAGAAGCGATTCGGCGGTTCTTTGAAACCAAGGTGAAGAACGATCTGAGGGTCGGCCATCCGGGTGGCTGCTTTGTGACCAATTCGGCCGTCGAGCGGGCTCTAAGCGACGCCGCCACGGCCAAGATGGTGCGCAACGTGTTAGGGAGGCTGGAGGCGGCTTTCTACCGGGCTTTGGTTCGTGCTCGGGAAGCAGGCGAGATCGACGGTGACCGAGACCTTCGGGCGCTTGCGAGATATTTGACGAACAGCACTCAGGGGCTGTCGGTGATGACCAAGGTATGCGCGGATCGATCGGTTCTGACCGACATCGTGAATATAACGCTCTCCGTCCTCCAGTGAGCCTCGAGAGCCCGAGTCGGTAGCGCGACAAGGAGTTGAGCTATGGAGCTGAAGACCTTGGAAGCTTACTTGGATGAGGAAGCCCAAGATCTCACGAGCAAGTGCACGAAGTGCGGGAAGTGTTTTGAAGTCTGCCCGATGATCAACTTCACGCCGTTGAAGGGCCGCGAGTCGGTTCCGGTCGTCACTGACCTCGTGAACCTGCTTCGCGACGGGGTCTGGTCTGACGCCGTGGGCACCTGGGCGCAGGCATGCACCGGGAGCGGTGAGTGCATCACGCATTGTCCGGAACATATCAACCCGAGGAAGATGCTGTCGCTCGCCATCGTCAAGACGCGGCGGCGCCAGAGCGCCCAGGGGAACAACCCGGCGGCGGGATTCTACAAGCGGATGTCGCAGACGATCCACCTCCTTGTCGGACTGCAGATGATGCCGGAGCGCTATCGCGGGCTCACGGGTCGTCACGCGGACAAGAAGGAGGCGGAGGTGGTGTTCTACCTTGGGTGCAACGTCCTCCGAACACCGCACATCGTCTTCAACGTGCTCGATCTGCTCGACGCACTCGAGGCGAACTATGTGGTGCTCGGCGGCGTCTCGAATTGCTGCGGCATCATCCACCTGAAGTTCCACGGCGATGTGGACGGAGCGGATCGGGTTACGGAGGGCACGCTCGACAAGCTCGGCGCGTACCGCCCGAAGACGGTGCTGCACTGGTGCCCGTCGTGCGTGCTTCACTTCGGCGAGACCACGGCCGGCTTTCGCTCCGTCGACTTCGAGTTCCAGCATGTGACACGCTTCCTGGTAGAGCGGCTCGAGCGTCTACGTCCCCGGATGAGGCCGGTGGGGCAGCTTGCCGCGATTCATAGGCACGACGCCGGCCTTGGCGTCGCCGAAGACGTGGAGACGCTTCTTGGCGCTATCCCGGGCCTCAAGCTGGTGCACCTGGAGGACGAGGCGCGCTGGGCTTACACCTGCGGACCGCTGGGCCTGAACCTCGTACCCGACGCCAAGAAGGCCCTGCACCAGAGAATGCTCGAGTCGGCCCGAGACAAAGGCGTCGATATGCTCGTGAACCTCTATCACTCGTGCCACCGGGACCTCGCCGGCTTCGAGGGCGAGTATCCCTTCCGCATCCTCAACTGGACGAGCCTCCTGTGCGAGGCGCTTGGCCTGGAATCCCACGAGGATCGCTTCAAGCGCTACCGTCTTCTGAAGGACGTCCAGGCCGTACTGGAGGATGCGCAGGAGTTCATCCGGGCCAACAGGCTCGATCCGAAGGTAGTGGAAGAGATCCTACCCAACCTGCTCAACTGAATGAGCGGGTCCCGGAGGCGGGTATCAGCGTCGCGGCGGGCGGGAGTTCCATCGTTTCGGCCGGCGAGTTGGTGGGAGGGAAAGCGCATGCCAGGAGAGATCGATCGTCGAGCGTTTTTAGAGCGGCTGGGCGTCACGGTTGGGGCTGCGGCCCTCGGATCAGCGGTGACGGATGCGGCCGCCCCGCGCCCCGCGGGCTCAGCGGAACCGCCCAAGGGTCGCATCCCGGACAAGCCGCTTAAGTTTGGCCACATCACGTTCATGTCTGGACCAGGCGCGATCCTGGGTCAGCCTTCTCACAAGGGACACCTTCTCGCTGCGGAGGAGATCAACGCCGCGGGCGGGCTCCTGGGAAAACGAAAGATCGAGACCATCGTGGCGGACGAAGCCGCGGGTCCCGATGCAAACGTCAAAGAAGTCAAACGGATGAAGCTCTCCGAGGGCATCGACTGGCTCACCGGGATCATCGCCGTCCACAACCAGATGGCCGTCTCCGCGGTGGCCGAGGAGCTGAAGATCCCGACGCTCTCAACAGAGATGTGCGGGGATATGATTTTCGAGAAGGTGATCCCGAATGCCCATTACGTGTTCGGGATGGGGAACGTCCTGTCCGCGGATGGCGTATCCTGTGTGATCGCGATCGCGAAAGCCTGGCCGGGGCTGCAGAAGATCGCGGTCATCCACCCCGACTACGGCCTGGGTCGATGGTTCCACACTCACTTCACCGTGGCGATGGAGAAGCTCCTTCCCGGGGCTCAGGTGGTGTCGGAGGGATGGGTGCCGCTCGGGACGATGGACTTCAGTGCCCATATCTCGAAGGTGATAGCGCTGAAAGCCGATCTGCTCGTCACGATTTTGTGGGGTGGTATGTACGTCGCCTTTTACAAGCAGGCCCTCCGGCACGGGCTCTACAACAAGATGAAGGTCTGTAGCGCGCTTGCCTACGCGGTCGCCCCCCATACCCTCGGGCAGGACTATCCCGAAGGCGTGCTCGCCGGGGTCCATTCCAACTATCGCTTCACCTATCCGCCGGGTCACCAGTGGCCGCTGAACAAACAGTTCATCGAACGCTACCGCAAGCGATGGAGCGAGTACCCGACGTTCCTGAGCGAACAGGCCTACAGCGCGCTCTACTTTCTTCAAGCCGCTGTCGAGAAGGCGAACCGGCTCACGGGAGGCTGGCCGGACATCGATGCGATCATCGACCAGCTCGAAGGTCTGAGCATGGCCACGCCCGCCGGCTACGTGTACATCCGGCGTGAAGACCACAGAGCCTTCAAGGACGTGGTCATGGGGTTCAGCAAGCACGTTCCGGAGTACCCGTTCCCGGTGTGGGATCCCGATCGGATCATCACGATGCCCATCCGGAACCTTACGGCCCCACCCAATTGGCCAAAGCCCGGGCAGGGGCATAACGATGCTTCGGCCACAGCAAACTGGATCAAGGAGACCTGGCCCAAGGCGTCCGCGTAAACGCGTTCACGGTAAAGGCTGTCGCCGGGGCCCAGGGTTCGCTGCGGAAGAACACTATGATGGAGGAGACTCGCCATGGCCAAAGATCCTGTGAGTGTCCCGGCGTTACCCAAGCCGATCGGTCCTTTCAACTACGCGGTTCGGTCGAAAGGGATGCTGTACGTCTCGGGCGCCATCGGCGTGGACGAGAACTGGAAAGTCGTCGCGCCGGATGACGTGACGGCCCAGAGCAAGAAGGCGCTCGAGTGGATCAAGGCCACCCTCGACGCCACGAAGGTGCCGCTGGCGAACGTGGTGAAGATGACGGTGTACCTGACCGACGCGGCGGATTACAAAGCGTTCAACGAGGTGCGCCGCGGGTTCTTTCCGGAGCCGTACCCGGCGAGTACGGTCGTGGTCGTCAAGGAGCTGGTCCTGAAGGGCGCCGTCGTGGAGGTCGAGGTCGTCGCCGAGCTTCCGTGAGGCGCCGGCGGGAGAGGGAGAGCCATGGCTCGCCTACGAGTGCGTATTTCGGTGATGGTATGGTGAAGACCCAGATCGCTTGATCATGAACGCCCAGATCGGCGCATCATGAACGGAGCGGAGCGACGCTGGGCGATCGGCTAGCCCATGTTTCCCTTTTCGGTCTCCAAGTCCTGAAATTTGGTTAGACTCACAAGCTCGGACGGAACTTCCAGAAGTAGTTCACGTAGTCCTCGCCCTCGTGGATCCGCCGGAACGTCAGCTCGACGGGCATGTCGAAGTCGACGGCGCTCGGGTCGCAGTCGGTGAGCTGGGCGTAGAAGCGGCCGCCGCCCTCGAGATCGGCCGCGACCATGACGGTCGGCGGGTCGGGGCTGGGTACCAGGTGATCCTTCG
>JACQWC010000268.1 GCA_016209635.1 Candidatus Rokuibacteriota bacterium | reverse complement strand
GCGCGCTCCAGCGCCGGGGGATGCACCTCCTCCCCCTCGACCCCCCCGGCCCGCGGAAGGACCACGGCCGTCCCGTGCCGCTGGCGGGGATCCTCCTCCTCCCCGTCCTCGCCGCCTCGACGGTCCTCTGCCCCGCGGCGGGCCGGCCCTCCCTCGCGCTCGCGGGCCTCCTCGCCGCGGCGCTCGTCCTGAGAGTGGCGGGCACCTGGTCGCGATCGCCCGATGCGGTCCTCGTCGCGTCCCTCCTCCACGCGGCCGCCTTCGCCCTCTTCGCCCTGTGGGTCTGGCGCTCCCTCGACCCGCCCGAGCTCGCGCCTCTGAGACGCCACCTGACGCTCGCCACCGGCTGGCTGGCCCTCGCGTGCCTCGTCGAGGTCGCGCTCCGATGGCGCGCCCTCGGTCTCCCCCTTCCAGTCCCGGATCTCGGAGGGATGCGCGCCGTTCATGCGATGGGGATCTTCGGCGGCGTCGCGGGGTGGGTCGTCGGCGTGCTCCTCCGCGCCGGCCCCATGTTCATCGCCGGCTGGAGCGTTCCCTCCGGTATCGCGCGCGCCGCGCCGTGGCTCCTCGCGCTGGGTGCCGCGACCGCGGCCGTCGGCGAGGCGTCGCGCGAGTCGGCCGTCGCCAGGCTCGGCGAGTTCGTCGCGTTGGGCGGGGTGGGAGCGATCATGCTCGCGGGCGGCGCCCTCGGCCGGGCCCGGCGCGTCCTGCCGATGACGGCCCGGAGCCCGGAGGAAGCGCGCATCTTTCGTCTGGCCGCGGTGTCTGCCGGCGTGGCCGTGCCGGGCGGGGCGCTCGCGGCCCTCCTGGCGTGGGCGGGAGTCCCCATCCACCTGCTCACCGACGCGCTCCGCCACCTCGTGACGGTGGGGTTCCTCGCCTCGGTGGTCGTGGCGATGGCCTTTCGCCTGATCCCCGTCCTGGAGGGCGCAGCGCTGCCGTGGCCGGCCCTTCGTCACGTGGCGTTCTGGGCGCTCCTCGCGAGCGTCCTCGGGAGGAGCGCGGAGGTCCTCGTCGGCGTCGGCGGGCGGGGGATCGCCCCGCTCGTCCCGCTCTCGGGACTGCTCGCGTGGATCGCGCTCGCCTGCGTCGCCGCGAACCTCGCGGGAGCGATCGCGCGGTTGCGCGGCGCCCCTCCGGCTTGACCCGGAGAGGGAGCGACCGTATGGTGCAGGAGACGTGCTGATCGACTGCCACGTGCACCTCCTGCCTCCGCGGCGGCTCCAGGGGCTGCTGAAGTGGATGCACAGCTTCTACCCGGAGCACCCGATCCCCGTCGACGTCACGCTCGAGCGGTGCATCGAGGACTACCGGACGATCGCCGCCGACTACGTCTTCAACCTCGTCTACCCGATCTTCCTCCCCGAGACGAGCGACCTGAACCGGTTCAACTTCGAGCTCCACCAGAAGCACCCATGGATCATCCCGTTCGGCTCGCTGCACCTCGAGGACGAGGACAAGGGCGCGATCGTCGACCGCTGCCTCGGCGAGTACGGCTTTCTCGGGTTCAAGTTCCACCCGTTCATCCAGCGGTTCGATCCGCTCGACCCGCGGATGCTGGCGGCGTAAGAGCGGCTCGCCGCGTGGGGCCGTCCCTGCGTCTTCCACACGGGCTACGAGGAGTTCTACGGCCGGACCCTGCCCCCGGAGACCATGGAGGAGGTGGCGCGGTCGTTCCCCGGGATGCCGGTCGTCTTCGCGCACTCGCTCTTCCCGAAGTTCCAGGACGCCTGGCGGCTGGTCGAGCGCTACGACAACGTGTGGCTCGAGATGACGAACGTCTTCGGGAACTTCTGGGATCCGCGCTACCTCGTCAAGGACCACGAGACGCTGCGGGACCTCCTGCTCGAGGGCGTGGGACCCCACAGCGAGCGGATCATGTTCGGCACCGATCACCCGTCCGGTACCGGGACGCTCGAGGAGATCTATCGGGCGCTCGACCGCGCCGGCCTGCCCGAGACGGTGCGCGAGCGCCTGGTCGGCGGCACGGCCGAGCGCTTCATGACCCGCTTCCGGCCGGACTTCGCGCGCGGGGCGGGGAGGAGGCCGCGCTGATCAGCGCGGGCCGAAGCCGACCGAGGTCACGTCGCTCGTCACGAGCGGGCGGAACCTGACCGGGAGCCCGATCGCGACCTTCTCGAGCGGGACGTCGACGATCCGACCGAGCAGCGAGACGCCCTCCGCCAGCTCGACCAGCGCGATCGCGTAGGGCGCCGCCGCCGCGTGGGCGCGGGGCGCCACGCGGATGACGGTGAAGGTCGTGATCGTGCCCTCCCCCGACAGCGGGACGGGCGCCCACGCGCGCTCGTGACACGCGAGGCAGAACTCTTTCGGTGGAATCGCCAGCTCGCCGCACCGGCCGCAGCGCACCCCCGTCAGCCGTCCCTCGCGCGCCTGCTCGAAGAAGTTGCGGAGGGTGATCACACGCTCAGTCACGGCCGAACAGGCTCACGAGCACGGTCGCGGTGTTGCCGCCCAGGGTGTGGACGAGGCCGACCCGCGCGCCGTCGACCTGGCGGGCTCCCGCCTCGCCCCGGAGCTGGGTGACGATCTCCCCGACCTGCGCCGCGCCCGTGGCGCCGATCGGGTGGCCCTTGGCCTTGAGGCCCCCCGACGGGTTCACCGGGATCTTTCCGCCGAGGCTCGTCCAGCCCTTCTCGGCGGCGAGCCCACCAGCGCCCGGCTCGAAGAGCCCGAGCCCCTCGGTGGCGACGATCTCGGCGATGGTGAAGCAGTCGTGCAGCTCGACGACGTCGACTTCCTGGGGCCCGCGGCCCGCCTGCCGGTACGCAGCCGCCGCCGCGCGCTCGGTCGCCGCCACGCGTGAGAGGTCGCGCTTGTCATGGAGGAGCATCGAATCGGAGGCTGCCGCCGACGCGAGCGTCCACACGGCGCGCGGCCGCTTCCGCGCCACCTCCTCCGACGCGAGCACGACCGCGGCGCCGCCGTCGCTGAACGGGCAGCAGTCGTAGAGCTTGAGAGGATCGGCGACGAGCGGGGACCGGAGGACCTGCTCGAGGGTGATCTCTCTCTGGAACTGCGCCTTCGGATTGAGCGCGCCGTGCCGGTGGTTCTTCACGGCGACGGCGGCCATCTGCTCCTCGGTCGTCCCGTACTTGGTCATGTGGGCCCGGGCGATGAGGGCGAAGACGCCGGGAAAGGTGAGCCCGAGGGACTGTTCCCAGGTGGCGTCGGACGCGTACGCGAAGTACTCGGTGGATTCCTCGGTCGGCACGTTGAGCACGCGCTCCGCGCCGCCGACCAGGATCACGTCCGAGACGCCCGCCGCCACCTCCATCACCGCGTGACGGAACGCGGCGTGGGAGCTGGCGCACGCGGTCTCGAAGCGCGTGGTGGGGACGGTCGGGATGCCGAGGACCGACGCGGCCTGCGGCCCCGTGTGGAGCTGCTTCTCCGTCTCGCCCCCCACGACGTTGCCGTAGTAGAGCGCCTGCACCGCGCTCGCCGGGAGCTCCGCGTCCGCCAGCGCATCGGCGGCCGCCTCGGCGAACAGCTCCGCGGCCGTGCGCTCGTGCCGGCCGAACTTGGTGACACCGACTCCGATGACGGCGACCCTGCGCATAGGCCCTCCTCTGTGCGGCGTTCATCATAGCAGAGGGGCGCCCGCAGGCAGCGGGAGTCGCCGTGCTAGCATCGGGGCGCATGGGGCCGGGAGCGCTCGTGATCATCGGCTGCGGCTGGATCGCCCGGCGCCATGCGGCGGCCGCGCGCCGGCTCGGCATTCCGCTGGTCTTCGCGAGCCGTGACCTGGGCCGCGCCCGAGCGTACGCGAAGAGGTTCGGCGCCCTCGACGCGTTCGGGAGCTACGAGGAAGCCCTCGGGGACCCACGGGCGCGCGCCGCGGTCATCTGCACCCCCCACGATCGGCACTTGCCAGACACACTCCTGGCGCTCGCGCGCGGCCGGCACGTGCTCGTCGAGAAGCCGATGGCGCGCACGCTCGACGAGGCCGACCGGCTGATCGCGGCGGCCGCGGCGGCCGGGCGCGTGCTGATGGTCGCCGAGAACTTCCACTTCATGCCGGCGTTCCGCCACGTCCGGTCGCTGGTGGCAACGGGCCGGGTGGGCGACCTCCGCGAGCTCCACCTGGTGGCGCGCGGCTTCCGCCGTCACGCCGGCTGGCGCCTCGCCGGCGACCCCATGGGCGGCGGCACCCTGATCGACGGCGGCGTCCACTATGTCCACAACCTGCGCGCCTGGGCCGGCGAGGTCCGGCGGGTGTTCGCGCTGCGTCCGCCCCAGACGATCACGGACATGGCGGGCGAGGACACCGTGAGCCTGCTCGCGGAGCTCCCCGGGGGCGTGGTCGGGTTCCTCTCCAATTCTCTTGGCACGCCGGGGGTCCCCCGGTTCCAATCGTCCCGAGTGATGGGCACCGTCGCGACGTGCGTGGCCGAGAACCGGGGACGCTTCGTGGCCCTGCACGGGACCCGAGGCTTCCGATTCTGGCTCTTCCGCCGTGACCTCCGGGGACACGAGGGGATGCTGGGCGCGTTCTGGCGCGCGATCGCCCGCGGTCTGGCGGGGCCGCTCGAGATGGACGGCCGCGAGGGGCGGAGAGACCTCGCGGTCGTGCTCGCCGCCTACCGCTCCATCGCCGAGGGTCGCCCGGTGGACGTCCAGTGCTGATCGAGGACGGGCTGCTCCTGCTCGTCATCCTCGTGGCGTGCACCCTCCTCATCGTCGGGATCCTCGACCTGATCTGGCCGACCCGGCCGCGCGATCGAACCCGCCGGCGCGAGGCTCCGGCGGCCCCCGCCGTCGAGGCCTCCGCCGATCCCGCCGCCCAGGCCGTCGCCGATCCCGCCGCCGCCCAGGCCGTCGCGCCCGAGTCCGCCGCGACCGGCGCAGCCGAAGCCTCCGCGCGGCAGCCCGTGACGCCCGAGACGGTCTTCGGCCTCTACGAGGCGAGGCGCTTCGCGGAGGTCGTTCGCGAGGGCGCGGCGCTCCTGGAAGGCGAGGCGGGGGAGCCTTCGGTCGCGACGCGCTCGCACGGGAGCGCGGCGCTCTGGAGCGTCGTTGGGCTGGCCAAGCAGGCGCTCGGCGACCACGACGGCGCGTGGGCCGCGCTCGAGGCGGCGCGGGACCGCGCCGCCGCGCCCGATCGCCCCATCCACGAACGGCAGCTCGCCGTCCTGACGCTCGACGCCGCCCGGGCGCGGCTCGCCCGCGCGGACAACCGGGCCAACGAGAAGTCCCCAGAGCGCGTGGGCGCCATCCGCGAGGCCATCGCGTGGCTCGAGCGGGGCCGTGCGGGCGCGCCGGGCGATGTGGCGCTCGAGCAGACGCTCGCGATGGCGCGTTCGGCGCTCTGGCCCGCCTGCGAGGACGTGTCGAAGGGGCTCATGGCGCGCCAGGAGTGGGAGGCGGCGCGGCGGCTTCTCGGCGAGACGCTGGCGGACCCGAAGTTCCCGCGATCACGCGAGGCGGGTGTCCGCGACCTGCTCTCGGCGGCCGTCGGGGGCGAGATCGGCCAGCTCACCGCGCTCGCGGTTCGGAGCCTCCAGCAGGACCGGGAGGCGGAGGCGTTCGAGCTGCTCCAGCGCGCCGAGGAGCTGCTGACGGCGGTCCCCGGCGACGCGCTGTCACGTCACCGCCGTCAGGATCTGGTTCGACGGCTGGGGTGGGGGTATGCGAAGCTGGGCATCCGCCGCGCGGAGGCGGGCCAGTTCGAGGCAGCGCTGGAGCCCCTCTTCCGCGCGCGACGCTTCGGCGGAGGCGGCGCCGACCGACAGGAGGAGGTCCAGATGGCGCTGGTGAAGGCGCTCCAGGCGAGGGCGGCCGCCGGCAAGGCCCCGGCGGAGGGCGATCGGTGAGCGGTTCGTCGGCGCTGCCGCTCGGCGAGATGCTGGACCTCGCGGCGGAACGCCAGGGGGACACGCCGGCGATCGTCTTCAAGGGCGCGCGCGTCACCTACCGTGAGCTGCGGGAGCGCGCCGACCGGTTCGCGCGTGGGCTGCTCGGCCTCGGGCTCGGTCCCGGCGACCACGTCGTCCTCTGGATGCCGAACTCGATCGAGTGGAACATCGCCAACTTCGCCGTCGCGAAGATCGGCGCCGTCACGGTGACCTGCAACAGCCGCTACAAGGCCTTCGAGGTCGAGTACCTCCTCCGCCAGTCCGACGCGCGGGCCCTGGTCATGGTGGATCGCTTCGACGCCGCCGGCGTCGTCGACTACCTCGAGATCCTCCGCGAGGTCTGTCCCGATGTCCTCTGGCGCCAGGACCGCGTGCTCAGGAGCGCCGGGTTTCCCGAGCTCCGGCACGTGATCGTGCTGGGCAAGAGCCGCGACCCGGGGTGCCTCGACTGGGCCGAGGTCGAGCGGCTGGGCGCGCGCGTGCCCCCGGGGGAGCTCGGGCGGATCCGGGTCGCGTCCGGAGACCCGGTCGAGATGCTCTACACCTCGGGGACGACGGGCGCGCCGAAGGGCTGTCTCCTCTCGCACGAGAACTTCTGGTACAAGGCGCGCGTCTACCTGGACCTCCACGGGTGGACCGCCGAGGACCGCTGCCTCGTGCCGGTGCCGTACTTCCACATCTTCGGCGCCCTGGGCTGCATCGTCGCGAACACCCTCGCGGGCTCGACCCAGGTCCTCATGGAGGTCTTCGAGCCGGAAGCGGCGATGCGCCTCATCCAGGACGAGCGAGTCACGGTCTTCTCGGGGGTGCCGACGATGTTCATCACCGTGCTCGGCCACCCCCGCTTCAAGGACTTCGACCTCCGCTCGCTCAGGACCGGGACGATCGGCGCGGCGCCGGTGCCGATCGAGATGATGCGGCGCATCCTCGACCGCGAGGGCGGCCTCGGGATGGACGCGACGGTCGTGTACGGCCTCACCGAGGCGACCGGCGGCACCCACTTCACGCGCCTGGGCGACCCGCTCGACAAGCGGGTCGCCACGGTAGGGCGCGCGACGCCCGAGCTCGCCGATCGGGTGGTGGACCCCGTGACCGGGCGGGAGCGGGCGGCGGGCGAGGAAGGGGAGCTGTGCGTCAGAGGCCCGACGCTGATGCTCGGGTACTACAAGCGCGCGGACGCGACGGCGGAGAAGATCCGGGACAGCTGGCTCCACACGGGGGACATGGCGGTCAAGGACGCGGACGGCTACGTGCGGATCACCGGCCGGCTGACCGACATGATCATCGTCGGCGGGTTCAACACGTATCCCGCCGAGATCGAGGACTTCTACCTCCGGCACGCGAAGATCCTGGACGTCTCGATCGTCGGGGTGCCCGATCCGGTCCTCGGCGAGGTGCCCATGGCGTTCGTCATCCCCAGAGCCGGCGAGTCGCTCACCGCGGACGAGGTCATCGAGTTCGGTCGCGGCAGGATCGCGAACTTCAAGGTCCCGCGGCACGTCGAGATCGTGGGCGAGTTCCCGCTGACCGGATCGGGAAAGGTGCAGAAGTTCAAGCAGAGGGCGTGGGCGGTGGAGACGTACGGCTTCAAGGGGCCGGCGTGAGGCCGCCGGCCGTCAGCGCCGGTCTGGTACCCCTCAGGGCTCGAAGCTCCGCCGGCGGATCTCCTCGAGCAGCGACTCCGGTACGCGCAGGAACGACTCCACGACGTCGGGATCGAAGTGCGCGCTGGCGCACCGCTTGATCTCCGCGCGCGCGGCCTCGAAGGGGATCGCCTTCGAGTACGGCCGGTCGAACGTCATCGCGTCGAACGCGTCGACGACCGAGAAGATGCGCGGGCCGAGGGGGATCTCCTCGCCCCTGAGGCCGAGCGGGTAGCCGTTGCCGTCCCAGCGCTCGTGGTGGTGGTAGACGATCGGCACGGCGCCGCGCAGGAACGGGATCTTCTCGATCAGTCGCTTGCCGATCTCCGGGTGACGCCGCATGATCTGCCACTCGTCCGCGGTGAGCGGCCCGGGCTTCAGGAGGATCGCGTCGGGGATGCCGATCTTGCCGATGTCGTGCAGGAGAACGCCGTGGGCGAGATCGGTGAGGTCGTCCTCCGGGACGCCGTGCTCGCGGGCCGTGGCGAGCGAGTACCCGTGAACCCGGCGCGAGTGCGCTTCCGTGCCGACGTCGCGCGTGTCGAGGGCCGAGCCGAGGGCCTCGAGCGTGGTCCGGTACGTCTCGCGCAGCTGCCGGTAGGCGGTCGCGAGGTCCCGCGTCGCCTCCTCGACGCGCCGCTCCAGCAGGGCCTGGTACTCCCGGCGCTCGATGAGGAGCTGGCGGCGCTCGAGCGCCCGGTCCGCCGCGATCAGGAGCTCGTCCACGTGCACGGGCTTCATGATGAAATCGTGGGCGCCGAGCTTCAGGCTGTCGATGGCGGTCTTCACGTCCGCCGCGCCGGTGAGGACGATCACCGCCGCATCGGTGTCCACCGAGCGGACGGCCTGGAGGAACTGGATCCCGTCCATCACGGGCATCTTGAGATCGGTCACGGTCAGGGGTGGCCGCGAGGAGCGGAAGACCGCCAGCCCCTCCCGGCCGTCGTGCGCGACCAGGCAGTTGTACCCGGCGGACGAGAAGACCTCCTGGAGCATGTCCCGGACCTGCCGGTCGTCGTCGACGATCAGGACGTTGCGCTCGGCCACGTCAGTCCACCTTCTCCGCCGGCGCGGCCACCGCGACCTGGTTCTTGCCCGCCCGTTTCGCGGCGTAGAGCGCGTCGTCGGCGAGGCGGAAGAGGTCCTCCGCCGTCACGGCCTCGTCGTCAGGGAGGCTCGCGACGCCGAAACTGGCCGTCAGCCGCTTGCCGTGCGCGAACGGATAGGTGGACACGACCTGCCGGATCCGGTCCGCGTAGAGGCGGGCGCCGGCCTTGGAGGTCTCCACCAGCAGGACCGCGAACTCGTCACCGCCGTACCGGGACACGACGTTGATGCCGCGGGAGTGCTTGACGAGGATCTGGGCGATGTCGCGGAGGGTCTCGTCGCCGACCGCGTGACCGAACTCGTCGTTCACCGACTTGAACCCGTCGAGGTCGAGGAGAACGACCGAGACCGGGTGGTTGAACCGGCGGAAGCGCGAGATCTCTTCCTCGAGGCGGATCCCGAAGAAGCGCCGGTTGTAGAGCCCCGTGACCTCGTCCTTGAACGAGAACTCCTTGAGCTTCGCGTTGGTGCGCTCGAGCTCCTTGTACGCGGCATCGAGCCGGGTGGCGAAGCTGTTGATCTCGGTCGTCTGGTGCTCGATCGTGCCGAGCACCTTGGTGAACGATTGCATCAGCGTCCCGACCGCGTCCCCCCCGCTCTCGAGCTTGTCCGGCGACACGCGCCGCGCCATCAGCTCGGCCATCCGGGCGAGGACGCGGCCCAGATCCCGGATCACCCAGGCGCCCACGACCACGGCGAGCATCGTGAAGAACACGAGGGTGGGGAGGCCGAAGACCCGCGCCGTGTCCGTCGGGCGGAGGTTCGGCAGGACGTAGCTGTGCGTCACGTACGCCAGGACGAGGAGCGGGAGCACGGAGGAGACGATCAGCGCGAGCAGGATCCGCTGCCTGAGCCGTCGCGCCGCGAGCTGGGTGTCGGGGGAACCTTCCTCGGGCATGCTGTCCGCATTATTTCTGTTGCCGGCGCAGGCTGTCAATGTCAGAATTTTCAATGAGTTATGATGGTCTCGGTGCACAAGCGGATCGACTGTATCGGGCTCTTCTGCCCGCTGCCGGTTCTCAAGGCCCGCGACGCGATGCGGGAGATCCTCCCGGGCCAGGCGCTCGAGGTGACCTCGGACGACCCGGCGTCCGAGGCCGACATGAGGCGCTGGTCCGCGCGCACCGGTCACGAAATCTTGGAATGTGAGAGACATGGCCCGATCTTCCGCTTCGTCCTCCGAAAGACTCGGTAGGCTCGGTCCCGGGCCGGTGCCGCACGTCTACCTCGATTACGCCGGGTTCTCGCCCGTCGATCCTCGCGTCGTCGCGGTCATGCGACCGTTTCTCGAGGGCGGGGTGGGGAACCCCTCGGCGTCCCATTCCCTCGGCCAGGAGGCCCGGGCCTCGCTCGACGGCGCCCGCACGAAGGTCGCCCGGCTCATCGGCGGCGCGCCGGAGGGCGTCATCTTCACCGCGAGTGCGACCGAAGCGAACAATCTCGCCGTCAAGGGGCTGACCCAGCGGGCCCCGGGCCGGCACGTCGTCACCTCGGCGATCGAGCACATCTCCGTGCTCAACCCCTGCCGGGATCTCGAGAAGCGCGGCTACACGGTGACGTACGTCCCCGTCGACGGCGAGGGGCGCGTCGACCCGGAGGCGGTCGCGCGCGCCCTCTCGCCCGACACCGCCTTCGTCGCCATCATGGCGGCGAACGGCGAGATCGGGACGCTCCAGTCGATCCGTGAGGTCGGTCGTCTCGCGCACGCGCGGGGCGTGCCCTTTCATGTCGACGCGGTCGGCGCCGCGGGCCGGGTGGCGCTCTCCGTCGACGACTGCTACGTCGACCTCCTCACGCTCTCGTCGAACGACCTCTACGGGCCGCCGGGGGCGGGCGCGCTCTGGGCGCGGCCCGGGCTCAGGCTCGCGCCGCTCATCCTGGGCGGCGGCCAGGAGAGCGGGTACCGGTCCGGGACCGAGAACCTCCCCGCCATCGTTGGCATGGGGATGGCCGCCGAGTTCGCGCGCGTCGAGGGCCCAGCGGAGAGGGCGCGTCTCGGCCCGCTGCGCGACCGGCTGCTGGCCGGCCTTCTCGAGCGCGTGCCCGGGGCGCGCGTGACGGGCGCCCGCGGCGCGGGACGGCTGCCCCATCACGCGAGCGTCGTCGTGTCCGGGGTGAAGGCGGACAGCGTCCTCCTCGAGCTGGACGCCCGCGGCATCGCCGCCTCGTCGGGGTCCGCCTGCAACACGCTCACGGGAGAGCCGTCGCACGTCCTGCGCGCGATCGGCTGCGACCGCGAGGCGTCCGAGGGCTCGCTCTGCTTCACGCTGGGACGCTGGACCACCGCGGGCGAGATCGACCAGGCGCTCGAGGCGCTACCCGCCGTCGTTGCCCGGCTGCGCCGCCTGGCGCCCTGAGCCCTGGGCCGGCCCCGGTGCGCCTCTTCCTCTTCGACGTCGACGGCACGCTCGTGACCGCCCGCGGCGCGGGGCGCCAGGCGTTCGCCCGCGCGCTCGCCGCCACCTACGGCGTCACGGGGCCGATCGAGCGCTACGACTTCCGCGGAAAGACGGACCTTTGCATCGTGCGAGACCTCATGGCCGAGGCGGGCGTGTCCGCTGCGGCGGTCGAGGCGGGCGTCGACGCGTGCTTTACGGCATACGCCCGCGAGCTCGAGGCGCTGCTCGCCGACGGGACCCGCCTCCTGGTCATGCCGGGCGTCGTCGAGCTGGTCGCGGCCCTGGGCGCCCGTCCCGACGCGCTCGTCGGCCTGCTCACGGGCAACATCGAGGCGGGCGCCCGCCTGAAGCTCCGGCCGACGGGCCTCTGGCCGCGCTTCCGGGTCGGCGCGTTCGGGTCGGACGACGCCGATCGCCGCCGGTTGCCGGCGGTCGCGCTCGAGCGCGCTTGGGCGCTGACGGGCCGGGACTTCCCACCGGACCGCGTGACGATCATCGGCGACACGCCGCTCGACGTCGACTGCGCGCGCGCCTGCGGCGCCCGGGCGGTGGCCGTGGCGACGGGCTTTCACCCGTACCCCGAGCTCGAGGCATCCGCGCCGGACCTCCTCTTCGGCGACTTCTCGGACGTCGCCGCGGCGCTCGCGGCCCTCACCGCGTGAGACTCGCGGCCCTCTGGCTCCACCTGCTCGGGATCGTGGTCTGGCTGGGCGGGCTCGTGTATCAGAGCCACGTGCTGCTGCCGCTGGCCCGGGTCGGCGACGCGCGCGCCTTCGTCGAGGGCGCCCGCCGCGCGCGCCCGCTCGCGTGGGCGGCGCTCCTCTCCGTCGGGCTCACCGGGGCCTACAACGTGACGCAGCTCGGACCGCTCGACCGCGTGATGGAGAGCGGCGCGGCGCTCCTGCTCGCGGGGAAGCTCATCCTCGTCCTGGTGGCCGTCGCGATCGCGGGCCAACGCGACTTCGCCCAGGTGCCGCGGCTCCGGCGCGCGCTGCTCGCGGGCGAGGCGCCGGGACCGGCGCTCGCGGCGATCGCGTGGCTCGATCGCGCCGTGCTGCTGCTCGCGGTCGTGATCGTCTACCTCGGTCTCAGGATCTCCCGCGCGTGACGGAGCCACGCCGCTCCCACGGCAGGCCACCCACGGCTGAACCGGCCTCGCGGACCCCGCTACAACGGAGCCACGCTGCTCCCACGGCAGGCCACCCACGGCTGAACCGGCCTCGCGGACCCCGCTACAACGGAGCCACGCCGCTCCCACGGCAGGCCACCCACGGCTGAACCGGCCTCGCGGACCCCGCTACAGTACCAATCTGGGGACGGAGAGCGCGCGGGCGATCTCGTCGCACTGCCTGACGAGGACGGGCGCCAGGGGAATCCCGTCGACCCGGCGTCGCCTCTCGGTCTCCGCCTCGGGCTCGCCGGCGACGTAGATCCGCGCCTGCCCTTCCGCGGGCGGGGAGGACTTGAGCGCCTCGAACATGTCGTCCATGTCCCGTTTGAACTCCTCGAGGGGCCGGAAGCGCGCCGGGTCGATCGCGGCGAAGCAGTGGCCGACGTTGTGCGTCCGGCGCTCTCGCATGTCGCTCCGGGCGAAGAGGTTGCCGAACACCCCGCCGCCGAGGACGCCCGAGAGGATGTCCACCATGACGCCGAGGCCGTAACCCTTGTGGCTCCCCAGCTCGCGCGTCCCGCCGAGCGGCGTCAGCAGGCGGTGCCTGAGGGCGAGGGTGGCATCGGTCATCGGGACGCCGCGCTCGTCGAGCGCCCACCCCGTCGGGATCGGCTTCCCCCACCGGGAGGCGACGGTGAGCTTGCCGACGGCGACGGTCGTCGTCGCCATGTCCAGCACGAAGGGCGCGTGGCGGCCCGCCGGCGCCGCGAACGAGATCGGGTTGGTGCTGAGCATCGGCGCCCGGCCGAAGGTCGGGACCATCGCCACGTAGGGGGAGTTGGTCGTCGAGAGGCCGATCATGTCGTGCTCGAGCGCCATCATCGAGTAGTTGGCCGCGGCGCCATAGTGGTTCGAGTTCCGCACCACGACGATCCCGATGCCATAGGCCCGGGCCCGATCGATCGCGTGCCGCATCGCGAGCGTGGAGACGTAGTGGCCGAGCCCCTTCTGTCCGTCGAGCAGCGCAGTGGCCAGCTCGTCCCGGACCAGGATAGGCTCGGCGTCGGGCAGGATGTAGCCCGCCTGCCATAACTCGACGTAACGCGGGAGCATCCCGATCCCGTGCGAGTCCACGCCGCGGAGGTCGGTCCGCACCATCAGCGCGGCCGTCAGCTCGGCCCAGGGCTCGGGCATCTTCATCGCCGTGAGGACGGCGACGAGGTAGGCGTGCAGCCGCTCGGGCATGACGAGGACGGCGGTCTCGGCCATTCGGGGCTCCTCAGACTCCGGTGATCTTGATCCCGGAGTTCGTCAGCTTGTACCGGCGGTTGATGGTCGCGAGGATCGCGGTGATGCCCTCGAGCGGTCCCGCGTTCGACAGCGGGCCGACGTCGATCGCGCGAAGTCCCATCGACGCCGCCAGCTCGGTGACGGTGGTCTTCGCCTCGGCGTCCCCCCCGCACAGGAGGAGGTCGCACTCGATCGCCTGCTCCGTCTCGGCCAGCTCGTGGGCGGCGATGTGGTGGAAAGCGGCCACGACCCTCGCCTCGGGCAGCAGCGCCTGCGCTTCCTCGGCCGACGAGCCGGCGGCGGGTGGCGTGAAGAGGCGCGGCCCGCCGAAGGTGAGCGACACCACCGTGCTGACGACCACCTTACCGCGACACACCTCCCTGACCGGCGGCAGCGTGGCGCCGAGGCCCTCCGCGGGGAGCGCCAGGACGATCACCGAGCCGAGCTGCGCCGCCTCGGGGTTCGAGTGGCCGATGACGGTGATCCGCCGCGTGCGCTCGCGCAGCTCCGCCGCCTTGGCCCGGGCCCGCTCGGGATCGCGGGACCCGATGATGATCGAGTGGCCCGCGAGCGCCCAGCGCGCCGCGAGCCCTGCGCCCTCCTTGCCGGTCCCCCCGAGGATCGCGATGGTCATTGCATCGGGTGCCGTGAGGCCGGCGTCCACCGCGGGTGGCGTGCCACAGGTACGGCGTGGCTCCGTTGTGCCATCGATCGCTCCCCTAGCGGAATAGATCGCGCGCGGGGTCGCGCAGGAGCGGCTTCGATCCCTCCTCGCCCGGCGTCAGCGCGAGGCCCCGCACGATGGCCGCCGGGATCCGGTCGAGCTTGCCCATGACCGGCTCGGCGGCGGCCGCCAGCTCGTCCGCCAGGGCCAGGATCGTCGCCTGGAGCGGTCGGCCGGCGGGGTCGTGCTCGCCCAGGTAGCTCTTGAGCGGGGCGAAGCCCGCGAGCCCGATGGCAACGTTCGTGAGCCCCTCGCGCCACGGGCGTCCGAACGTATCCGCGATCAGGACCACGACGTCCGCGCCCGTCAGCGCGCGGATCCGGTCGCGCACCTTCTGCGCCGAGCGATCCGGATCCTCGGGCAGGAGCGCCACGCATCCGGGGTCGACGTTCGACTGGTCGACGCCGGCGTTGGCGCAGATCCAGCCGTGGTGCGTCTCGGTGATGAGCACCCCGCGGTCCATGCGAACGACGCGGCGCGACTCGCGAAGGATCACCTCGACGAGCCTCGGGTCGCGGCCGAGCCCGGCCGCCATGCCGGTCGCGACGGCCGAGGGCGCGATCTCCTCCAAGCGCACGAGCCGCCCCTCGGCCTTCGAGAGGATCTTCTGCCCCACGACCAGGAGATCACCCCTGACCACGGGCGTCCCCTGGCGGCCCGCCGCGTCCACGATCAGGCGCGCGACATCGTCGCCGGGCCGGACCTCGCCGATCCCCTCGACGCCGATCACCTCGTAGCGGGGCGGCATCAGTCGCGCGCGGCGGCGCTCGACGCCGCGAGGCGCTCGGCAATCCGCCAGCCGGCCACGAGACGCGCGCTGGCGGTCCCGGACCCGTGGGCGAGCAGGGGCTGGAGGTCGTCGGGCGCGTCCACGTCGAGACCGAGCCCCGTCAGGTCGAGCACGCGGCACGGGAGCCCGCGGCAACGCGCCGTCTCGCGATGGTTCTCGAAGGAGGGCTCGCCGAACGTGAGTGGCATCGCGTCGGGCGGCCAGAGCGCGACCCCGTTCGTCCCGAGGCCCGACCGGGACGGGACGAGCGTCACGAGCGGCGGGGCCGCGGGCTCGGCGAGCTGGCGGACCTCGGCGGGCGTGAGGCACGGGACGTCGCCGGGCACCGTGAGGAACGCGCGCGCCCCGCGGCGCAGGGCCTCCTCCTGGGCGAGCGCCACCGCCGCGGTGTGTCCCCGGTTCGGGGCTTCGGCGAGGATCTCGCTCCCGAACGCCCGCCCGATGGCGGCGACCTCCGCGTCGCCGGTCACGACCCACACGCTCCCGACGCGGGCGGCCCCGAGCGCGCCGAGCACGTCGCGGAGCATCGCGCGGGCCAGCGCGGCGCGCTCGCCGGGCTCGAGGACCCGCATCAGCCGTTGCTTCGCGTTGGCGAGATCCTTCACGGGGACGGCCACGACGAGCATCGGGTCACCCGCGCGCGTCGAGCACCCGGCGCGCGAGCGCGATCTCACTCCGTCGGTCGGTCATGACGATGTCCGCGAGCACCGGCGTCAGGCCCCGCGCGCGGAGAGCGCCCGCGCTCGGCGCGTCGCGCCGGTCGAGGACGAGCGCCCGCAGCCAGGGCGCATACGCGGTCGCGACACCCTCCGGCGACACGGCGAGCCGCCGCGCCCGCATCAGGGCGCCGGCCGGTCCCGAGACCGCCTCGCCGCCGACGATCGGGCTCACCGCGACCACCACCCCGCGGGCGGTGCCGAGCGCCTCCACGATGCCGGGCACGGCGAGGATCGGGCCCACCGAGGTGACAGGATTCGACGGACAGACGAGGACCAGGTCGGCGTCGCGGATCGCCGGGACGACCCCGGGCGCGGGCGAGGCGTCGGCCGCGCCCTCGTAGTCGACCTCCAGCACCTCGACCTGCGCCTTCTCGCGGACGAAGTATTCCTGGAATCCGAGCCACCCGTCGGGCGTCCGGATCCGCGTCCGCACCGGATCGTCGCTCATGGGGAGGATCCGCGCGGCGACGCCGAGCCGCTGGGCCACGTCGGCGGTGATCCGCGAGAGGGGTCGCCGCCGCCGGAGGGCGCGCGTTCGGAAGAGGTGCGTAGCGAGGTCGCGGTCGCCGAGGTTGAACCACGTGTCGGCACCGAGGCCGGCCATCGCCTCGAGCGCGCGGAACGTGTCGCCGGCCAGGCCCCAGCCACGCTCGACGTCGAGGCGTCCCGCGAGCGCGTAGGTGACGGTGTCGAGGTCGGGCGAGACGTGGAGGCCCCAGACCTCGGTGTCGTCGCCCGTGTTGCCGATGACGGTGAGATCCTCCGGGGGGAGGCAGGCGGCGAGGCCGCGCAGGAGCTTCGCGGCGCCGGTGCCGCCGGCCAGCGCGGTGACGCGCATCGTCCTCACCCGCTCGCGGAGCCGCGCAGGCTCCAGAGCGCGCTCCCGCCCCGCCACGCATAGAGACCGACTCCGACGCGGCCGGCCAGCTCGGCCGGCAGCGTGCCCTCGGGCACGGGGATGAAGCCGAAGCGGACCCACACGCGATCGAGGCCGAGCGGTCGGCTCCAGACCGTCTCGGCGCCGAGGGCGGTGGCGTGGTCCAGGGCCGCCGCGACGAGCTGAGCGGCGACCTCGAGGGGATCGTCCTCGGCGGCGACGACGGGGCCGTGGAGCAGGATCGTCGTGCCGGCGCCCTCGGCGAGGACGGCGCCAACCAGCCGCTCGCCGGCTCCCGTCGCCGCGTACGCCCCCCAGGCCAGGTGGACGCGGCCGCCAGGCCGTGGAACGGCCGCGAAGTCGAAGAGCGGGTGTGCGGCCGCGGCGTCCGGCAGGGGTCGGTAACCGATGCCCTGCCAGACACGCGGCACCGTCGCGGCGGCGAGGGAGGGCGCGGGCGAGAGCCGGCCCTCCGAGGAGCGAGGCGCGAGCGGATCGCGCGGCGCGGGCGGCGCCGCGGGACGGCGTCCCCCGGTCCTACTTCTTCCCAAGCACGGTGTCCTTCAGGCTCTTCGCGATCCGGAACTTGCAGACCCGCTTGGCCGGAATCTTGATGGGCTCGCCCGTCTGGGGATTCCGTCCCATCCGCGCCTTCCGGTTGGCCACGACCAGCTTGCCGAAGCCCGGCAGGACGAACCCGTTCTTGGCCTCCTTGACGGCGAGTCCGAGGAGCTGGTCGAGGACCTCGGTGATCTGCCTCTTCGTGAGGGTCGTCTTCTGCGCGAGGTGTGCGATCGTCGCCGATTTCGTCATCTGTTTCGCCACAGGTGCCCTCCCGTTGGTCGTGTGGAAGTGGACGTGAGGAGGATTATTACCACAGGCGTCCGTGCACGGCTACCGGCGGGTGAAGCGGAACTCGCCGGAGGCGATCAGGCGACGGTACGAGCCGAAGCGCGCCTCGGCGTCCTCGATCCGGTCGAGCGGCGATTCGGCCTCGTCGTCCCGCTCGTACATTTTCAGGATCTTATAGACCGTGTCGCGCTGCGCGGGCACGCGCCCCGCGTCGCGGATGAGGCGCCTGAGCTCGGCCGGGGCCACGAGCTGGCCGTGCTGCGCCCCCGCCGACGTCGAGATCGACTCGTTCATGAGCGTGCCGCCGAGATCGTTGGCCCCGGCGTTGAGGAGGAGCTGGGCGAGCTTGGGGCCCTCCTTGACCCACGACGATTGGATGTTCCGGACGGTGGGCCCGAGGATCAGGCGGGCGAGCGCGTGCATGCGGATCACCTCCACGCCCGTGGCGCCCGGCCGCACGCGCGGCACGAGCTTCTTCGCATACATGGGTGCCTCGGTGTGGATGAGGGAGAGGGGCACGAACTCGGTGAAGCCGCCGGTCTCCCTCTGGATGGACCGGAGGAGGTCCATGTGGCGGATCCAGTGGGCTGGCGCCTCGACGTGCCCGTACATGATCGTCGAGGTCGTGCGGATCCCGAGCGCGTGCGCCGTCGTGATGACTTCGATCCACTGCCGGACGGTGATGCGGCCGCGCGCGATCACGTCGCGGATCTCCTGGTCGAGGATCTCGGCGGAGGTGCCCGGGAGCGTGCCGAGCCCGGCCGCCCGGAGCTCGGCGAGGTACTCGCGGATCGGGAGCCCGGACCGGACCGAGCCGTACAGGACCTCCTCGGGCGAGAACGCGTGGAGGTGCAGGGCCGGCAGGGCCTGCTTGATCGCGCGCGTGAGGTCGATGTAGTAGCGCCCGTCGAGCTTCGGTGGCAGGCCCGCCTGGATGCAGACCTCGGTCGCCCCGAGCTCCCAGGCCTCCCGGGCCCGCCGGACGACCTCCTCGAGGGGCAGGAAGTAGCCTTCCTCCTCGCGGTGGTCGCGGCTGAACGCGCAGAAGGTGCAGTGCTTGATGCAGACGTTCGTGAAGTTGACGTTCCGGTTGACGACGAACGTCACGACGTCGCCCGCCTGGCGGCGCCGCATCTCGTCGGCGACGAGGATCACCCCGTGGAGATCACGCCCCTCCGCGACGGCGAGCGTGAGGCCGTCCTCGACGCTCAGCTCGTGCCCGTCGAGCGCGCGATCGAGGATCCGGCGGACCTCGCGCGAGGTCCAGTCGAGCAGCAATGCCGGGCTACCAGTGGCGCCAGTGTTCATGTGACTCCTTGACGAGGCCGGTTCCGTCGACCAGCGCGGCCACACGCGGGCGCAGCGATGCGTGGAGGAACTCGGCGCGCGTCACGAACCCCGGATAGATCGCCAGGCGCTCGCGGAGGGTGAAGCCTGCGGCCTCGGTGGCGCGCCGGAGCTCCGGGATCAACGGCCACGGGGCCTCCGGGTTGATGTGATCGAGCGTGAGGGGCGAGACGCCGCCCCAGTCGTTGAGCCCGGCCGCGAGCAGGCGCGGGTAGACGCCGGGCGAGAGGTTGGGGGGCGCCTGGAGGCTCACCTCCGACGGGAGCAGCAGGCGGGCGACGGCGATCGCGCGCAGCATGTCCTCGGGCGACGGCTCCGGCGCGAGGCGCATCGGGATGCGCGGCTTCACGCGGAAGTTCTGGATGATCACTTCCTGGATGTGCCCGTAGCGCTCGTGAAGGTCGCGGATGGCGACCAGCGCGTCGACCCGCTCGCGTGCGGTCTCGCCGATCCCGACGAGGATGCCCGTCGTGAACGGGATCCCGAGCTTCCCCGCCAGCTCGACCGTGCGGAGGCGGCGCGCCGGCACCTTGTCGGGCGCGTTCCAGTGGGCCTGGCCGCGCCGGAGGAGGCGCTCGGAGATGGTCTCCAGCATGAGCCCCATGCTCACGTTGACCTCGCGGAGCGCGGCGAGATCGCGCTCGGCCATCACGCCGGGGTTGGCGTGCGGCAGGAGCGGCGACTCACGGAGCGTGAGCGCGCACATCTCGCGGAGGTAGCCGAGCGTCGTGCGGTGGCCGTGGCGGCGCAGGAACTCGCGGTGGGAGGGGAAGCGCGCCTCCGGCTTGTCGCCGAGCGAGAAGAGGGCCTCACGGGCGCCCAGGCGGCCGCCGGCCTGGACCAGCGCGACGACCTCCGCCGGAGTCATCGTGCGGCCGCCGGGCTCGCCGGGGTCACGACGGAAGGTGCAGTAACCGCAGTAGTCGCGGCAGAGGGTCGTCAGCGGCACGAATACCTTCATCGAGAAGGTGATGCACCGGCCGCGCCCGCGGTCGCGCGCCTCGCCGGCGGCGGCGAGCAGGTCGTCGAGGCCGGCCGCCGGGGTCTCGATCAGCTCGTACGCCTCCTGCTGGCCGATCACGAGCGTGTTCTCGCCGGGCTCGCGGTACCCGCTACAAATGGCCGGACATCGTCGGCGAAGCGCTCCATGTTGGCGAGCACCCGCTGGATCGTGGGGACCTCCTGCGCGTGGAAGTCGAAGACGAAGTGCGTTACGCCGACCGCCTGGTACTGCCGGATATCGGCGATGACCTCCGCGGCCGTGCCCTGGAAGGGCACGCGGTCGCCGCCAGGCGGCTTGGCGCGCCTGGGGCGGACCTCCATGGGCGCGCGCAGCGTGAGGGCGATCGATCCTGGATCGCGCCCCGCCTCGCGCGCCAGGGCGTGGAGGCGCTTCACACTCGTCGCGTACTCGGCGGGCAGGAGCATCACCGGCGCCCGGAGCCCGATGGGATGCCAGCCGTCGCCGAGTGTGGCTGCGCGGCGGAGCGCCGCGTCCGTGTGACCGCCGATCCAGATCGGGATCCCACCCCGCTGGACGGGCTTCGGCAGCGCGTGGACATCGCCGACCCGATAGTAGGACCCCTCGAAGCTGACGGGATCGGTCGTCCACGCGAGCCGCATCAGGCCCAGGTACTCGTCGGTGACGCGGCCGCGCTCGGCGAACGGCGGCGCGGCGACCGCCTCGAACTCCTCCCGGAGCCAGCCCGTGCCCGCGCCGAGGATCACGCGCCCGCCGGACAGGACGTCGATCGTGGCGAGCATCTTCGCGGTCACCAGGGGGTTCCGGTACGGGATCACCAGCACGCTCGTGCCGATGCGCACCCGCCGGGTCGCGTGCGCGAGGGCGCTGAGCATCGCGAGCGGCTCGAGGTAGTCCTGCTGGCTCCCGCCCGGGAGCTGGCCGCTCGGGGCATAGGGATAGACCGACCGCGCCGCGGAGACGGGCAGGACGATATGATCGGTGACGAAGATCGAGGAGAAGCGGAGCTCGTCAGCGCGGGCCGCGATCCGGAGCACCAGACCGACCTTCGCGAGCGGCCCGCGGCCGGGCAGCGAGAACCCGAACTCCACGAATTCCCTCCGGGGAAAGGGGAACGGCTCGACGAGTCCGCCGCTTATGGTAGGGCAGCCGCGATACCTTTGCAATCGGGCGACGCCGCGCATGGCCGCGGCGCGCGTTTGCCATTCCCCGATCGCTTTTGCTATCAGTAGCGGTATGCGCCTCGACGCGTCCGGCTGGCGTCAGGGGGTGCAGTCGGTGCCGGCCACCCGGTGACCGCATCCCCTCCGGCGGCGCTCCGGTGGGTGATGTGGTCGATCCCGACGGCGCTCTTCCTTATCGCGTTTTTCCACCGCGTCGCCCCCGGGGTGATCGCCAAGGAGCTGATGCAGGCGTTCGGCGCCACGGGCGCCATCGTCGGGCTCCTCTCGGCGACGTACTTCTACGCCTACGCGGGGCTGATGATCCCGGCGGGTCTCCTGATCGACCGGTTCGGCGTACGCGCCGTCGTCGCGTCCGGCGGCGCGGTGATGGGGCTCGGGACGGTGGCGATGGGGGTGGCCTCGGAGCAGAGCGCGCTCTTCGCGGGGCGATTCCTCGTCGGCGCCGGCGCCTCCGTGACCTTCGTCGGGGCGCTCAAGATCGCGGCGAACTGGTTCCCCCCCTCGCAATTCGGGACCATCTCGGCGATCACCGCGACGATGGGTGTGCTCGGATCCCTCGTCGCCACCGCCCCGCTGGCCTGGCTCGTCGCGCTCTCCGGCTGGCGGGGCGCGCTCCTGGTCGTGGGGCTCGTGACGCTCGCGGCCTCGGTGGCTTGCGGGCTCGCGGTGCGGGACTTCCCCGGGGGTGTGGGTGAGGTTCCGCCTCGGCCGGCGGATTGGCGCGCGGTCATGGGCGGCATGTTCCGCGTGCTCGGGAACCCGCACACGTGGCCGCCGTTCCTCGCCTTCTTCTGCCTCTACGCCGCGGCGGGCAACCTGATGCTCTGGGTGGTGCCGTACCTCCGGGACGTGTACGCGCTCGCGACGACCGACGCCGCGCTCTTCGCGACGGCCACGTCGCTCGCGCTGCTCTTCGCCGCGCCGCTGACCGGGGTCCTCTCCGACCGGATCGTGCACCGGCGGAAGCTCCCGTACACCGTCCTCACGGGCTGTCAGTTCGTACTCTGGGTCGTGCTCGTGGCGACGCTCGGGGCCCTGCCCCTCGCGGGCGTCTACGCGCTCTTCTTCGCCATGGGGGTGGTCGGAGGGGCGTTCGTCCTGACGTGGCCGATCGGCCGCGAGGTCAACCCGCCGCACCTGGCCGGCATCGCGGTCGCCGTCGTCAACCTCGGAGGCTTCCTCGGCGCCGCCCTGACGCAGGGGCCGGTGGGCGCCCTGCTGGACGCGCGCTGGGCGGGCGCCACCGCCGGCGGTGCCCGCGTCTACCCGGTCGACGCGTACGGGGCGGCCTTCGCGGTGTGCGCGCTCTTCGTCCTGGCCTCCGCGCTGATGACTTTGCTCATGCGCGAGACCCGGGGGCGTAACATCTACCAGGAGCCATGACGCCCGTCGAGTTCGCCCAGAAGATCACCGAGTGGGGCCGCGGGACGATGATCGAGCGCCACGGCACGCGGTTCCTCTCGGCCGGTGAGGGGCGTGCGGTCGCCCAGCTCGACTTCACGCCGTCGCTCACGCAGCTCACCGGACTCTTCCACGCCGGGGCCATCGTCGCGCTGGCCGACGAGACGGCGACGGCCGCGGCGATGTGGGAGACGAATCCCACGGCGGACTTCCGGCCCGAGCTGTTCCCCCTCACGCTCCAGCTGTCGGTGAACTTGATCAGGAACACGAATCGCGGCACCTTGACGGCAGAGGCCGAGATCGTGCACCGGGGACGGACCACGCTCGTCGTGGAGGTGCAAGTCTTCGACGAGCAGCGGCGGCTGGTGGCGAAGCTCGTGGCGACGCAGCTCGCGCCCGCGCCCTCGACCGGCCGCGCCGACACCAAGCCCTGAGGGGAACATGCGGCTCGCGCCGAAGATCTTCCTGGCCTCGTCGCTCACGATCCTGGTGCTGGCGGGCGCCGGCGCGGCGAGCCTCCACGCCGTCGGCCGCCTGGTCTCCGCCCACCGCGAGATCACCACCCAGACCCTCCCCGCCCTCCGGCTCGCCGGGTCGGTCCGCGACGCGATGCCGGCGCTCGCGCGGCTCGAGGCCCGCTTTCTCCTCCTGCGCGACGCGCGCTACGCGGCGCTGTGGGACGAGCGGGCCGCGCGCGCGGCGGACGAGCTCGAGCGGCTGCGCGGGCTGGTGACGACGGAGCGCTCCCGGGCCTGGCTCGGGGACGCGGGCGCGGCGTTCGATCGCTACCGGCGGCTCCACGCGGAGGAGCGGTCGCTGCTCGCGCGGGGTGAGCGGCAGCAGGCGCTCCGGCTCGCCGAACGGGAGGGGCGCGCGCTCGTCGAGCGCGTCGAGGCGAGCCTCGACGGCCTGATGGCGGCGAAGCACGCCGCGGCGGTCGCGGCGCAGGAGGATGCCGCGCGGCTCGAGCGGCGGACGTGGCGCGGCGTCGGGCTGGCGCTGGCCGCCGCCGTCGTGCTGGCGCTGGGCGCGACCGGCATCATCGCGCTCCGGATGACACGGTCGCTACGCGCGCTGTCCACGGCGACGGCGGCGGTCGCGGCCGGGTCCTTCCGCGACCCGGTGCCCGTCGCGAGGCGGGACGAGCTCGGGGAGCTGGCGCGCTCGTTCAACGCCATGGCGACGGAGCTCCGGGACGTGGCGCGGCTCAAGGAGGAGTTCTTCGCGACGACCTCCCACGAGCTGCGGTCGCCGCTCGTGTCCGTCCGCGAGGCGGCCCACCTCCTGCGGGAGGGCATTCCCGGCCCGCTGACCGCCAAGCAGGACCGGCTCGTGACCATCGTGGGCGAGAGCTGCGATCGGCTGCTCCGGCTCGTCGACCAGATCCTCGAGCTGGCCCGGCTGCGCGCCGGAGTCCTCCCGCTCGACCTGAGACCGGTCGACCTCGGAGCGATCGTGGACCGAGCGGTGGAGGAGCTGCGGCCGCAGGCGGAGGAGGCCGGGCTCGCGCTCGAGTGCCTGCGACAGGGCGAGAGCTTCGGCTGCGTCGGCGATGCGGATCGGCTCGTCCAGCTGGTCGTCAACCTCGGGGCCAACGCGATCCGTTTCACCCCCCGGGGCGGCGCCGTCAGCGTCGGGCTCGTCGACGCGGGCGCCGAGGTCGAGATCCAGGTGGAGGACACGGGCGTCGGGATCCCGGCCCTGGCCCTGCCGCACATCTTCGACGCGTACCTCCAGGCGCACCGCGACCACGGGGGGAGCGGCCTCGGCCTCGCGATCGTGCGCGGGATCGCCGAGGCGCACGGCGGTCGCGTGACGGTCGAGTCGCAGGAAGGGAAGGGGAGCCGGTTCACCGTCCTGTTGCCACGCGCGCGGGGCGCCGGATGACGCCGCGGCGACTCGTGGTGACGGCGCTCCTCCTGGCCGGGTGCGCGACGTGGTCGTGGCACCCCTCGACGGCGCTGCTCGCCCAGGCCGATCGGCTCTCCGAGCGGGGGGAGTACGCGCGCGCGGTGGAGGTGTACGACGAGTTCCTCGCGAGGCATTCCGACGATGGCGAGGTCCCCCGGGCGCGGGCGCGCCGCGCGACCGCGGCGGCGATCGTCTCGGCGCGGGCGGAGATCGACGGACTGCGGAGGGAGCTCGGGCTGCGGGAGGCGGAGATCGCCCGGATGGCGCAGGAACTCGGGCGACTCGGCCGGGCGCTGGCGGCGCGCGAGGGGGAGCTGGCGAGCCGCGACGCGGAGGTCGAGCGGCTGCGCCTCGAGCTGGCCGCGCGCCAGGCGGAGGTGGCGCGCCTCGCCAGCGAGGCGGAGCGGCTGGGCGCGGACCTCGAGCGGCTCAAGCGCATCGACATGCGTCTGGAGCGTCGGCGGCCGTGAGCCGGGCACCAGCGCCCCCCAAGCGGCGTCTTCTGGTCGTCGACGACGACCCGCGCATCCTCGAGCTGCTCGAGATGCGTCTCGCGGCGATGGGCTTCGACGTGACGTCGACACGCGATCCGCAGCGCGCGATCCAGGCGGCCACCGAGACGCGCTTCGACCTGGCCCTCCTCGATCTGCGGATGGAGCCGATGGACGGCGTCACGCTCATGGAGGCGCTGCACGGCCACCAGCCCCACCTCCCCGTGCTCATCGTGACGGCGCACGGGACCATCGAGACCGCCGTCGAGGCCGTGCGGCGCGGCGCGTTCGACTACCTCACGAAGCCATTCGCGCAGGACGAGCTGCGCACGAAGATCGCCCGGGCTCTCGCCGCCCGGCGCTGGGCGCGCGACCGGGAGCGGCTGCTCTCGGTGGGCGACACGCTGGCGTCTTCGGGCAACGTGGGGCGCATCCTCGACGCGGTGGCGCAGGCGGCGCTCGAGTCGACCGAGGCGGAGCGGTCGGTGGTCTTCCAGCTCGAGGAGGGACGGCTCCTGCCAATGGCGAGCTCGGGGTCCCCGCCCCCGTCATGGGAGGCGCTCGAGGCAGCGGCGTCCCGCGCGATGGACAAGGGCGCGCCCACCACCCTCGCCGGCACCGACTCGGTCATCGTCGCCGCGCCGCTCGTGGTGGGGCGTGGTCCGGCGGGCGCGCTCGTCATCGAGACGTCGGCGCGCGTGGAGCTGACCGAGGACGACCTCGAGCTGCTGGCGCTCTTCTCCTCCCAGGCGGCGGTGGCGATCCGGAACACGCACGAGCTCCAGCGGCTGCGGAGCGGCGCGCTGGCGGCCCTCGGCCGGATGGCGACGCAGGTCGCGCACGAGCTGCGGAACCCGCTCGCGGGCCTCCGCATCTACGCGCGCCACCTGGAGCAGCGCCTGGTCCGGAGCGGCGACGAGGAGGGTGTCGGCCTCGCGCAACGGATCACCTCCGCTGTCGATCACCTCACCGGGGTCGTCTCGGAGATCACCGCGTTCGGGCGGACGCCGGAGCTCCGGCGGACGCGGATGGCGCTGCACACGCTGCTCGACGAGTGCGTCGCGCTCGCCGAGGCGCGCCGCGGTGGTGAGGCGGTGGAGATCGTGCGGGCCTACGATCCCACGTGCCCGGACGGGTCCTTCGACGGGCGCGAGCTCCGGAAGGCGTTCCTGAACCTCATCCTCAATGGGCTCGAGGCGCTCGCGGCCGGCGGGCGGCTGACGGTGAGCACCGCCTACGCGGCTGACGCGGGGACCCTGACGGTGACCATCGAGGATAGCGGCGTGGGCATGAGCGACGAGACCCTGTCCCGCGTCTTCGACCTCTTCTTCACGACCAAACCCGAGGGGACCGGCCTCGGCATGGCCATCGCGCGCTCCGTCATCGATCGCCACGGCGGTCAGCTCGAGGTGCGAAGCGTGCTCGGGCAGGGCACGCGCGTGGCGGTCCGGCTGCCGGTCGAGGGAAGCCGTGCCGACGAGGGCGAGGGGACGCGATGAAGCGCGGCGAGACGATCCTGGTGGTCGACGACGAGACCACCATCGCCGACGGGCTCCGGCTGACGCTCGAGGCCGAGGGGTATGCCGTCCGCACCGCGGGCACCGTGCGCGCGGCGCTCGCGGCCGCGCGGGAGGTCGAGGCGGACGCGGCCATCGTCGATCTGATGCTACCCGACGGTGACGGCCTTGGCTTGACCAGGGAGCTGAAGCGGCGGAGCCCGGCGCTCGAGGTGATCATCATCACGGCCTACGGCTCGGTCCGGAGGGCGATGGAGGCGACGCGGGGGGCCGGCGCCTTCTACATCCTCGAGAAGCCCTTCGACCCCGACGAGCTGGTCGGGCTCGTCCGGGCGGCACTCGACCATCGAAAGCTCGTCGCCGAGAATACGAGCCTCCGGCGGCGGCTGGCGGAGCAGACCGCCGACTCCGAAATTCTGGGATCCGCGCCCGGGATCCAGCGGGTGATGGAGACGATCGGAGCAGTGGCGGACACCGACGCCAACGTCCTCATCGTCGGCGAGAGCGGTACCGGGAAGGAGCTGATCGCCAACGCGCTCCACGAGGGGAGCCGGCGCCGGGACGGTCCGTGGATCAAGATCAACTGCGCGGCGCGCCCCAAGGAGCTGAT
>JACQWC010000009.1 GCA_016209635.1 Candidatus Rokuibacteriota bacterium | reverse complement strand
AGGCGTCGAAGGGCTCCAGGCCGACGCCGCGCAGGCCGATCCACTCGAGGCCGCCGATGATCCCGCCCTTGTCCGGGCCGAAGGCGAGGCTGTACCCCCAGAGCACCCACTGGACCGAGATGAGCGCCATGATGATGAAGCTCTGCATGAGGGTCGCCAGGGCGTTCTTCTGGCGCACCATCCCGCCGTAGAAGAGGGCGAGCCCGGGCGCCGTCATCAGGAGCACGAGCGCCGAGGAGGTGAGCATCCACGCCGTGTCGCCCTTGTCGATCTTCGACACCGGCGGGGCCGGCGCGGCCGGCGCCGCGCCCGCGGGTGTCCCGGCCGGGCTCACGGCCGGGGCCGCGGGCGTCACCGGCTGCTGGGACCAAGCCACCCCCGCGGTGGCGCCGAGCACGAGCAGCATTGCGAGTGCGAAACTCAATCGCTTCACCTGATCCTCCTTTAGAGCTAGAGCGCGGCCTCGTCGCGCTCGCCCGTCCGGATACGGATCGCCGTCTCTACCGGATGGACGAAGATCTTGCCGTCGCCGATGTTGCCGGTCTTGGCCGCAGCACCCATGATCCCGGTCACCTTGTCGACGAGGTGATCCGGCACCACCACCTCGACCTTGATCTTCGGGAGGAAGTCGACGGTGTACTCGCCGCCGCGGTACAGCTCGGTGTGTCCCTTCTGCCGGCCGAAGCCCCGCACTTCCGACACCGTCATGCCGATGACGCCGATGCCGGTCAGCGCTTCCTTGACGTCGTCGAGCTTGAACGGTTTGATGATCGCCTCGATCTTTTTCATCGCGAGCCCTCCCGGCCGGCTCTGCGAAGCAACGGGCATGCCGGCGGGTGCCTCCGGGGAGGACCGGGAAATCAAGGGCTTCGGCGCGGCAGTGAGCCTGACGGCACCGTGACCTTGCCCACGAAATGGGCAGCCGCGCTCGGGTTGCTCGTGTTTCGAGCGCGACCGACTACACCTCGACCCTGCTCGGCGGACCTACGACGGACGGCGCTGGGGGATGCCGTGCTTCCGCATCTTCGAGTAGAGCGTGGGGCGGCGGAGGCCCAAGAGGGCCGCGGCGGCCTGCTTGTTCCACCGGCTGGCGTCGAGGGCCTTGAGAATCGACGCGCGCTCGATCTCCTCGAGCGATCCGGTCGGGACGTCGGCGGGCGCGATCGTCGAGCCCGGGGCCGTGGGATCGTCCGCCTGACGGAGCGACTCGGGGAGATCCGCGACCGTGATCTCCTTGCCGCGCGCGACCAGGATGGCGCTCTCGATCGCGTGCTGGAGCTCGCGGATGTTCCCGGGCCACGCGTAGCCGAGGAGCCGCCGGTACGCCTCCGCCGCGATCCCCTCGACCGGACGGTCGTGCTTCGCGCGGTACCGGTCGAGAAAGGCCTGAACAAGCACCGGGACGTCCTCGCGCCGCTCGCGCAGCGGGGGCACCTGGATCGTGACCGTGTTGATCCGGAAGTAGAGGTCCTGCCGGAGCCGCCCCTCCTTCACCGCCAGCTCCGCGCTGCGGTTGCTCGAGGAGATGAGCCGGAAGTCAACCGGCGTCGACTTGGCGCTCCCCAGGCGGCGCACCACGCGGTCCTCCAGGACGCGGAGCAGCTTGGCCTGGAGGTCGACCGGCATCTCGACGATCTCGTCCAGGAGCAGCGACCCCTGGTGGGCTTCCTCCAGGAGGCCCACCTTCTCGGTCGTGGCGCCGGTGAACGCGCCTTTGGTGTGGCCGAAGAGCTCCGACTCGATCAGCTCCTTGGGGAGCGCCGCGCAGTTGATCTTGATCCAGGGGCCGTCCTTCCGGCGGCTCCGCTCGTGCAGCGCGTTGGCGACCAGCTCCTTGCCCGTCCCGCTCTCGCCGACGATGAGCACGTTCGCGTCGGCGTCGGACACGGAGGCGATCGTGTCGAGCAGGCGCTGCATCGACGGCGCGCTCCCCAGGATCTCGGTGTCGGCCACCTGCTCGGCGAGCCGGCGCTTGAGGTCCGAGTTCTCGGCCACGAGCTTGCGGTGCTCGAGCGCCTTGCGCAGGAGACCGACGACCTCCTCGGGGTCGAACGGTTTCTCGAGCACGTAGAACGCGCCGGCGCTCTTGGTCGCCTCCATCGCCTTCCGCACGGAGCCGTAGGCGGTGATGACCAGCACCTGCGTCAGCGGATTTCGCGCGCGCAGCTCCCGGGTGAGCTCGAGCCCGTCGCCGTCGGGCAGGCGCAGGTCCACGACGGCGGCCTGGATGTCCGTCTGCGAGACGACGGCGAGCGCCGTGCCGACGCCGCCCGCGATGCGGACCGAGTAGCCCTCGCCTTCGAGCGTGAGTCTCAGCGCATCGGCGATCGACGCCTCGTCGTCGACGACGAGGACCATGCCTGCGTGCTTCACCCGCTTCCTCCTCCCTGACCCGGCGCGCCGGACGTTCCGACGGGCAGTCGTATCCGCACGGCCGTCCCACGCCCCGGCACGCTGTCCAGCGTCAGCTGGCCGCCGTGCGAGGTCACGATCGAGCGGACGATCGCCATGCCGAGGCCCGTCCCCTGCGGCTTGGTCGTGTAGAACAGATCGAAGGCCCTCGACAGCGTCTCCTCGTTCATCCCGCTGCCGTTGTCCTCGACGGTCACGGTCACCGTGGCCGTGTCCGGCGCATAGACCGTCTCGACCACGAGGCGGCCGCCGGGGCCGAGCGCCTCGATGCCGTTCAACATCACGTTGAGGAACGCCTTCCGCAGCTCCCGGCCGTCCAGCATCATCTCGGGACAGGCCGGATCCCAGT
>JACQWC010000267.1 GCA_016209635.1 Candidatus Rokuibacteriota bacterium | reverse complement strand
GCCCCGCACTTCCACTTCGGCGAGGAGGTCCACGCCGAGGTGGTCCTCCGGCCGTCGGTCGGCTACCTGGCGCTGCTCGGGCTCGGCGTGCACACGCTCTTCGACGGCGTCGCCATCGCGGCCGGGTTCATGATCGGTCCCGAGCTGGGCGCGCTCCTGTTCATCGCCGTGCTCCTCCACAAGCTGCCCGAAGGCTTCACGATCGCCTCGATCATGCTGGCCGGCGGCCACTCGCGGGCGTGGGCGCTCGCCGCCGCGGGGGCGCTCGGCGTCTTCACCCTCCTGGGGGCGCTCTTCACGGGCGTCTTCGCCGAGGGGCACGTGGGCTACGCGCTCGCGCTGTCCGCGGGCGTCACCATCTACGTCGCGGCCTCGGACCTCATCCCGGAGGTGAACCGGGAGGGCGGCCCCGCGCTCGCCTGGACGGTCTTCGGCGGCCTCGTCCTCTTCGGCCTCGCTGACTGGGCGCTTTCGCCCCTCGGCGGCCACTAGTGCTATCCTGGCCGCTGTGACTCGGCGCGGCGTGCTCGTGCTGCACGGTCCCAACCTCAACCTGCTCGGCACGCGCGAGCCGGCCGTCTACGGCCGCCTCTCGCTCGCCGAGGTCGATCGGCTCATCCGCGAGCACGCGCGGCGGCGCGGGATCGGCGTCGAGTGCCGCCAGTCGAACCTCGAGGGACAGCTCATCGACTGGCTCCAGGGCGCGGCGCGGGAGGGCTTCGTCGGCGTCGTCCTGAATCCCGGCGCCTTCACGCACTACTCGTTCGCGCTCCGCGACGCGGTGGCGGCGATCCGGCTGCCGGTGATCGAGGTCCACCTGTCCAACGTCCACGCCCGGGAGGAGTTCCGCCGCCACTCCGTGATCGCCGCCGTCGCGCAGGGACAGATCTCGGGGTTTGGTCCGCGGAGCTATCTCCTCGGCCTCGACGCGCTGCTCGTGATGGCACCCCCGCGGCCCGGCCCCCGGGCCGCCCGGTCCCGGCGGACCGCGCGCCGGTGAATCGCCCCCGCCACCCCGGCGTCTAACCACAAGAGCGCATGGGGGTGAGCGAGTGACGCCTCGTGGACACGGACGATCGGGCTCTCGTCGAGCGGTGCCGTCGCGGCGACCGCGACGCCTTCGAGCCGCTGGTGGAGAAGTACCGCGCGCGCGTCTGGCGGCTCGCGTACAACGTGCTCCGCGACCGCGAGGAGGCGTGGGACGTCGCCCAGGAGGCGTTCGTCCGGGCCTGGCAGGCGCTGCCCTCGTTCCGGGGCCACTCGGCCTTCTACACGTGGCTCTTCCGCATCACCCTGAACGTCGCCGCGGATCGCGCGCGGCAGCGGGCGTCGCAGGGCCGCGCCCTCGGCGCCGACCGCGTCCCCGAGGAAGAGTGGGATCGCGTGATGGCGGAGCGGGATGCCCTGCCCGATGACTCCGCCGCGCGGACCGAGGAGCGCGAGCGGATCCTCCGCGCGCTCGACGCGTTGCCCGCCCCCCAGCGCACCATTATCATGTTGAGCGATCTCCAGGGGCTGACGTACCGGGAGATCGCTGAGGCGCTGGAGATTCCGATGGGCACCGTGATGTCCCGTCTGCACAACGCGCGGAAGCGGTTGCGGGCCCTGCTCGGCCGGCTGCTCGTCCTGGCCGTGCTGCTGGCGGCGGGCCTCTGGCCGGGCGAGGCGCTCGCCCAGCAGGTCGTGCGCTTCGGCGCGCGCGTGCTGCTCGCCAGCGACGCGCCTCCGGCCCGCGAGATGCGCCTGGCGCCCGCCGCGCCCGACGCGCGGTTCGAGCAGTTCCTGCCGAAGCTCCGGCAGCTCTTCCGCTACCGCGAATACACCTCGCTCGAGCACTACCGCGCGGAGGTGCCCGTCGGGACGACCCAGCGCTGGGCCGTCCCGGGCGACCGCCAGCTCGAGATCACGCCCGAGTCCATCCTGGACAAGGCCGTGCGCCTCACGGTCCGCCTGATGCGGGGGACCGTCGCCGAGGTGGCCACGAACATCCAGGCGGCCCCGGGCCGCGCCGCGGTGATCGGCGGGCCGCGGCACGGCGACGGCGTCCTGATCATCATCGTCTGGGGCAACCTGGAGCCGTGAGGGGAGCCGCGCGGTGAGCGAGGGCGAGGAGCGCTACTTCCAGGAACGCGCGCGCATCGAGCAGGGGCACACCAAGTACCGGGACAAGCTGCGTGCCGAGGGCAAGCTCTTCGTCCGCGAGCGGCTGAAGCTCCTGCTCGATCCCGGCGCCGAGTGGGAGGAGGACTGGCTCTTCGCGCGCTCGAGCGACCCCGAGACGCCCGCCGACGGGGTCGTGACCGGCGTCGGCCGGGTGGGCGGCCGGACCGTCTGCGTCATGGCCAACGACTACACCGTCAAGGCCGGCTCGTGGGGCGAGAAGACGGTGCAGAAGATCGTCCGGATCCAGGAGCGGGCGGCCCGGCTCCAGGTCCCGCTCCTCTACCTGGTCGACGCGGCCGGCGGGCGCATCTCCGAGCAGATCAAGATCTTCCCCGGTCGCTTCCACGCCGGCCGCATCTTCTACAACGAGGTGCAGCTCTCCGGCGTCGTGCCGCAGGTGTGCATCCTCTTCGGGCCCTCGCCGGCGGGCTCCGCCTACCTCCCGGCCCTCACCGACCTCGTCATCATGGTCGACGGCAAGGCGTCCCTGTACGTGGGCAGTCCCCGCATGGTCGAGATGGCGATCGGCGAGAAGACGACGCTCGAGGAGCTGGGCGGGGCGCGGATGCACTGCACCGTCTCCGGGTGCGGCGACGCGCTGGTCGCCTCCGACGAGGAGGCGATCGAGCTGGCCAAGCAGTATCTCGCCTGCATGCCCTCCTCGTACCGGGAGCTGCCGCCCGCGCGCGAGCCGCAGGAGCCGAAGCCCGGCCGCTCGATCGAGGAGATCGTGCCCTACGACCAGCGGAAGTGGTTCGACATGTACGAGGTCATCGACCGCGTGATCGACGCGGGCTCGTGGTTCGAGCTGAAGCGTCTGTTCGCGGGCGAGGTCATCACGGGCTTCGCGCGGATCGCCGGCCGCGCGGTCGGCATCGTGGCCAACCAGCCGAAGGTGAAGGGCGGGGTGCTCTTCGTCGACT
>JACQWC010000270.1 GCA_016209635.1 Candidatus Rokuibacteriota bacterium | reverse complement strand
CTGGAGGCCAGCGAGCAGGACCTCGTCTTCGGGGGAGGGAAGTGGTCGGTGAAGGGCGCCCCCGACAGGTCGAAGGCCTGGGGCGAAGTGGCGCTGATGGCGTACCTGGCCCACAACATCCCGCAGGGCATGGAGCCGGGGCTCGAGGCGACCTCGTTCTACGATCCCACGAACTTCACGTTCCCCTTCGGCGCCCACGTGGCGGTGGTCGAGGTGGATCCCGACACCGGCGCGGTGAAGATCCTCAAGTACGTCGCCGTCGACGACGTCGGCCGGGTGATCAACCCGATGATCGTCGACGGGATGGTCCACGGCGGCATCGCCCAGGGCGTGGGGCAGGCGCTCTGGGAGCACGGGGTCTACGCGGACGACGGCCAACTGCTCTCGGGGACGATGATGGACTACGCGATGCCGAAGGCCGATCAGCTCCCGTGGTACCAGACCGATCGGACCGTGACCCCGAGCCCCGTCAACCCACTGGGCGTCAAGGGCGCGGGCGAGACCGGAACGATCGCGTCGACGCCGACGGTCGCCAACGCGGTGCTCGATGCGCTCACGCCCTTCGGCGTCACCCACCTCGACATGCCGCTCACGCCGGCGAAGATCTGGCAGGCCGTGTCGGCCGCCAGGAAGAAATAGAAGGAGGCGCGATCCATGTACCCCGCCGCGTTCGAGTATCACGCTCCCAACAGCGTCCAGGACGCCCTCGGGCTGCTCGGCCGTCTGAAGGACGACGCGAAAGTCCTGGCCGGCGGTCACAGCCTGATCCCCATGATGAAGCTCCGGCTCGCCCAGCCGAAGCACCTCATCGACCTCCGCAAGGTTCCCGGCCTCGCCGGCATCAGGGAAGACGGCGGCATGATCGCGATCGGCGCCATGACGACGCACTGGCAGGTCGAGTCGTCGTCGCTCGTCAAGGGCAAGTGCCCGATCCTGTCCGAGGCGGCGTCGGTCATCGGCGACCCGCAGGTGAGGAACCTGGGCACGCTCGGCGGGTCGCTCGCCCACGCGGACCCGGCTGCGGACCTGCCCGCCGCCGCCATCGCGCTCGGCGTCGAGCTGGTCTGCGAGGGTCCCAAGGGCCGGCGGACCGTGAAGGCCGACGACTGGTTCAAGGGACTGATGCAGACCGCGCTGCGCGAGGACGAGCTGCTGGTGGAGATCCGCGTCCCCGTCTGGCCGTCCGGCACGGGTGGCTGCTACATGAAGTTCCCGCATCCGGCGTCGCGCTTCGCGGTGGTCGGCGTCGGGGCGGTCGTGACGGTCGACGGCAAGGGCGTCTGCTCGAAGGCGAGCGTCGGGGTGACCGGCGCCGGCACCAGGGCGGTGCGCGCGAAGGGCGTCGAGGCCGGGCTCCAGGGGAAGAAGCTCGACGCGGCGACGATCGAGGCGGCCGCCCAGAAGGCGGCGGAGGGCGTCGACGTGCAGGCGGATCTCCAGGGGTCGGTCGAGTACAAGTCGCACCTGTGTCGTGTCTTCGCCCGGCGCTCGATCGAGGCAGCGGTGAAGCGCGCGCAGGGCTAGCGGCTCACTACGGCCCGGGAGGGGACGGCTCGGTTGCTCGGAACGACACTCGCGCCGAGCCCGCTCCCTCCCAGGCGTCGCAGTCCCTTTCAGCTCCTCCCCGCCGCTCCGCCTGCATCGGTAGCGAGCACTCGTCCAGGCGGACGTGTCACTCACATCGAACGATGATCGTGGCGGTCGTGCTCGCGGCCGGGCTCGCGCGCCGCATGGGCCGCCAGAAGCTCCTCCTCGAGCTCGAGGGACGACCCCTCGTCCGCTGGGCCGTCGAGGCGGTCGCGCGCCACGTCGACGAGGTCGTCGTCGTCACGGGCGGGGACGACAGCCCGATCCGCGAGGCGCTGCGCGGGCTCGCCGTTCGCTTCGTCCGGAACCCGCGACCCGAGGACGGTCAGGGATCGTCGATCGCCGTCGGCATCGGCGCCCTTGCGGCGGAGACGCGCGCCGCCCTGATCGTGCTGGGCGACCAGCCGCGGCTCCCCGATGGGGTGGTCCCGGCGCTCCTCCAGGCCTTCACCCACGGCGGGAAGTCGATCGTGGCGCCGCTCTACCGTGGGACCCAGGGCACGCCGGTGCTCTTTGCGGCCGAGGTCTTCGGGGAACTCCTGGCGCTTGGCGGCGACGCGGGGGCGCGCGGCGTCGTCCACGCGCGCCCCGAACGGGTCCAGGCGGTGCCGTTCGACCTCCCGATGCCCGCCGACGTCGACACGCCGGAGGATTACGGACGCCTTCATGTACAATAGGATTCCATGCGCGACGAGATCCGGAAAATCCAGGAGCTGATGGAAGCGGCGGAGTACGTGACGGACGCGCCGATCGCGACGTCCGTGCACCTCGCGTTGACGCTGCAGAAGCCGTTGCTGATCGAGGGGCACGCGGGCGTCGGCAAGACCGAGGTCGCCAAGGTCATGGCGCGCGTCCTGGGGACGAACCTGATCCGGCTGCAGTGCTACGAGGGGCTCGACGCGTCGACGGCGCTCTACGAGTGGAACTACCAGAAGCAGCTCCTCCACATCAAGCTCGGTGAGGACTCGGGCCATTCGCTCCAGGAGAAGGAAGCGGAGATCTTCTCCGAGCCGTTCCTGCTGCGCCGCCCGCTGCTCCAGGCAATCACGCAGGACGATCGGCCTCCGGTCCTCCTGGTCGACGAGACCGACCGATGTGTTGCGGCCGGGACCTTGATCGCGACGTCATCCGGGATCAAGCGCGCCGAGGAGATCGAACCCGGTGACGAGGTCGTCAGCTTCAACCCCGCCGAGTTCCGGATTACTCATGCGCGCGTCAAGAAGGTCATCCCTCGGGAGACGTCGTCAGTCCTGAGGATCCTGGTGGGCGGTCGTTTTCTCGAGACCACTGGCGAGCACCGATTCGTGCGGTACTCTGCTGCAGGTTACGAGGTGGTGCGAGCCTCCGAGCTCCGCGCGGGCGATCGACTACCACTCCACAAGACGACGCAGGCGCCCGGCCTCAGGGAGCCTGATTTCGAGTTTCCAGACACCATCGTGAAGCTCACGGAGGCCGGGAAACGGATGCTTCACGCCGCCTACAAGGCGTCGGGGAGGACCTACGAGGCGGTATCTTCGGCCGTCGGTATCTCGCGGAGTCATCTGCGAAACGTCATTCAGCCAAGCTCCTGCCGCAACTCGTTCCGTGCGAAGGTCCTCCAAAGGCTCGCATCGGAGCTGGAGCTGAACGGCCGCACGATGCCGTCAGAGCACTGCACCGGACTCCGCATCCGCCAGTCGGTGTCATTTTACGAGATCCTCGGGTACATCGTCGCCGACGGCTGCTTCACGAGCGACCGGCTCTCGATCGCCGACAAGGACCACGCCAACCTAGAGATCTACGCTCAGAAATTCCATGAGGCGTTCGGCGTACGGCCGCGGATCCTGAAGGGGCCGCACCGGAACTGGGAGCTGACACATCACTCGTTGCCGCTCGGACGCTTCCTCACGCGGGTCCTGGGCCCCGGCTTGGTCCGTAGCCGGGCGCGAGCGGTTCCCGGCTTCGTCTTCTCACTATCCACCGAGAAGCGCGCCGGCTTCGTCCGGGGGTTCTTCGACGGCGAGGCCTGGGTTGCCGATCATCAGGTTGCCGTCACGTCGTCCTCGCCATACCTCCTGGCAGGTGTTCAGCACCTGCTGAGCTCCCTGGGCGTCGATGGCCACATCTCCAAGGTCAGCGCCCACCCCCGGAGCTTCGGCGAGGGTGACTATTTCACGCTGAGCGTCTCGGACGTCGAGGCGTTCGCCAGCGCAGTCGGCTTCAACTCGATCGCGAAGCAGGCACGCCTTGCGTCGCATCGCCGACCCCACAGGTTCACCCGGACCGAGACACTGCCGAAGGGCCCTGTCTTTGTCGCCCTTGAGCGGCTTCGGGATCAGGTTGTCCTCTCCGGCGTTCCGGTCGAGGTGCGCGAACTGCTGGATCGCGACGTCGTCCTCGGCCAGGTGACCTCGATCGAGAGGGTCGACCAGCCACAGGCCGTGTACGATTTGGTCCTTGACGGCACCCCCTATTTCATCGCCAATCAGATCGTGACCCACAACTGTGACGAGGAGTTCGAGGCATTCATGCTCGAGGTCTTCTCGGACTGGCAGGTGACGATCCCCGAGATCGGCACGATCACGGCGACCCACCCGCCGCACGTGATCCTGACCTCCAACCGGACGCGCGAGCTGTCCGACGCGCTCCGGCGGCGCTGCCTCTACCTCTGGATCGACTATCCCTCCTTCGACAAAGAGGTGCGGATCGTCGAGCGGAAGGTGCCCGGCATCAACGCGCGCCTGGCGCGGGAGCTGGCGCGGTTCATGGAGCACCTGCGCACCGTGCGGCTGGCCAAGGTCCCGGGCGTCGCGGAGACGCTCGACTGGGCGCAGGCGCTGGCGTCGCTCCACGCCGACCATCTCGACGAGGCGCTCGTCGGCGAAACACTCGGCTGCGTCCTGAAGGACGCCGACGATATCAAGCGGTTCCGCGCGGAGGTCGCCAAGGCCGGTCTCGGTCCGTTCTTGCCCGTCGCCCCCTGATGGCGGCGCGCAGCCTCGGGGCCGCGGTCGTGCGGTTCGCGGCGTTGCTCCGGAATCACGGACTCCCCGTGACGCTCGTCCAGGTGACGGCCGGCGTGCGGGCGCTCGACCACCTGGACGTGGGCGACCGCCGGGAGCTCTACCTCGGCCTCCGGGCCCTCTTCGCGGGGCGACCGGAGGAGATGCCCGCCTTCGACCGCTGCTTCGTGGCGTTCTGGCGTGCCGATGCGCGTCCCGATCAGGGGATCCCGGGTCTCATCTCGGTGCCCGGCGACGGCTCGCGGGAGGCAGTCACGGTGAAGTCGACCGGCCAGAAGCGCGACACGCTCGCGCTCGAGGAGTGGGGCGCGGACGAGGCGAGTGACGGGAGGGAGCCGCTCGGCGTCCCGACCGCCTCCGACCGCGAGGCGCTCATCGGACAGGACTTCTCGACCTTCGCCGCGGACCAGCTCGAGGAGGTCTTCCGCCTGACGATCCAGATCGCGCGCCGGCTCGCGCGGCGCATGAGCCGCCGCCGGCGGCCCCGGCCCCGACGGGGGCGCATCGACCTGCGCCGGACCATGCGGGCGAACCTCACGCGCGGCGACCTGATCGAGCTCCGCTACCGCGAGCGGAAGCGCCGGAAGGCTCGGCTCGTGCTGCTCTGCGACGTGTCCGGATCGATGGACCTCTACAGCCGCTTCCTCCTGCAGTTCCTGTTCGCGGTGCAGAGCGTGTTCGGCCGCGTCGAAACGTTCACCTTCTCGACGCGGCTCACGCGGGTCACCGACCACCTGCGCGCTCGCTCCTATCGCCAGGTCCTCCGTCGCCTGACCGAGATCCGCGACTGGACGGGCGGCACGCGGATCGGGGAATCGCTCGCCCAGCTGAACCGCGACTGGCCCTCCCTGATCGACCGCCGAACGATCGTGATCGTCCTCAGCGACGGATGGGATACCGGGGATCCGGAGGTGCTCGGCGCCGAGCTGCTGCGGATCAAGCGCCGGGCGGGCCGCGTGATCTGGCTCAACCCGCTCCTCGGGAACCCGTCCTACGAGCCACTGACCCGCGGGATGGCCGCCGCGCTGCCGCTGGTCGACCACTTCGCCGCCGCCCACAACCTGGCGGCGCTCCGCGAGCTCGCCGGCAAGCTCAGGCTCTGACGTCGCTGGCGCCGTCCACGGCTGCCGCGTTTCGTTTTGCTTTTCGAGAGCGTATGATTGGATGGCTATGGGCGAACTTTTCGAGCACATCGAGCGATTGCAGCGCGCCGGAGGCAAGGCGGTCGTCGCCACCCTGATCAACACCCGCGGGACGACCCCGCGCAAGGAAGGCGCGAAGATGCTCGTCGGCGAGGACGGGTCGATCCTCGGGTCCGTGACGATCGGCGGTTGCGTCGACGCCCAGGTCATCGAGGAGGCGTCGGACGTGCTCGCCACCATGCGGCCGCGACTCCTCGAGCTGAACCTGGGCGACGAGGAAGCGTGGGAGATCGGGCTCACGTGCGGCGGCGCGATCGAGGTGCTCGTCGAGCCCCTGGCGCTCGACCGGCCCGAGGAGGGCGCCGCGCGCCTCTACGCGCGGCTGCGCGCCCACGCCGGCCGCGGCGGCCACGGCGCGCTCGTCACCCGGCTCGACGGGAACGGCGCCGGGAAGCTCCTCGTGCTCGACGACGGGACGACCGAGGGAACGCTGGGCGACGTCTTTCTCGACGAGCGCTTCACCGCGGAAGCGCTGGAGGCGATCGGGCGTGGCGCCTCTCGGACCCTGTTCCTCGAGAGCGTCCGCGCCTTCGTCGAGGTCCTGGCACCGCCGGCGTTGCTCCTCGTCGTCGGCGCCGGTCACGTGGCGATGCCGCTGACCGGTCTCGCCAGCATCCTCGGCTACCGTACCGTGGTGCTCGACGGCCGTCCGCGGTTCGCGACGCACGAGCGCTTTCCCGACGTGGACGAGCTGCGAGTAGGCATCCCGTCCGAGCTGGTCCGCGAGTACCCGCTGACGCCGTCGGCGGCGCTCGTGCTGGTGGCTCACGACTACAAGTACGACCTCCCCGTGCTGCGCCACGCGCTCACGACGGACGCGGGCTACATCGGGATGCTCGGGTCGTCCCGCCGGGGCACCACCATCTTGAAGTTCCTCGCCGAGGACGGCGTGAGCGACGCGGCGCTCAAGCGGGTGCGTGTCCCGATCGGCCTCGACCTCGGTGCCCGGACCGCTCCGGAGATCGCGCTCGCGATCCTCGCCGAGATCCAGGCGGTGCGCGCGGGAACCACCGGACAGCCCTTGAGCGCGAGGCGCCCGCGATGAAGGCGCTCGCGCTCAGGCGCGAGACGGCCGGCGCGGACGCACTGGTCGGTCGCATCCTGTGCCACGACGTGCGCAACGGGAGCGGCGAGATCGTCGGGCGAAAGGGGGCCCGCCTCGACGCCGATGCGGCGCGCGTGGTGCTCGGCGCGCCCTGGGAGGAGCTCCACCTGATCGAGGTCGAGCCGGGGGACCTCCACGAGGAGAACGCGGGCCGGCGCCTCTCGGCCGCGGTGGTCGGCGAGGGCGTGGAGGTGCGAGGCTACGTCGGCGGGCAGTGGACGCTCGCGGCGACGCGGCGCGGGCTCCTCCGTGTCCAGCGGATCGCCCTCGCCGGAATCAACGCGCACGAGGGCGTCTCGGTGTTCACGCTCTTCGACGGCCAGCCGGTCGAGCCCGGCGAGACGGTGGCGAAGGCCAAGGTCACTCCGCTCGTGATCGCCGAGCAGACGATCCGGGCCGTCGAGCAGACGGCGAGCGCGGCGGGCGGCGTCATTCTCGTCGCCGGCTTCCACCCGACGATCGTCGGCGCCGTCGCGCGCGAGAGCCTGGACGAAAAGCAGCGCGTGCGGTTCGAGCAGGCCCTCGCCCGGAAGATCGACTGGTTCGGCGGCCGCCTCCTTGCGATCCGCTACGCGGGCGGGTCCGCCCGCGCCGTCGCTGACGAGCTGCGCGCGCTCACCGCGGCTGGCGCGCAGGTGCTGATCATCGCCGGGGCGAGCGCCCTCGACCCGCTCGATCCGGTGTTCGGCGGGCTGACGCTCCTCGGCGCCCGCATGGAGCGCCACGGCGCGCCCGCCCATCCGGGGAGTCTCCTCTGGCTCGCGCGCTGGGACGGCCGGCCGGTCCTCGGCATGCCGACTTGCGGCATGTTCTCGCAGGCGACGACCTTCGATCTCGTCCTGCCGCGGATCCTCGCGGGCGAGCCCCTGGGAAACGTCGACCTCGCCGAGCTCGGCCACGGCGGCCTCCTCTCGCGCGACATGGCGTACCGCTTCCCGCCGTACCGCTCCGGCGCCGCGCGGGGGGAGCTGGAGTGATGCAGGCTCCGGCCGGAACGCTGTCCGGGACCGCCGGGCCGGGCCGGGCGCTCTATAGCGACGTGATCCGGGCGCGGTGGCGGCGACCGCGGTTTCGCGGCGAGCTGGCGGGCGCCAACGCGGTCGCGGAGGACGTGAACCCGCTCTGCGGGGATCGGGTGCGGATGTCGCTCGTCGTCCAGGACTCGAGCGTCGTCGCGGCGCGCTTCACGGGCGACTCGTGCGCGATCTGCACCGCGGCGGCCGACGTCCTCGCGGAGATGGTCGAGGGCCGGTCGGCGGCGGAGGTCGCACGGCTCGGCGCGCGCGACCTCCTCGACGTCCTCGCGGCGGACATCCGTCCAACCCGGATGCGGTGCGTGACGCTCCCGCTGGCCGTCCTCGGCGCGGCGCTCGACGGCCGGGCGGGGGCGGAAGGCGGGCGCCCGTGAGACTCGACGAGCTGGCGCGGCGCGACTTCCCGATCCTCGAGCGGATCGTCAACGGTCGCCCGCTGATCTACCTCGACTCGGCCGCCTCCAGCCAGAAGCCGCGCACCGTGATCGAGGCGATGACCCGCTACTACGAGCGCTCGCACGCGAACGTCCACCGCTCGATCCACACGCTCGGCGAGGAGGCGACCGAGCTGTACGAGACGGCGCGCGATCGGGTCCAGCGCTTCATCGGCGCGGCCCACCGCGAGGAAGTGGTCTTCACCCGCGGGACGAGCGACGGCCTGAGCCTCATCGCCGAGACGCTCCGCCGCACGCTCGGGCCGGGAGACGAGGTTCTCGTCACCGAGATGGAGCATCACTCGAACCTGGTCCCCTGGCAGCTCGCGGCCCGCGACCGCGGGGCGGTTGTCAGGGCCATCCCGATCCGCGACGACGCGACGCTCGACCTCGACGCCTTCGGCCGGCTGCTCGGGGAGCGCACCAGGGTCGTGGCCTTCGCCCATGTGTCGAACGTCCTCGGCACGGTGAACCCCGTCCGAGAGATCTGCGCCCGCGCCCGGGCGGTCGGGGCCGTGAGCGTCGTGGATGGCGCTCAGGCGGCTCCTCATCTCTCGCTTGATATGTCCCTGCTAGAGTGTGATGTTTATTCGTTTTCGTCACACAAGATGCTCGGGCCGACCGGCATCGGCGTCCTCTACGGCCGCCGTGCCTTGCTGGAGCGACTCGAGCCCGGCCGGGGCGGGAGCGAGATGATCAAGGAGGTCTGGATCGACCGGGCGCTCTGGAACGACCTCCCGTGGCGCTTCGAGCCCGGGACGCCGCCGATCGCCGAGGCGGTCGGGCTCGCCGCGGCGATCGAGTACCTGGAGAAGCTCGGGATGGAGCGCGTGGCCGAGCACGAGCGCGCCCTCGCCCACCAGGCGATGGCGGAGCTCGAGGCCATCCCGGGCGTGACCGTCTACGGCCCGCGCAGCCCGGCCGCGCGCGGGGCGGTCGTCGCCTTCAGCGTCGCGGGGTACCACCCGCACGACGTCGCCGCGCTGCTCGACGCGGAGGGCATCGCGGTGAGGGCCGGGCACCACTGCGCCCAGCCCCTGATGCGGCGCCTCGGCGTGGTCGGGACGTCGCGCGCGAGCTTCTCGGTCTTCAACTCGCCCGATGAAGTCTCACGACTCGCCCGGGTGGTCGCCGAGCTCGGATCGCGGCTGTAGATGAGTCCGGGCGGACCCAGGGACGCGTTTCGCTCGCCGCGCTTCGGCCAGGTGGCGACCTTCATGCTGCTGCCCGCCGCCTCGCCGGAGGGGCTCGACGTGGCGCTCCTCGGCATTCCCTACGACGGCGGGACCTCCTACCGGCCCGGGGCGCGCTTCGGACCCCGCGCGATCCGCGAGCAGTCGTCGCTGATCCGGCCCTGGAACCCGGCGCTCAAGGTGTCCCCCTTCGAGCGACTCCGCGTCGCCGACTGCGGCGATGTCGACGTGGTCCCGATCTCGATCGAGCGCACGAACGACGCCATCACGCGCCGGATCGACGAGGTCGCGGAGCACGGCGCCATCCCCGTGTGCGTCGGCGGCGACCACTCCGTCACGCTCGGGATCCTCCGGAGCCTGGCGCGGCGCCACGGGCCTCTCGGCATGGTGCACTTCGACGCCCACCCGGACACCTGGGACGAGTACTTCGGGAGCAAGTTCTTCCACGGCACGCCGTTCCGCCGGGCCGTCGAGGAGGGGCTGATCGATCCGCGGCGAATGATCCAGATCGGCATCCGGGGCCCCCTCTACGGGCCGGAGGACTTCGCGTTCCACGACCAGCACGGGATCTAGGTCATTCGGATCGAGGCCGTCAAGCAGCAGGGGGTCACGTGGGTGGCGCGCCGGCTCGAGCGGCTGAGGGGCGGCGCCGTCTACTGCTCCTTCGACATCGACGCCGTGGATCCCGCCTACGCGCCAGCGACGGGGACGCCCGAGGTCGGTGGCCTCACCTCCTGGGAGGCGCTCTCGCTGGTCCGGAGCCTCGTCGGGCTCACGCTCGTGGGCGGCGACGTCGTCGAGGTCTCGCCTCCCTGGGACGGTCCGGGGCAGGTGACGGCGCTCCTCGCCGCCAACCTCCTGTTCGAACTGGTGAGCCTCCTGGCGCTCCAGCGATGAGCCTCGGGCGCGGACTCCTGATCGCGCTCGCCGCGTGGCTCCTCGGACCCGGCGCGGCCTGGGCCGTCCCGGCGCCCGTGGCGACGATTCAGATCGAGGGAGTGATCAGCCCCGTCACCCTACGGCTCGTCGGGACCGCCATCGACCGCGCCCAGGCCGATCGCGCCCAGGCGCTGGTCCTCCAGCTCGACACGCCGGGTGGGCTCGAGCGGTCGATGCGGGCGATCGTTCAGCGGCTGCTGAACTCCGAGGTGCCGGTGATCGTCTACGTGTCGCCCACCGGCGCCCGCGCCGCCTCGGCGGGAGTCTTCATCACCCTCGCCGGGCACGTCGCGGCCATGGCGCCGGCGACCAACATCGGCGCGGCCCACCCCGTCGCGCTCGGCGGCAGCGTCGACAAGGAGAGCATGAAGAAGATCGAGAACGACGCGGCGGCGTTCATCCGCACGGTTGCGCTCGAGCGGGGCCGCAACGCGGACTGGGCGGAGAAGGCGGTCCGGCAGTCGGTGTCGGTCACCGAGCGCGACGCCCTGCGCCTCAAGGTCGTCGACCTCGTCGCCGAGTCCCTGCCGGAGCTGCTCGACCGGGTCGACGGCCGCACCGTGAAGACAGTGCGCGGGCCGGTCACGCTGGCGACGCGCGGGGCTCCCGTCCGGCCGATCGAGATCGGGTTCCGCGACCGGTTTCTCAACGTCATCACCGATCCGAACGTCGCCTACGTGCTCATGATGCTCGGCATGCTCGGGCTGTTCTTCGAGCTGTCGAACCCCGGTGTCGTCCTGCCCGGGATCATCGGTGGGATCTCGCTCATCCTCGCCTTCTTCGCGTTCCAGAGTCTTCCGATCAACTACGCCGGGCTGCTCCTGATCCTGTTCGGCATCGTCCTGCTAGTCGCGGAGATCAAGATCGTGAGCCACGGCGTCCTCGCGATCGGCGGCATCATCTCCATGGCGCTCGGATCGCTCATGCTGTTCGACGCGCCCGAGGTCGGGTTCCGCATCTCGTGGTGGGTGATCGCCCCCACGATCGGGAGCACGGCGGGGCTCTTCCTGTGGGTGCTGTCGGTCGGCGTCCGGGCGCTCAAGCGGCGGCCGGTCCTCGGCGCGTCCGGGCTCATCGGCCAGCCGGGCGTGGCGCTGGGACCGCTCGCGCCGGACGGGCAGGTGATGGTCCAGGGCGAGATCTGGCGCGCCGTCGTGAAGGGCGGGCCGATCCCCGACGGCGCGCGGGTGCGGGTCGTCGATGTGCAGGGACTCACGCTGACGGTCGCGACGGCCGACGACCGCGGAGGTACGCCATGATCCCCGTCGATGCCCTGGTGCTCGTGGTCGTGATCGTTGCGGTGCTCTTCTTCATCGGATCGTTCGTCCGGATCCTGCGCGAGTACGAGCGCGCGGTGATCTTCCGGCTCGGCCGGACCGCGCGGGCGATCCTCAACCCGGGAGGCCAGGGGAACGGCCCGGGACTCGTCCTCCTGGTCCCGCTGATCGACAAGATGGTGAAGGTGAGCCTCCGCACCATTGCCATGGACGTGCCCCCGCAGGACGTCATCACGCGCGACAACGTGTCGGTCAAGGTGAACGCGGTGATCTACTTCCGCGTCGTGGACCCGGAGCGCGCCATCATCTCGGTCGAGGACTACCTGTACGCCACCTCGCAGATCGCCCAGACCACGCTACGGAGCGTGCTGGGCCAGGTCGAGATGGACGACCTCCTGTCCGCCCGCGACAAGATCAACCAGCAGCTCCAGCGCATCATCGACGAGCACAGCGATCCGTGGGGCATCAAGGTCACGACGGTCGAGGTCAAGCACATCGACCTGCCCCAGGACATGCAGCGCGCGATGGCGAAGCAGGCGGAGGCCGAGCGCGAGCGGCGTGCGAAGGTCATCAATGCCGACGGCGAGTTCCAGGCCGCCGCCAAGCTCTCCGAGGCGGCGGAGGTCCTCACCCGCTACCCCGTCGCGGTCCAGCTCCGGTACCTGCAAACGATGCGCGAGATCGCGTCGGAGCGGAACACGACCACGTTCTTCCCACTCCCCATGAACCTGTTCGGCGCGCTGCTGGGTGCGCCCGGCGTGGCGGGCGAGGGGAGCCGCGGCGGGTCGTCGACGGGGGGCTGAGGGGAGCCGCGGAGTCAGGAGTCCCGGAGCGCCGCGGGCTGATTGTGAGCCCGGCACCCGCCATGTAGAATACGAGCGTTTGGCGAGCGGGGGGTTAGCTCAGTTGGGAGAGCG
>JACQWC010000269.1 GCA_016209635.1 Candidatus Rokuibacteriota bacterium | reverse complement strand
GCTCTGGGAGGAGATGAAGAGCAGCCTCCTGCACTGGATCGGCCACGGGGTCCGGATCTTCCGGGTGGACAACCCCCACACCAAGCCGGTCTCCTTCTGGGAGTGGCTGATCCGGGAGATCCAGGACGAGCACCCCGACGTCATCTTCCTCTCGGAGGCGTTCACCCGGCCCAAGGTGATGAAGGTCCTGGCGAAGGCCGGCTTCACCCAGTCCTACACCTACTTCACCTGGCGGAACGAGAAGGGCGAGCTGACCCGGTACCTCGAGGAGATCACGACGCCGCCGGTCACGGAGTATTTCCGCGGGCACCTCTGGCCCAACACGCCGGACATCCTCCACGCGACCCTCCAGCGCGGTGGGCGGCCGGCGTTCCGGATGCGGCTCGTCCTCGCCGCGACGCTCTCCTCGCTCTACGGCATCTACAGCGGCTACGAGCTGTGCGAGAACGTGCCGTTCGCGCCGGGCTCCGAGGAGTACCTGAACTCGGAGAAGTACGAGATCAAGCTTCGCGACTGGCAGGCGCCCGGCAACATCGTCGACCTCGTCACGAAGGTCAACCACATCCGCCGGCAGCACCGGGCGCTCCAGCTCTCCACGAACGTGAAATTCTACCGGGCCGACGACCCGAACGTCCTCGTCTACGGGAAGATGACGCGGGAGCTGGACGACGTCATCGTCGTCGCCGTCAACCTGGACCCCTTCGGCCCCCACGCCGGCCTCGTCGACGTGCCCATCCACGAGCTCGGACTCGCCCCCGACCAGCCGTACCGGATGCACGAGCTGATCACCGACCGGTGGTGGGAGTGGCGCGGCCCCCGCGGGTACGTCGAGCTGGACCCGGCCGTCGAGCCGGCGCAGATCTTCGCGCTTCACCGGTGAGCCGCACCGCGCGTGGGCCCCTGGTCGGGTGGCTCGCGCAGCAGCGATGGTTCGCGAGCAAGACCCGCCGGATCGAGGCGCTGACGATCGAGGACGGAGTGCCGCTCGCGCGCGCCACGATCCAGATCGCGCGCGTCACGCTCGACGACGGGACGGTCGACCGCTACGCGATCCCGCTCGGCGAAGGATCCCCGATCGCCGACGCGCTCGACGACCCGCCCTTCTGCCTGGCGCTCCTCGACCTGATCCGGCGCGGCGGGACGGCGGCCGGCAAGCAGGGCGAGGTTCGCGGCCGTCCGACGCGCGCGTTCCCCCGGCGTCTGCCGTCCGACCTCCCGGTCCGGCGGCTCGCCGGTGAGCAGAGCAACACGTCGGTCGTGTTCGGGGACGCCCTGATCCTGAAGCACTACCGGCGGCTCGCGGCGGGCGTCCATCCCGAGCAGGAGATCACGCGGTTCCTGACCGAGCGGACGCTCTTCCGCAATGCGCCGCGGCTCGGCGGCCATCTCGAGTACCGGCGGCACGCGGGGGGGGCGACCACGCTCGCCCTCGTCCAGGAGCTGGTGGTCGGCGGGCGGGACGGCTGGGAATGGCTCCTCGAGGAGCTGCGCGGCTTCCACCAGACGGCGGAGCGCGACGGCTCCCCCCCGGACCCGGAGCGCGTGCGCGGGCTCGGCGGGTCCTCCCTCCGCGCTCTCCGGCGGCTCGGCGAGGTGACAGGCGCGCTCCACCTGGCGCTCGCCTCCGACGCGAGCGACGCCGCGTTCGCGCCCGAGCCCATCACCGCCGCCGACCTGGCAGGTTGGGCCGACGACGTGCGGCGGCAGGTAGAGGCCGCGCAGGGCATGCTCGGCGATCGCGGGCTCCACGCGGCGCCGGACCCGAGCGACGGGCTCGCCGGGCTCGCCGGACGGCGGAAGATCCGTCACCACGGCGACTACCATCTCGGCCAGACGCTCGTCCGCGAAGCCGGCGCGGACTTCGTGATCATCGACTTCGAGGGCGAGCCCCTCCGGCCGCTCGAGGCACGGCGGCGGAAGCACGCGGCGGTCCGCGACGTGGCCGGGATGCTGCGCTCGATCGACTACGCCGCGTCGGCGGCGCGCGAGGGGGTCGGGAGCGGGGGTCTCGCGTGGGCGGACGCGTGGGAGGCGGAGGCGCGAGACCAGTTCCTGGGTGGCTACCGCACGGCGACGGCCGGCGCGCCCTTCTCGCCCGACTCCGACGCGGCGTTCAGGGGGGCCGCGGCCGTGTTCGAGCTGGAGAAGGCCGCCTACGAGATCGTTTACGAGGCCAACCACCGTCCCCAGTGGCTGGGAATCGCGGCCCGCGGCTTCGCTAAGGCTGCCGCCGCGCTGGGACGTCGGTCGAGGGCTGGGGCGGAGTGAAGATCAGGACCCTGGCCTTCCCTCCGTCGCGGTCGAAGTAGACGAGCAACCCCTGCTGGTAGAAGTAGACCGGCGCCTCGTTCTCCTTGCCGATCCGCTGGGGCTCCCCCCACCCGTTCAGGACGATCTGGCGGTCGAAGACCCCCGGCTTCGGCTCGAGCCGGAGCAGGCGAACCACGTTGGGACGGTAGCCCGCCGGGGTCAGGAGGCCGAACTCGACGGTCAGCCGCTCGACGCCGCCCGGCGCCTGCGCCCCCTCGTACGTCCAGGAGGGCGAATCGTACCCCTCGACCCTGTGCGTCGCCGAGCGTGTCGGCGCGCCGAACTGCGCGCGCACCGTCTCCATCGTGCTGGTCCCGGGGATGACCGCGGCCCACTCCGCGGCGGCCACGAGCGCGGGCGGTGCGACGACGAGCAGAAGCCACGCGAGACCGGTGAGGGACCGGAGGGCCCGGCGCATCGGCTCAGATGCCGAGGGCGAGGCCATCGCCCCGCGGATCCGCCCCGCCCATCAGGGTCCCGCCGCGCACGGCGATCCCGTGCGCGTGTCCGACCTTGTGGTAGAAGTCGGACTCCGTCCGGATGGCGTGCCCGCGGCGCGCGAGGCCGGCGACGACCGGACGGTCGACCCGCCCCTCGATGCGAACCGTGTCCGCGGGCTCGTCCGGCAGGAACGCGCCGATGAGGAAGCGCGGCCGCTCGATCGCCTCCTGCATGTCCATCCCGTAGTCGAGCACGTTCGTGAGGACCTGGACGTGGAACATCGCCTGGCCGTTGCCCCCCATCGTCGCGAAGCCGAGGACGGGCGCGCCGTCGCGCGTGACGATCGACGCGATCAGCGTGTGGAACGGTCGCTTGCGGGGGGCGAGGCAGTTCGGATGGGCGGGGTCCAGGCTGAAGTGCCGGCCACGGTTCTGGAGCACGATCCCGGTGGAGGGCGGTACGACCCCGGAGCCGAACGGGTTGAAGAGGCTCTGGATGACGCTGATGATGTTCCCGGCCGCGTCGGCAATCACGAAGCCGGTCGTGTCGCCCTCGGGGTCGCCCCACGGATGCGCCTGCGCCTTCCTCGCATCGAACGCCTTCCGGCGGCGCGCCGCGTATTCCTTGGACAGGAGCGCCGGGACCGGAACGCGCGCCTGGAGGGGATCCGCGATCCAGCGATCCCGGTCGGCGTAGGCGAGCTTCACGATCTCGATGAGGAGATGGAGGTGCTCGACCGAGTGGACGCGGTGGCGGGCGAGCGGGAAGCCCTCGAGCAGGTTCAGCGCCAGGAGCGCGGCCAGGCCCTGGGTCGGGGGCGGCGGTTCGTGCACGGTGGCGTCGCGGTACCCGGTGGAGATCGGCTCGCCCCACTCGCCGGTGTGGTCACGGAGGTCCTCCCCTGTGAGGAATCCGTCTTCCGCGAGACGGGCGGCGATGGCGCAGCCGATCCGGCCGCCGTAGAAGAGATCGGGACCCTCGGCGGCCAGCTCTCTGAGCGTCCGGGCGAGGTCGGGCTGGACCAGGAGCTCCCCGAGCTCCGCCGCGCGGCCCTCCGGGGCAAAGACCCGGTGCCACTCGCGGTCCTGGATCACGGAGGCCATCTCACGCGTTGCCTGGCTCACGAGGAGCGTGCTCGGGAAGCCCCGCTCCGCGTAGTGGATGGCCGGGACCAGCAGCTCCGGGAGCGGGCGGGTGCCGAACCGGTCGAGCAGCATCGCCCACGCCCGGACGCAGCCCGGCACGCTGACCGTCGCCGGCCCGATCACCGGGAGACGCTCCCACCCGCGCCGCCCCAGCTCGTCGAGGCTCGCGCGGCCCCCGGAGCGACCCGCGCCGTTGAGAAAGTGCACGCGGCGCGCCGCCGCCTCGTAGTAGAGGCAGAAGAAGTCGCCGCCCACGCCGCAGCAGTACGGCTGCGTCACCGCGAGCACGGCGTTGACGGCGACGGCGGCGTCGGCGGCGCCGCCGCCCGTTTTCAGAATCTCGACGCCCGCGAGCGTCGCGAGCGGATGCGCGGAGGCGACCATCCCTTGCCGGCCCAGGGCGACCGGGCGATGGGCGTAACCGATCTGCGGCACGCTATCCTCCTTGGAAGATCCTGGAAATTTCGTCCTGTGGAAAGACCGGCATCGCCCGCGGCCGGTTCCCCTCGACGAGCACGACACCCTCCTCCCGGGGAACCACCCGGCCGATGAAGTGCGCGTCGATCGACTCGCGCGCGAGCGCGTGGATCACGATCGCGGCGTCGGCGGGCTCGAGAGTCATGAGGAGCGCGCCCGAGGCGATCGTCCCGAGCGGATCGAGGCCGAAGACGTGGCACACGGCCTCCCCCTCCGGGAGCGTCACGATCCGCTCGCGGTCGATGCGGAGCCCGACCCCAGCGGCGTCGGCCAGCTCGCGGAGCGCGGTGGCGATGCCGCCCTCGGTCGGGTCGTGCATCGCGTGGACCCGGGCCAGCTCGCAGGCGATCTCGGCCTCGGGGAGGACGCTGATGCCGGGCGTCCGCAAAAACGCCTGCGCGCGCCGGATCAGGGCGAGAGGGACACCCGCGGCGCGCAGCTCCGCCTCCTTCTCGCGCGCGATGATCGCGGCCCCCTCGAGCGGCACGCCCTTGGTCATCACGACGGCGTCGCCGACCCTGGCCCCGCCGGTCGTCACCAGACGGTCCTTGTCGACCTCGCCCAGCATCGTGCCGACCACGATCGGGCGGTCGAGCCCGTGGGTGATCTCCGTGTGGCCCCCGACGAGCGCCACGTCCAGCTCCGCGCACGCCTCCCCCAGCTCGGCGAAGAGCGCCGCGACGGAGCCGTCGCTCGTCTTCGCCTCGGGCAGGAGCAGGGTCGCGAGAAACCAGCGGGGCCGCGCCCCGCGGACGGCGATGTCGTTGGCGTTCACCTGGAGGGCGTACCAGGCGACGGCGTCGGTGGCGAACGTGATGGGGTCCGTGGTGGCGACGAGGTACCGGTCGCCGAGGTCGATGACCGCGGCGTCCTCGCCCACGCGCGGGCCGACGACGACGCGCGGGTCCTTTGCGGGGAGCCGGTCGAAGAGCGCCTGGAGGGCCTCGGCGCGGAGCTTCCCGACCGGCAGCGGCGGCGTCGGGATCACCGGGGCTCGGGACGGGACGTCGCGGCCAGGAGCTTCAAGAGGTCGGCCGTCAGGTCGTAGAGCTGGGCGCACCCGCTGACGCCACCGAGCAGCGCCTGGAGGCGCTTGGGCAGCCCGTCGTCCACCGTCTCGCCCAGGAGCGCGCGGATCCTCCCCTGAGGCTCGGAGCAGATGCCCGTGTACGGCAGCCGCGGCGTGAGCGATTCGGCGCGGACGATGCGGCCGGTCTCGAGGTCCAGCTCGTAGGTGATCTCGAACCCGTGAGCGTTGTCGTGCATCGAGTGGACCGCGCGGAGCCGCCCGCCGGCGCGCTCCAGGCGCGCGACTTTCCGGCGGACGAAGACGCGCGCCTGGCCGGCGCGGGGGCTGTAGAGATCCGGGTGCATCGGCGTGGTGACCGCGCGCCTCTGGAACAGCTCGCGGCCCGCCGCGCTGTAGGTGAAACAGGAGTCGGGCTGCCCGGCCCAGGCGACCATGTCGAGCTGCCAGGCCTCCCACGCGTTCCCGCCCGCCGTGCGCTCGGCGCGCTCGCGCGGGAACTTCGCCACCTGCCGTGCGAGCCGCGCGGCCTCGATCGCCGCGTCCACGAGGAGGGGCACGCCGGCGCCCCGGCCGAGCGTCTCGGCGACCCGACGGGTGAGGCCGGCGACCATCCGCACGCCGGCGAGCCTTCCGAAGCGCTCGATCACCGCCGCGTCGACCTCGCCCGCGAGCGGACGGCACGCGGCCTCGCGGATCTCGTAGGTCGGCGAGGGCTCGGCGACCACCGACGCCTCGACGGACCGCTCGGGGTCGCTGATCCGCACGGTATAGGTGAACGCCTCCACGTGGGTGTTGTCGACCCACCCGTCCGTGACGCGCTCGTAGCGCTCCCGGCCGCGGAGGACCGGCGGATCGATCATCGGCTCACGTACTTCTCCGGCTCGCGGTCGAACTTCTGCTTGCAGCCGAGGGCGCAGAAGTAGTAGGTCTCGCCCTTGTAGGTGGACTGCGCGGCCGCGCGGGCCGGCTCCACGTCCATCTTGCACACCGGATCTTTCGCCATGACATGGATCTCCTTGTTACTGGGTTGGGCGACCCCCCCCAGACCCCCCCGCCAGATGATTCCCCCGCGTGGGGTGACCCCCCAGATCTATTCCTGGGTGGGTGACCCCCCCCAGACCTATTCCTGGGTTGGGCGACCCCCCCCCAGACCCCCCCGGCAGATCGGCTCCTACTGGACGCCCCCAGAGCCCCCGGCCAGGGACTTGTCAGAAACCCGCCAACGCTTGAGCCGGAGGCTGTTCGTCACCACCGACACCGACGAGAAGGCCATCGCCGCGCCCGCCAGGATCGGCGAGAGCAGCACGCCCCACACCGGATAGAGGACGCCCGCGGCGACGGGCACCAGCACGACGTTGTAGCCGAACGCCCAGACCAGATTCTCCTTGATGATCCGGATCGTTCGCCGCGACAGCGCGATCGCCGCGACGACGCCCCGGAGGTCCCCGCGCATGAGCGTGACGTCGGCCGCGTCGATCGCCACGTCCGTGCCCGAGCCCATCGCGATGCCGACGTCCGCCTGGGCGAGCGCGGGCGCATCGTTGATCCCGTCGCCAACCATCGTGACCAGGTGGCGGTCGGTCTGGAGGCCCTTCACCTCGCGCGCCTTGTCCTCCGGCTGCACCTCGGCGAGCACGCGGTCGACGGCGAGCTGCCGCGCGATCGCCTCGGCCGTGATCCGGTTGTCCCCGGTCAGCATCACCACCCGAAGCCCGAGGGCCTTGAGCCGGGCGACCGTGGCCGCCGCCTCGGGCTTGAGCCGGTCGGCCACGGCGACGAGCCCGAGCACCCGGCCCGCGAGGGCGAGGTGGACGATCGTCTTGCCCGCCGCGGCCAGCCTCGCGGCGCGGTCGGCGAGCGATGTCACGTCGATCCCACGCGCGTCCATCATCGCGCGGTTTCCGAGCAGGACCCGACCGTCCGGGGCCATGGCGTCGACGCCCTGGCCCGGCACCGTGACGAATTCGGTGACGGGCGGCAGCCCGAGGCCCAGTTCCTTGGCCCGCGTCACGATCGCCTCGCCGAGCGGGTGCTCGGAGCCCTGCTCGGCCGCCGCGGCGAGCGCCAGCACCTCGTCCTCCGACCCGGGAGGCACGGGCACGACATCGGTGACCTCGGGGCGCCCGACCGTGAGCGTCCCCGTCTTGTCGAAGACCACGGTGTCGACCCGGTGCAGCAGCTCGAGCGCGGCAGCGCTCTTGATGAGCACCCCGTGCTCCGCACCGCGACCCGTTCCCACCATGATCGCGGTCGGCGTCGCGAGGCCCATCGCACAGGGGCACGCGATCACCAGCACCGCGACAGCGTTCGTGAGCGCGTAGAGGAGCGCGGGCTCCGGGCCCCAGAGGGTCCACGCGGCGAACGTCAGGACCGCGATCACCAGCACGACGGGGACGAACACCGCCGCGACGCGGTCGGCGAGCCGCTGGATCGGCGCCCGGGAACCCTGCGCCTCCTCGACCAGACGGATGATCCGCGCGAGAGTGGTCTCGCTCCCGACGCGCGTCGCGCGGAAGAGGAAGGTCCCGGTGCGGTTGACCGTCCCGCCGAAGACCTTCGCCTCTGGGGCCTTCTCCACGGGCACGCTCTCGCCCGTGAGCATCGACTCGTCGACGGTCGAGGCGCCCTCGGCGAGGACGCCGTCCACCGGGATGCGCTCGCCCGGGCGGATGCGGACCAGATCCCCCACCCGGACCTCGGCGGTCGGCACGTCCACCTCCGCGCCGCCGCGGACGACGCGCGCGGTGCGGGGCGCCAGGCTCATCAGTCGGCGGATGGCGTCGGAGGTGCGCCCCCGCGCCCGGGCCTCGAGCCAGCGCCCGAGCACCACGAGCGTGATGACCGTGGCGCCCGTCTCGTAGTAGGTCATCGCGCCGAGATCCATGAACGTGTGCGGCCAGAGCGTGACCGCCACGCTGAAGAAGTACGCGGCGTTGGTCCCGATCGAGACGAGCGTGGACATGCTGGCGGTGCGATAGCGGAGGTCGTGGAGGAACCCCCGGTGGAACTGCGAGCCGACCCAGACCTGCACCGGCGTGGCCAGCACCAGCAGCGCCCACGGGTTCGCGAGCCACGCCGGCGCCCAGGGAACGAGCCCGGGCATGCTCCCCACGAGGACCGGCAGGGACAGCGCCGCGCCCACGAGGAACTTCGCGCGCATCAGGCGCTGCTCGCGCTCCCGCGCCTCACGCTCGCGGTCCCCCGGCGCCTCGCCCTCGGACGCGGGGGCGGCCAGCTCGTAGCCCGCGGCCGCGACAGCCGCCTGCAGCGCCGCCAGGTCCACCCGCGCGGGATCGAACGCGACCGTGGCGCGCTCGGTCGCGAGGTTCACGGACGCGTCCGCGACGCCGACGACCCCGGCGAGGGCGCGCTCGACCTTGCCCCCGCACGCGGCGCAGTGCATGCCCCGCACCGGAACCGTCAGCCGCTCCACTACCGGCCTCCGAACCGCGCGAAGACGTCGAGCAGCTCGTCGATCTTGCGCTGGCGCTCGCTCTTGCCGCCGGATCGCAGCGCGTCGGCGACGCACGACTCGATGAGCCGGACGAGGAGGAGCTTCTGGACCTGCTCGAGGACGCCCTGCACCGCCGAGATCTGGAGCAGGATGTCGACGCAGTACGCCTCGGCCTCGATCATCCGCTGGAGCCCCTGGACCTGCCCCTCGATGCGCCTCAGGCGCCCGAGCGCCTTCCCCTTCGTCTCGTCATCGAGCATGTGCCCGTATACCCCCTGGGGGTAGTATCCTCCCGGCCCGCCCGGCCGTCAATCGAAGAGGGACGGCTGGGCCGGGGGCGCCGGGTCCCGGCGCCGGCGGCTCTCCCGCGGCGCGGCCTTCGCCTTCCGGCGGGCGCGGGCGCCGTCCCGCGATCGGGACGGGCGCGGCGGCGGGAGCCTCCACCCCTTCTGGTGCGCGATGCGATCGCCCTGCTTGATGACGAGGAGATCGACCAGCCGGGCCAGCGGGCTCCGGAGCAGGCCGAGGTACTTCTCCCAGTAGCGCGGCGAGAGGGCCAGCGTGCGCATCTGGTCCACCGCGAGCGTGAGCGACGCGCGGTCCCCCTTCTTCGCAGCCGCACGCAGCTCGCGGAGGATCTTGCCGCTGCTCAGCCGGGACGGCGGCGTGCGGGCCATGGGCGGAAGGCGGTCAGGACTTGCCGCTGAGCTCGCGCCGGAGGAGTCGGGCCGCCTCGACCATCGAGCGGAGCTTCGAGATCGCCACCCAGCGCGGCGTCTCCCAGAGGCCGCAGTCGGGGACGAGCCACACTTGCTCGGCGGGCAGGTGCTTCAGCGCGAGGCGTGCGCGGGCCGCCACGTCCTCGGCGGACTCGACCCGGAACGCCTTCACGTCGACGACGCCCACCGCGACCTCCTTGTCCGTCGGGAAGAGGCTCCAGAGGTCGATCTCCGCCATCTCCCGATTGGCATACTCGAGGACGAGCTGGGCGACGGGCGCCTCGAGGATCTGCGGGTAGAGCGGCCGGTAGTGGCGGGGCGCGGCGAAGGAGTTGTTGTGCGCGTTGCCGAAGCAGATGTGGAGGGCGAGCTTGACGCGCGTGTCCCCGACGACTGCGCGGAGCGCCTCCAGCATCGGCCCCGGACCGGCGCGCAGCACGCGGTGCTTCCCCGCCGTCATCACGTAGTTGGGCTCGTCGATCTGGATCAGCTCGCACCCGGCCTCGACGAGCCCGCGGACCTCCGCCCGCACGATCGCGATGAGATCCGCGACCAGCGTGTCCTCCGAGGCGTACGGGCCGCCGCGCCTGAGCGGCATCAGCAGCGTCATGGGCCCGGGGACGGCGACGCGCATCGGCCGGTCGGCGTGCGCGCGGGCGAAGCGGAACTCGTCGACGATACCCAGGCCACGAGGCGCTTCCACCCGACCGACGATCTCGAAGGGGCAGTGGGAGTCGTAGTTGGGCGGGCCGAGGCGGCGGGGGATCGGCAGCGGCTGGAGCCCGGTCAGACGCTCGTAGAATCCCCGGATGAAGGTGGTGCGACGCATCTCACCGTCGGAGATGACATCCACGCCGGCCTCGATCTGGTCACGGACGGCGAGCCGGACCGCGTCGTCGTACGCCTCCTGGAGGTCCGTCGGCCCCAGCCGCTCGGCCTGCTGGGCCTCCCGGACGAGGAAGAGCCAGGAGGGAAGCGCGTGCGAGCCGACCACGGTCGTGGGGAGGAGCGGCAGCTCGTGGCCCATCGTGAGGCGATGCTATCACGGAGAGAGCGTCCGCTTCAGCGGACGACCAGCTCGTACTCCTCCCGCCCGCCGTGGCCCGAGTGGGGCTGGATGATGACGGGCCGCTCGACCGCCGCGGCGAGCCGCTCGAGCCCGTCGCGGCCTTCGCCCTCGAAGTAGCCCGCGAGATCGCGGTGCACGCGGACCACGATCTCCCGCCCCTCGTCGGCCGCGGCCTTCGCCTGCACCGCCCGGAAGATCTCGGCCGCGAGGGCCGCGTCCCCCTTCGTGACGCCGCTCCCCTTGCACGTCGGGCACGGCACGGTCAGGAGCGACCGGAGGTCCTGGCGCACCCGCTTGCGGGTCATCTCGACGAGACCGAGCTCCGAGATCTCCAGCACGTTGGTGCGGGCCTTGTCCTCGGCGAGCGCCCGCTTCAAGGCGCGATAGACTTCGGCGCGGTGCTCCGGCGACTCCATGTCGATGAAGTCGATGATGATGATGCCGCCGAGGTCCCGGAGCCGGATCTGGCGCACGATCTCGCCCACGGCCTCGAGGTTGATCCGGAGCACCGTCTGCTCGAAGTCGCGCTTGCCCACGTACTTCCCGGTGTTCACGTCGATCGACACGAGCGCCTCGGTGTGGTCGATGACGATGTAGCCCCCGGACTTGAGCCAGACGCGCCGCCGCAGCGCCTTCTCGATGTCCTTCTCGACGCCGAAGGACTCGAAGATCGGCGTGCGCCCCGTGTAGCGTTGCACGCGGTCGGCCAGCGACGGCACCAGCGCCCGCACGTAGCCCGCGCACTTCTCGTACACCTCGGGACTGTCGATGACGAACTCGTCGACCTCCGGCGAGAAAAGGTCGCGCACGACCCGGAAGATGAGGTCCATCTCCTCGTGCAGCACGGCCGGCGCCGCGGCCTGCTCGAAGCGGGCCTGGATCTGCGACCACAGGCGGCCGAGGAACTCGACGTCGGCGGCGAACTCCGCCTCCCCCTTGCCCTCGGCATTCGTGCGCACGATGAAGCCGCCCGGCGGCAGCGCGAGGCTCCGGAGGCTCGCCCGCAGCCGGTCGCGCTCGCGCTCGTCGCGGATGCGCCGCGACACCCCGATGTGGTGCACCTGCGGCATGTACACGAGGTAACGGCCCGGGATCGAGACGAAGGAGGTGATCCGCGCGCCCTTCGTGCCGAGCGACTCCTTGGACACCTGGACGAGAACGGTCTGCCCCTTCCGGACGAGGTCCTCGATCGGTGTCGCCACCTCCTCCCGCCGCGGCTCGACCTCGTCGACCTCGACGTCGGCGTCCTCGTCCGCGCCGGCGAGCATGACGCGCGCGTAGTCGCCCAGGTTGGCGGTGTAGTCACCCGCGTAGAGGAAGGCGTCCTTGGTCAGCCCGATGTCGACGAACGCCGCCTGCATGCCCGG
>JACQWC010000024.1 GCA_016209635.1 Candidatus Rokuibacteriota bacterium | reverse complement strand
GGGACGCCTTCGTGATCCCGAGCAGCACCGGCTTGGCCGTCGCCGCCCGTTTGCCCTGCGCCAGCACCCGCTCGTTCTCTTCCTCGAAAACCCACTTCTCCACCTGCTCGTCGAGCAGGAAGTTCGTGTCGCCCACCTCGGTGATGCGCACGCGGCGCAGCATCTGCCGCACGATCACCTCGATGTGCTTGTCGTTGATCGTGACGCCCTGGAGCCGATAGACCTCCTGCACCTCGTTGACGAGGTACCGCTGGAGCTCGCGGTCGCCGAGGACCGCGAGATAGTCGTGCGGGTTCGGAGAGCCGTCCATCAGCGGCTCGCCCGCGCGCACGCGGTCACCCTCGTGGACGCTGATGTGCTTGCCTCGCGGGATCAGGTACTCCTTGGCCTCGCTGTTGTCGGCGCGGATCACGATCTTCCGCATCCCCTTCACGAATCCGCCCATCTCGACCCGGCCGTCGATCTCGGTGATGACCGCCTGCTCCTTCGGCTTGCGCGCTTCGAACAGCTCGGCGACCCGCGGCAGACCGCCCGTGATGTCTTTGGTCTTCGTCGTCTCGCGCGGGATCTTCGCGATGATGTCCGCGGCGAACACGTCGGCGCCGCTCGCCACCGCCAGATGCGCGCCGACCGGCAGCGGATACCGGTGCCGCTCGCCGGTCTCGCCCTCCACGCGGACGATGATGCCCGGCTGCAGGCGGCCATCCGGGTCCTCGATGACGACCTTGCGCGCGAGCCCCGTGACCTCGTCGAACTCCTCCCGCACCGTCGGGTTCTTCGGCTCGCCCCGCTTGGTCGCCTCCTCGGCCTCCGCCTGTTCGACGATGTCCTGGTACTCCACCCGCCCCGTGAACTCCGTCAGGATCGGGTTCGTGAAGGGGTCCCACTCCACGAGCACCGTCCGCGTCTTGATCTTCTGCTCCGGCTTCACCTTGATCTTCGCGCCGTAGACGACCGGATACCGCTCGCGTTCCCGGCCCCGCTCGTCCGCCACCCCGACCTCACCGTTTCGGTTCGTGGCGACGAGGTCGCCGTCACGGTTCACGACCGTCCGGAGATTGTGGTACTTCACCAGGCCGGCGCTCTTGGCCTCGTGCTTCGACGCCTCGACGACCCGGCTCGCCGTGCCGCCGATGTGGAAGGTCCGCATCGTGAGCTGCGTGCCCGGCTCGCCGATCGACTGGGCGGCGATGATCCCCACCGCCTCGCCCAGCTCGGCCAGCCGGCCCGTGCCCAGGTTGCGGCCGTAGCACATGACGCAGATCCCGCGCTTGGTGTCGCAGGACAGCGTCGAACGGATGCGCACGCGCTCGAGGCCCGAGTCCTCGATCTTCTGCGCCAGCTCCTCCGCGATCTCCTGGTTCGCCTGGACGATGATCTCGCCCGACAGCGGATCCCGGATGTCCTCCGCCGCGACACGCCCGAGGATCCGATCACGCAGCGACTGGATGATGTCGCCCCCCTCGACCAGCGGCGTTGCCTCGATGTGCTTCACCGTGCCGCAGTCGTACTCGCTCACGATCACGTCCTGCGAAACATCCACGAGCCGTCGTGTCAGGTAACCGGAGTCCGCCGTCTTGAGGGCGGTGTCCGCCAACCCTTTGCGCGCGCCGTGCGTCGAGGTGAAGTACTCGAGCACGGTCAGCCCCTCGCGGAAGTTTGACGTGATCGGCGTCTCGATGATCTCGCCGCTCGGCTTGGCCATGAGACCCCGCATCCCGGCGAGCTGGCGGATCTGCTGCTTCGAGCCGCGCGCGCCCGAGTCGGCCATCATGTAAATCGGGTTGAACTCGCCGCCCTGCTCGCCACCCTCGAGCTCGCGAAACATCTCCTCGGCGATGAGCTCGGTGACGTGGGCCCAGATGTCGACCACCTTGTTGTAGCGCTCGCCGTTCGTGATGACGCCGTCCTGGTACTGCTGTTCCACCTCGTTGACCTGCTCGCGTGCCCCTGCAATCTGGCGCTCCTTCGACGACGGGATGTGCATGTCGTCGATGCCGATGGAGAGCCCCGACAGCGTGGCATAGCGGAACCCAAGATCCTTCAGCTCGTCGAGGAAGTGCACGGTCGTCTCGTTGCCGAGCAGGTTGTAGCACCGGCCTACCAGCGCCGTGATCTCCTTCTTCTTCAGCTCCTGGTTGACGAACCGGAGCGGCTCCGGGACGACCTCGTTGAAGAGCGTCCGGCCCACCGTCGTGTCGATGATCTCACTCCTCCAGCGCAGCCTGATCCGCGCCTGGAGATCGACGTCCTCGTTGTCGTACGCGACCCGCACTTCCTCCGCGTCCGCGAAGAGCCGCCCCTCGCCCCGCTGTGGCCGCTCGGGCGTGCTCGGCCGCTCCTTCGTGAGGTAGTAGATCCCGAGCACCATGTCCTGCGCCGGCACGGCCAGCGGCGCGCCGTTCGCCGGCGACAGAATGTTGTTCGACGACAGCATCAGCACCTGCGCCTCGAGCTGCGCCTCCATCGACAGCGGCACGTGCACCGCCATCTGGTCGCCGTCGAAGTCGGCGTTGAACGCCGTGCATACCCGCGGGTGTATCTCGATTGCCTTGCCCTCGACGAGGATCGGCTCGAACGCCTGGATCCCCAGCCGGTGCAGCGTCGGCGCCCGGTTGAGCAACACCGGGTGCTCCCTGATGACGTCCTCCAGGATGTCCCAGACCTCCGGCCGCTCCTTCTCGACGAACTTCTTCGCGGCCTTGATGGACGACGCGATGCCGCGCTCCTCGAGCTTCCTCAAGATGAAGGGCTTGAAGAGCTCGAGCGCCATCTTCTTCGGCAACCCGCACTGGTGCAACTTCAGATACGGGCCCACGACAATGACCGACCGACCGGAGTAGTCGACGCGCTTGCCGAGGAGGTTCTGGCGGAACCGTCCCTGCTTGCCCTTGAGCGTGTCGGAGAGGGACTTGAGGGGCCGATTGTTCGGGCCCGTGATGACCCGGCCACGCCGCCCGTTATCGAACAGCGCGTCGACCGCCTCCTGGAGCATCCGCTTCTCGTTGCGGATGATGATCTCGGGCGCCTTGAGATCCATGAGCCGCTTCAGCCGATTGTTCCGGTTGATGACGCGCCGGTACAGGTCATTGAGGTCGGACGTCGCGAAGCGTCCGCCGTCCAGGGGCACTAGCGGTCGGAGCTCCGGCGGGATCACCGGGACCACCTCGAGGATCATCCAGTCGGGCTGGTTCCCGGACTTCAGAAAGGCCTCGACGACCTTGAGGCGCTTGACGATCT
>JACQWC010000262.1 GCA_016209635.1 Candidatus Rokuibacteriota bacterium | reverse complement strand
TCCAGTACCGCCGGGGCTTCAAGTTCTCGACGTACGCGACGTGGTGGATCCGGCAGGCGATCACGCGAGCGATCGCGGATCACTCCCGAACGATCCGGATCCCGGTCCACATGGTGGAGACGCTCAACCGGATCTCACGCGTGAGCCGCAACCTCGTGAACGAGATGGGGCGCGAGCCGACGCCGGAGGAGCTCGCCCAGCGCACCGGCGTCCCGGCCCGGAAGGTGCGACTCATCCTCGAGTCCTCGCGCAAGCCGCTGTCGCTCGAGACGCCCATCGGAGAGGATTCCGAGCTCGGCGACTTCCTCGAGGACAAGTCGGCGGGCTCGCCCAACGAGTCGCTCCTGAACCAGGACCTGACGACCCAGGTCGAGCGGGCGCTCGCGACGCTCTCCCCCAAGGAGAAGGAGATTCTCCGTCTCCGGTTCGGGATCGGCGAGGAGGGGGAACACACGCTCGAGGAGGTCGGCCGACGCTTCGCCGTCACGCGCGAGCGCATCCGGCAGATCGAGGCGAAGGCCCTTCGCAAGCTGCGTCACCCACTGCGCGGCGGGAACCTCAAGGCCTTCATCGAGAACTAGTCCGTCCGATCGTGGTCGGGGAAGAGTCGCCCCGGCCCCGGCCCGCTCAGACGGGCATGACGCCGTGCTTCTTCCACGGCCGCTGGGTCTGCTTGGTCTGCGCCATCTCGAGCGCGCGGATGAGCACGGGTCGGGTTTCGCGCGGGTCGATGACGTCATCAACGAGGGCTGCACCGGCCGCCATGTAGGGGTTGATGAGCTTGCGGAACTCCTCGACGCGCCGGGCGCGCTCCTCGTCGGGACTGGTCGCCGCGGCGATTTCCCTGCGGAAGATGATGTTCGTCCCGCCCTCGGGCCCCATGACGCTGATCTCCGCCGTCGGCCACGCCACGATCAGGTCGGGCTCGTAGCCCCGGCCGCACATCACGAAGTAACCCGCGCCGTAGGCCTTGCGGAGGACGACGGTCAACTTCGGCACCGTCGCCTCGCTCACCGCGTAAAGCATCTTCGCGCCGTGCCGAATGATGCCGGCGCGCTCCACCTTCGAGCCGACCATGAAGCCCGGGACGTCCTGCAGGAACACGAGAGGGATATTGAAGGCGTCGCACAGCAGCATGAAGCGCGCGGCCTTGTCCGCCGAATCCACGTCGAGCGCGCCACCGAGCACCATCGGCTGGTTGGCCACGATCCCGATCGGGGCGCCCGCGAGTCGGGCGAGGCCCACGACGACGTTCTTGGCCCATGCGGGCTTGATCTCGAAGAACACCCCGTGGTCCACGACCGCGCGGATGACCTTCTTCACGTCGTAGGCGCGCCGCGGGCTGTCGGGCACGAGCGTGAGCAGGCTCTCGTCGCGCCGGTCCACCGGGTCGTCGCACTGGATCAGCGGCGGGCGCTCGGTGTTGTTCGACGGGAAGTAGGAGAGGTAGTCCTTGATCGCCTGGACGCACGCCTTGTCGTCCGGGACCTCGAGGTCGCCGCATCCCGAGACCTCACAATGGACTTTCGAGCCACCGAGCTCCTCGGCCGTGATGTCCTCACCGACGACGGCCTTGACGAGCGGCGGCCCGCCGAGCGCCATGTGGCTGGTCCCCTTGACCATGGGGACGAAGTCGGCCAGGGCCGGGATGTACGCGGTCCCGGCGGCGCCGGGACCCATCATGGCCGCCACTTGCGGGACGACGCCCGACATGATCGACTCCTCGCGGAAGAGCAGGCCCGAGCCGGCGAAGCTCTTCGAGCCGATGGCTTCCTGGATCCGTGCGCCGGCCGAGTCGATCAGCCAGATCATCGGCATGCGCTTGGTGTAGGCGATCTCGCGCGCCCGGTTGCACTTGATCTCCGCGGTGCGCCCCATCGAGCCTGCCATCACCGTGAAGTCGTAGGCGATGATCGACGCGAGCCGCCCGTTGACTCGCCCGAAGCCCGTGACCACCCCGTCGGCCGGTGTCTCCTTGCCGGCCATGCCGGGCGCGATGCCGGCGTGCGTGGCGAGGATGCCGATCTCGGTCCAACTCCCGGCGTCGAAGAGGAGGTCGAGCCGCTCGCGGACGCTGAGCTTGCCCGCGGCGTGCTGTTTCGCGACGGCGTCGTCGCCGCCCATCTGGCGGATCCGCGCGCGCCTGGCGCCAAGCTCGTCGGCGAGGTCTTTCATGCCCATGGTGGTCTCCTCAGTCCAGCACAGCCACGGTCTCGCCCTCCTGGACCGTCTGTCCCTCCCGCACGCGGATCTCCTTGACCGACCCCGCGCGCGGCGCCTCGACGGGGATCTCCATCTTCATCGACTCGAGGACGATCACGGGGTCCCCGGCGGCGACCGGGTCGCCGGGCTTCGCGGTGATCTGGAACACCACGCCCGTGATGTGGGCCTTGATCTCCTCAGCCATTGAACGCTCCTTGTTCGACCATCTGGGTATGGACCATGCCGCTCCGGAAGGCGGGGTGCGCGATGACGCGCCGGAGAAACGGGATCGTGGTCCGCACGCCCTCGATCGCGCAGCCGTCGAGGGCGCGGGCCATCCGCGCGATCGCTTCCACCCGCGAGCCGCCGCTCGCGACGAGCTTCAGGAGGAGCGGATCGTAGTGGACCGGAACGGCGCTGTCGGGTCCGATGCCCGACTCGACGCGGATCCCGTCGCCCGCGGGGAGAACCACCCGGGTGATCCGTCCGGGCGACGGCAGAAACCCCTTGGCCGGATCCTCGGCGTAGACGCGGCACTCGAGCGCGGCGCCGCGCTGGACGATCTCCTCCTGCCGCCAGGGAAGGGGTTCCCCGCCAGCCACCCGGAGCTGGGCGACGACCAGGTCGACGCCGGTCACCTCCTCGGTCACCGGGTGTTCCACCTGCAGTCGCGTGTTCATCTCGAGGAAGAAGGCCGGGCCCGCCTCATCGACGAGAAACTCCATCGTCCCCGCGTTCACGTAGCCGATCGCAGTGGCGCCCCGCACCGCGGCGGTGAGCAGCACCGTCTTGGTCGCCTCCGGGAGCCCCGGCGCCGGCGACTCCTCGACCAGCTTCTGGTGGCGCCGCTGGATCGAGCACTCTCGCTCGTGCAGGTGCACGACCGTCCCCTGCGAGTCGCCGAACACCTGCACCTCGACGTGCCGGGCGCGCTCGAGATACCGCTCGACGTAGAGGGCCCCAGTCCCGAAGGCCGCCTGGGCGCGCCGGGTCGCCGTGGCGAACGCCGATTGGAGCTCGCTCTCCCGGGTGGCCCGGGCCATGCCGATCCCGCCGCCGCCTCCCGCCGATTTCAGGATCACGGGGAACCCGATCTCGCGGGCGACGCGCTCGGCGTCGCCGAGGTCGGCCACGGCCCCGGGGCTTCCGGGCAGCACCGGGACGCCCGCCGCCGCCATCACGCGGCGGGCCTCGGTCTTGTCCCCCATGAGCCTGATCGCCTCTGGCGTGGGCCCGACGAAGGTGAGCCCCGCGGCGCAGCACGCCTCGGCGAATCGCCAGTTCTCCGAGAGGAATCCGTAGCCCGGGTGGATCGCGTCCGCGCCCGCCTTCCGGGCGGCCTCGAGGATGCGGTCGACGTTCAGGTAGCTTTCCGACGCCGGTGCCCCCCCGATCGGCAGGGCCTCGTCCGCCTCCCCGACGTGCGGCGCGTCGCGGTCGGCCTCCGAGTACACGGCGATGCTTCGCAGGCCGAGCGCGCGGCACGCGCGGAAGATACGACGGGCGATCTCCCCCCGATTGGCGACGAGGACCGCGCGGATCACTAGGCGGGCGGCTCGGCTCGCACCAGCTCCGCCGCGACGACCCTCCACCCGTCGTCGAACCGCCGCCACTGGAGCTGCACGACGGCCAGACGGTGTCCTTGTGAAAACCGGAGCTTCACCACCCGGAACTGGCCGACCTTCGCGTGGGCGACGATCCCCGACCCGTCGAAGGGCGGGTCCAGGCGCGCGTACTCCGCGAGCACCCGAGCGCGGACTGGCTCGACGATGTGCGAGGCCGCCAGGGTCCAGTCACCCGCCGCGACCGCGCGGCGATGGGCGTCCAGCACGGGCCCGAGGTCGCCGGCCACGTCCCGGCTGTCGACCGCCGCACCGCGCCCTACGAGGTCCCCCGCCACGCCCGTGGCGTCGACCTCCGCCCCGAGCGGCTCGACCTCGGCGCCGAGCCCGTCGCCCGTACCGGTCACGCCGCGCGCGGCGCGGAGCGCTCCACGGAGGGTCGCCTCCCACTCGAGCGCCCGGGCCCGACAGCCGGGATCCTCGAGGAGACGCCCGAGCACCGTGAGCCCCGCAGCCACATGCGCGCGCTCGTCGGCGAGGCAGCGCTCCAGGATGCGCCGGGTCGGCGGCTCGTACACGGGGTTGGCATCCGCGAGGTGCCGCGCGTAGGTCGCGGCGAGGTGCGGCTTCAGCACGCGGTAGACCCCCGTGAGCCTCTCGGCCGTCGCGTGGTACGCCTCCCGGCTCTCCAGGAGATCCATGAAGCGCACCACCCCGTCGTTCGCGGGCTCGGACCCGTGCGCGGGCGCCCTCAGCTCGGGCAGGCGCCTGCCCCAGAGATCGGCGTGTTGTGCGCAGTCCCAGACGTGCCGCCCGAACACCAGCTTCGCCGGCAGCTCAGGCGTCAGCGCGATCCATCCCGCCATCGTCCGCATGAGCCGCTCCTCGGCGTAGCGGTAGTGGCGGATGAGCGTTGCGGACACTTCCACGGAGAAACGGCCGGCGAGCCGATGTGCACCCATCAGCGGCTGTCCAATCGGCGGGCTAGTAGACGGGCGAGCGTTGCGTGCTTCGGACGAGCCGCTCGATCTCCTCGTCGGTGAATCCGGCGAGGCGGCGGGCCTCCTTGGCGATCGAGATTGGGACCTCCTGGTGGGCGCCGTCGAGGCGCGTCCCCCCGAGGTTGAACCGCTCGTCGATGGACTCCTGGAACTCGATCGCGCGGCGGCGGCGCTCGGGATCGTCGCGCGTCAGCTCGTTGAGCCACCGCGAGCCCATCCGGACGTGCGTGATCTCGTCGGCCAGCACGAAGTCCACGGCCCGCTCGAGGATCGGGTCCCCGATCTTCTGCGCGATGTGGATGAGCTGGTTGAAGACGTCGCAGGCGAGCCCCTCGAGGCCCCGGTTCACGCCCGCGACGCGGGCGGCCGCGTCCTCGGCGCAGGCGCAGCGCCACAGGATCGTCGTCTCCGGGAACTCGCCCACGTACCCGCCGAGGTGGTCCAGCAGCCCGAGGTAGATCTCCACGTGGCGCGACTCGTCCCAGACCTGGCGCGCCATGTCCAGCGTGAACTCCCACGGCGCGTCCGGAAAATCGTAGACCGTCCGCCCCGCCCCCTCCATCGCCTGGAGCTCCCCGACCATGATGCCGTGGACGCGCTCGCGGATCGCCTCCCGGGTCGCGAGATCGGGGAACCGGGGAAGCCCCTGGTCCGCCCGGAGGTCGGACACCTCCCGGGCGCGCATGCGCACGAAGCGATCCTCGCGGGCGAGCTTGTCGTAGGCGATCGGACGATCCACCGGGTCCCTCCCGTCTCAGTGAATCACTGTTGAGCGAGTGTAGCCGAAGGACCCCGCCAAGGCAAACCGCGACGGCCTACACCCGCTCCTTGAACTCCTTGCCGAGCAGGCCCTCGGGCCGGATGAGCAGCACCACGATGATCACGGCGAACGCGAGCGTGTTCTTGAACTGGATCGTCATGTAGGCGCCCGTGAGGCTCTCGGCCACGCCGAGGATCAGGGCCCCCACGACGGCGCCCGGAAGGCTGTTGAGACCGCCCAGCACGGCGGCGGCGAAGCCCTTGAGGAACGGGTCCAGCATGAAGAACGGGTCGAGGAGCAGTGCCGGCGCGAGGAAGATGCCCGCCACGACGCCGAGCGCGGAGGCCACAGCCCACGAAACGCTCAGCACCATCCGTGTCGGGATGCCGAGGGTCTGCGCCGCCATCACGTTCTCCGACGTCGCGCGCATCGCCAGGCCGAGCCGGGTCTTCTGCACAAGGACGTAGAGGAGGGCGCTCCCGACCAGGCCCGCGGCCATCGTGGCCAGCGACAGCTGGCTCACGACGACGACGCCCACCTTGTAGGTCGTCGTGTCGGAGATCGGGAAGGGCAGCGAGACCGGCTCGGCGCCCCAGAGGAAGACTGTCACGCCCTGGATGATGAGGGCGAGCCCCAGGGTGAGGATGACCATCCCCAGCACGTTCGCCCCCTGGCGCTGGGCCGGCACGAGGATCCCGAAGTAGAAGGCGACGCCGATGGCCGCCCCGACGAGGAGGCTCGCGGCCAGCGCCACCGGGAAGGGGTACTTGTGCGAGAGCACGGAGAAGGCGACGAAGGTCGCGATCGTCGCGATGTCCCCGTGGGCGAAGTTGAGCACCCGCGTCGAGCGATAGATGAGCACGAGGCCAAGCGCCACGAGGGCGTAGAGGCTTCCCGCGGACACCCCGGTCAGCGCGTACTGGAGGAGCTTCTCCATGCCGCCCCTCTCAGCGGAAGGGCCAGAGCTGGAAGTACAGGCGCAGCTTGAGCCACCGCCCGAAGAGCCCCAGCGGCTCGAAGATCAGCACCACCAGGATCGCGACGCCGTACACCACGGGCACCATCTCGCGGAAATCGGCGAACACCTTCGGCACGAGCAGGACGAAGGTCGCGCCCAGGATCGAGCCCTCGACCGACGCCACGCCGCCGATGATCACCGCGACGAAGAGTGTGATGGATTCGAGGACGTTGAAGATCTGGGGCTCGATGTGGCCGAGGACCTGCGCGTAGAGCGCGCCGTGCACGCCAGTGTAGAAGGATGAGATCGCGAACGCGAGGAGCTTGTAGCGCGTGAGGTTGACTCCGTTCACCTCCGCCGCGATGTCCGAGTCTCGGATCGCGACGAACGCGCGGCCGACATACGACGAGACGAGGTTGTAGGTGGCGAGCGTGAAGCCGGCCAGCAGGAGCACGTAGACGTAGTACTCGTACCGGGTGCTCGAGAGCCCGAACATCGGCCGGAGCTTGGCGATCGCGAGCCCCGAGCGCCCGCCCGAGAGCACCTCCCAGTTCACGAACACCTGGTACGTCGCGACGCCGAAGCCGAGCGTGGCGATCGACAGGTACGGGCCCTTGAGACGGAGCGAGGGGAAGCCGACGACGACGCCGGCCAGCGCCGCGAGGGCCCCGGCGCCCGCCAGCGCCACGAGGAAGGGCGCGCCCCAGATCCGCATGTGACCGAAGGCGAAGGCGCCGATCGCCAGGAACCCGGCCTGGCCGAAGGAGATCTGTCCCGTGTATCCGATCAGGAGGTTCTGGCCCATGACGCCGATCGAGTAAAGGGCCACCAGCGTGACGAGGAACATCATGTACTCGGGGGCCACCCAGGGGAACACGGCCAGGGCGACGAGCAGGAGCGCCAGGAGGGCCCGCGTCACGCGCTTGCGCGCGAAGCGGAGGTCCTCCGCGTACGACTCGACGAGATCCACTAGCCGCCCACCGCCAGCGCCCCGCGGGGCCCCGCCCTAGCCCCGATAGAGCTGCCGGATCAGCTCGGCGTACCGCGCCTCCAGCGCTCGCCGCTTCACCTTCTTCGTCGGCGTCACGTCCCCCTCCTCCTCGTAGAACCGCCGCGGGAGGAGCGCGAACTTCTTGATCGACTCCACCTGGGACAGGGTCCTGTTGACCGTGGCCACCTCGGTGCCGATGAGCCGGACGACCTCGGGGTTCTGCGTGAGGTCCTGGAAGGTCGTGAACGGGATCCGGTGGTCCTGCGCGAACTTCGTGACGTTGTCCTCGTCGATGAGGACCAGGGCGACGAGATACTTCCGCTGGTCGCCCACCACGACGGCGTCCTGGATGTAAGGACTGAACTTCAGCTTGTTCTCGATGTAGGCGGGCGTCACGTTCTTCCCGCCCGCCGTGATGATGATGTCCTTCTTGCGGTCCATGATCTTGAGGAAGCCGTCCTCCCAGGCGCCGACATCCCCCGTGTGGAGCCAGCCGTCGCCATCCACCGTCTGGGCCGTCAGCTCCGGGTCCTTGAAGTACCCCTTGAACACGTGCGGGCCGCGGGTGAGGATCTCGCCGTCGTCCGCCAGCCGCACCTCGACCCCGGGGATCGCCTCACCGACGGTGCCGACGCGCGGCCGGTCGACGCGGTTGATCGAGATCACGCCCGTGGACTCCGTCATCCCGTACCCCTCGATCAGCGGGATCCCGAGCGCGTGGTAGTACTCGAACAGCTCCGGGGAGGCGGGCGCCGCCCCGCACACCGCCACGCGCGTGCGGTCGAAGCCCAGACGGCGCTTGAGCGGTGCCAGCACGCCCCAGTACGCGAGGCGGTAGACGAGGGCCAGCGGGAGGCGCACTCCGCCCGGCGCGAACCTGGCCCGCGCGTAGCGCCGACCGACGCGGACCGCGACCCGGTACAGTGTCCGCTTGAGCCAGGTGGAGTCGGCCATCCGGAGGTCGACCGTCGACGCGAGCTTCTCCCAGATGCGGGGCACGCTGCCGAAGTATGTCGGCGAGACTTCGCGGAGATTCTGAAAGAGCGTGTCCATGCTCTCGACGAAGTTGACGACATAGCCGATGCGGATCGCCTGGAAGACCGAGATCAGGTTCTCGTAGATGTGGGCGAAGGGCAGGTAGGAGACCACCTCGTCGTCCTCGCTCACCGGGTTGAGGCTCCGCACGGCGTCGGTGCTCCAGAGGATCGACCGGTGCGAGAGCATGGCCCCCTTCGGCGGTCCGGTCGTCCCCGACGTGTAGATGATCATCGCCGTATCGTCGGGCCGGATGCGCTCCCGCCGCTCCGCCACCGCGCCCGGATGGGCCTCGGCGAAGGTCTTCCCCTGCTTCAGGAAGTCCTCGAGGAAGACCACGCGGTCGTCGGCGAAGCCCCAGAGCCCCTTGGCGTCCCAGGCGACCACCAGCTCGACGCGGGTCTCCCCGACGACCCCGAGCACCTTGTCGAGCTGCTCCTCGTTCTCGACGAAGATCAGCCGCGTCTCCGAGTGGTCGAGCAGGTACCGGATCTGATCCGGCGCGGAGGTCGGGTAGATGCCGCAGGTGGCGCCACCGGCCGTCTGGATGCCCAGGTGGCAGTAGAGCCACTCGGGGCGGTTGTCGGCGAGCACGGCCACGTTCTCCTGCGGCCGGAGCCCGAACCGGAGGAGCGCCGCGGCAACGTTCTCCACCTCCTCGCCGTACCGCCGCCAGGAGACGCCGTGCCAGACCCCGTACTCCTTGAAGCGGAGCGCCAGGCGGTCCCCCGAGCGGGCGACCTGCCACGCGAAGAGCGCCGGAAACGTCTGCGCGGTCGGCTCCGTCATCACCATCTCCTCCTCTTGCGGTAGAGACGCCACGCCTTGGCCGGAGCGTCGGTCGCGCCGACCCCCAGGTACACCTCGCGGACGTCCGCGTTCTCGGACAGCTCCCGCGCGGTCCCGTCGAGCACGACGCGGCCCGCTTCCAGGATCGCGCCCCGAGCGGCGACCTGGAGCGCGAGCCGCGCGTTCTGCTCGACCAGGAGAATCGTCGTCCCCGTCCGGCTGATCGTCTTGAGCGCCTCGTACACGCTCTTCGCGATCCGTGGGGCGAGGCCCAGGGACGGCTCGTCGAGCATCAGGAGGCGCGGCCGCCGGAGCATCGCCCGCCCCAGCGCCAGCATCTGCTGCTCGCCCCCCGAAAGGGTCTCCGCCTCCTGTCCCGTCCGCTCCCCGAGGATCGGGAACATCCCGAACACGAAATCGAGGTCCCTGGCCACGCCGTCGTCCCGGCGCCCCCAGAGCCCCAGTTCCAAATTCTCCCCGACCGTCAACTCCCTGAACAGCCCGCGGTCCTCGGGGACGTACACGATGCCGAGCCGCGCGATCGTCTCGGGTTGCCAGCCGTCGATCCGCCGGCCATCGAAGAGGATCTCGCCCTTCTTCGGCTGGTCCTTGAGCAGTCCGGCGACCGTCTTGAGGAGCGTCGTCTTCCCGGCGCCGTTCGGGCCGAGGACGGTGAAGATCTCGCCCTCGTGGACCTCCAGCGACACCCCGAGGAGCGCGTAGATCCGGTCGAAGTAGAGCGTCTCGATGCTCGAGACCTTGAGGAGGGGTCGCATCGACGTCACTCGCCGAGGTACGCCATGATCACGTCCGGATGACGCTGGACCTCGCCCGGCGCGCCCTCGGCGATCTTCACGCCGTGGTCGAGCGCCACCATGCGGCTCGCCAGGCGGGAGGCGACGCGGAGGTCGTGCTCGACGAGCAGGATCGTGATGGCGAACCGCCCGCGAATCTCGTGGATCCAGTAGGCGAACTCCTCCTTCTCCTCCTGCGTGAGCCCGGAGACTGGCTCGTCGAGGAGCAGGAGCCTGGGCTCCGTGGCGAGTGCGCGGCCCAGCTCGATGCGCTTCTGGATGCCGTACGGGCAGTCGGCCACCCGTGCCTTGCGCACCGCCTCGAGGTTGAGGAAGTCGATGATCTCCTCACACCGTCGCCGGTGACGGATCTCCTCGCCCCGCAGACGGAGGAGGGCCACCCCGAAGTTCTTCCGAAAGTGGAGGTGCCGGCCCACCATGAGGTTGTCCAGCACCGTCATCTTGTGGAACAGCCGGAGATTCTGGAAGGTGCGCGCGATGCCACGGCGGGTCACGGCGTCCGGCGAGAGCCGGAGTAGGCTCTCGCCCCGGAAGGTGATAGAGCCCGCCGTGGGCCGGTAGATGCCGGTGATGCAGTTAAAGAGCGAGGTCTTGCCGGAGCCGTTCGGACCGATCACGGCCAGCGTCTCGCCCTCCGCGAGGGCGACGCCGACCTCCTGGAGCGCCGTGATGCCCCCGAACCTGAGCGAGAGGTCCCTGATGTCGAGCAGATCTCCCATCCTCACGCCGGGGGAGGGCCCGTCGCGACTCTCCCGCGGCGTCGTCGGGATCAGAAGTGCGGCTGGAAGACCTGCCAGGGCACCACCTCGACGAAGGCGTTGTCGGCCGCCTTCACCGCCTTGAGCAGCCGGACGGCGTTCAGGCCGTGGCGCCGGTTCGGCCCGAAGGTGATGGGCGCCGTCAGGCCCATGGTGTCGAAGTTCTTGATCGACTCCATGGCTTCCACGTACGTCTCGCGGCTCAGGTTCCGCCCGGCTTTCTTGAGCCCCTCCACCGCGAGGACGATGGCCACGGCGCCGGCGAGCGCCGTGTTCTCCTTGCCCTGGAGCTTCGGCTCGACCTTGGTGAGGATCTCGACGATCGGCTTGCCGGCGGGGTCGGTCGCGGCGGCGTTGAGGCCGGCGTAGTGGGCGCCCTCCCACAGCTCGCCCAGCAGCCGGTACATGATGAAGTGGTCGCCGAGCGGGAACGAGGCCACGACCCGGGGCCGGTACCCGACCTTCGCCATCTCCTTCACGATGTTCGCGCCGTGGGTGATCGTCGTGTAGAGGACCACGGTGTCGGCGCCCGAGTCCTTCAACTTGAGCGCGTGAGTGCCCAGCTCACGGTCGGACAGCTCGTAGGACACCGCGGCGGCGAGCGTCCCCTTGCCGCCGAGCGCCTTGAGGCCGCGGCTGACGCCCTCGAACCCGCCCTTGCCGTACTCATCGTTCTGGTGGAAGACCGAGACCTTCTTCGCCCCGAGCCTGGTGACGGCGTGGGTGACGAGGAAGTCGCCCTCGTCGACGTAATCGGGATAGTTCACAAACACGTAGCGCAGCTTCTCCCTTGGCTGCTTCGCCCAGATCGCGGGGTTGCCGTAGGGGTTGACCGTGAGCAGCTTGTACTCGGCCACGTCGTCCTTGGCTGCCTGGAGCACGGCCGAGCCGAGGAGCCCCACGTTCATGAACACCGAGTCCTTCATCTCCTTCAGATTGGCCACGGCGCGGCCCGGGTTGTACCCGTCGTCCTTCATGATCACCTTGAGCTTCCGCCCGTGGATCCCACCCTGGTCGTTGAGGTACCGCGTCCACGCCTCCATGGCGACGGCGGTGTTCCCCCACGCGGCCGCGGGCCCGGAGAGCGGAGTGGTGAGGCCGATCGCGACCTCCGTATCCGTGACGCCGGGCGCCTTCTGCGCGAGCGCAGGCGAGGTCGCGACCAGCAGCAGCGCGACGATCAGAGCGGTGGCTCGAATCCTCATAGACTGTCCTCCTTGCTCGAACCGGAGATCGGCCTGGGCCTGGCGGCGGCGCGGTGCACCCGCGTGAATGAACCGTCAGTCCGCATCGGTGGCGCGGATTATAACGCGAAACCCGACACGCACGCCTACTCGCCTTCCGGGCGAGGCCCGAGGAGCGTCGCCGGCATCACCGCCCGAGCGCCGAAGCGGCTCCGGATCGCGTCGACGAACCCGGCGAGCCGCTCGCGACGCAGCGCCGCCGGGTCGAGGAGCGCGAGCTGCCCCTCTCCGCGGGGGCCCAGCCGCGAGACGGAGAGGCCGATGAGCCTTACGGCCTCGGCGGGACGCTCGCGCTCGAGGAGCGCCAGCGCGCGGCGGTAGATCTCGAGCCCGTCCTGCGTGGGGTCGCTCGTGTGGCTCCTCAGGAGGGTGCGGAAGTCGGCGAAGCGGAGCTTCAGGGTCACGCGGGCGCCGGCGAGCCCCGCCTCCCGCAGCTCGACCGCGACGCGCTCGGCGTGCGAGCGCAGGGTGCGCCGGAGGCGTTCCGGGTCGCGACGGTCCCGGTCGAACGTCGTCTCCGCGCCGATCGATTTCGCCGGGACATCGAGCTCCACGGGGCGGTCGTCGCGGCCGAACGCCAGCTCGTGGAGGTGCGCCCCCAGCTTGCCGAACCTCCGCACGAGCAGGCGCGGCGGAAGCGCCTGGAGCTGTCCGATCGTCGTCACCCCGAGGGTCGAGAGCGCGCCCGCCGTGACCCGACCAACCCCCCAGAGCCGATCGACAGCGAGGGGCGCCAGGAACTCGGCCTCCCTTCCCTCCTCCACCACGACGAAGCCGTCCGGCTTCCGGAGGTCCGACGCGACCTTTGCGACGAACTTGTTCGACGCCAGGCCCGCGGACGCGGTGAGCCCGGTCTCCTCCCGGATCCGGAGCTTCATCGACCGCACGGCCTCGACGGCGCTTCCCCAAAGCCCCTCTGTCCCGGTCAGATCGACGAACGCCTCGTCGACGGAGACCTGCTCGACGACCGGGGAGAAGGACCCGAGGATCGTCATGATCTGGGCCGACACCCGCCGGTACTTGGCCATCGTCACGGGGAGGAAGACCGCCTGGGGGCACAGCCGCGCGGCGCGGCCGATCGGCATCGCCGAGCGCACGCCGAAGCGGCGGGCCTCGTACGAGGCCGCCGAGACGACCCCGCGCCCGCGGGGATCGGCGCCCACGATGACGGGCCGGCCACGGAGCTCGGGCCGATCGCGCTGCTCGACGGCCGCGTAGAAGGCGTCCATGTCGACGTGCGCGATGGCGCGCCCCACGGGACGCCCTCAGCCCCGCGCCAGTCCGATCTCGGGCGCGACCTCGGTCAGCGCGACGACGATGAAGGCGATGTGCGCGTCGAGGTCGACGCCGAGCTCGGCGGCCCCGCGATACACGTCGTCACGGTTGACCGTGCGGGCGAACGCCTTGTCCTTGAGCTTCTTCCGTACCGACGCGGGCTCGAGGCCGCTCAGCACGCGCCCCGGCCGCACCAGCGCGCAGGCGTGGATGAACCCGGTCAGCTCGTCGCAGGCGTAGAGGGCCCGGTCGAGACGCGCGCGCCGGGGCACGCCAGAGTAGTCGGCGTGCGAAAGGATCGCGTACACGATCGGCGCGGGCACGCGCCGGGATATTAAAATCTCCGCACCCTTCATGGGGTGGAGCGGGGCGGCGGGATGCATCTCGTAGTCGAAATCGTGGAGCATCCCGGCGATGCCCCACGTCTCGGGGTCCTCGCGGTAGTGGCGGGCGTAGGCGCGCATCGACGCCTCGACGGCGCGCGCGTGTTTCCGGAGGCTCTCCCCCTTGGTGAACTCGGTCAGGATGGACCACGCCGCGTCGCGGTCAATCACGGCGCGGCCGGGTCAGGCGCGGTGGGATTCCCGCAGGCTGCGCCACTTGTCGATCGACTTCTTCGAGAACACCCAAGTGCCGTTCAACTCGAGACTTGGAATGCGCCGCTCTGTCGCCAGCAGGGTGAGCGTGGCCTCGTCGATGGACAGGTACCTCGACGCTTCCTTCACGCTCATCACATCCTTGGGGGTCACGGGCTCTCCTCCTTGACCTGGATCCCTTCCGTCGCCAGCGCTTTCCCAAGCGCCTCCACTTCCGCCTCGAGCGCGCGGATGCGCGCCACGAGCGGCTCGATCGCCCGGCCCACGGGGTCCGGGAGATCCGTCTGATTCAGGTCGATCTCGCCGCTCACCTTCTGGCCGTCCTTGTATGTTACGCGCCCGGGCACGCCGACCACAACCGAGTTCGGCGGCACGTCGCGCACGACCACCGACCCCGCGCCGATTCGGCTGTTGGCGCCGATGGTGATCGCGCCGATCACCTTGGCGCCGGCGCCCACCACGACGTTGTCGCCGAGCGTCGGGTGGCGCTTCTCTCGCTTGAGGCTGGTCCCGCCCAGGGTGACGCCCTGGAGGAGCGTGACGTTGCGCCCCACCTCCGCCGTCTCGCCGATCACCACGCCCATGCCGTGGTCGATGAAGAGCCCGGGCCCGAGCCGCGCGGCCGGGTGGATCTCGATGCCAGTGAGGAAGCGCGACACGTGCGAGACGAACCGGGCAAGCATGAGCCAGCGCCGCTGCCAGAGCCGGTGGGCGAGCCGATGCAGTGCCAGCGCGTGCACGCCCGGGTAGCAGAACAGGACTTCGAGCACCGACCGCGCCGCCGGGTCGCGCTCGAGCGCGGCGCGAATGTCACCGCGCACGGCCGGAAGCATCACCGGGGCGCCCGATCCGGACGGCGCAAGGAGTCGAGCGCGGCGGCGCGCAGCGCGCCGGCGACCACGTCCGCCGCGTGCCTCCGGTCGGGCGGCAGGCCATCGACCACCCGCTCGACCTCCTCGGCCTTGAGATGCAGGAGGTCCTCCACCGGCCGGCCCGTGACCAGCTCGCTGGCCGCGCTCGCGGCGGCGATCGTCGGGCCGCAGCCGTAGGTCTGGAACCGCACCTCGGCCACGCGGGAGTCGCGCAGACGGAGGTAGAAGCGCGCGAGGTCACCGCACCCGTCGTACCCGTCCTGGCCGACGCCGTCCGGCTCGCGCATCATCCCGGCGTTGCGGGGGTTGAGGAAGTGATCGATCAGCCTCGCGCTGTACCTCATACCGCGCCGACCGGCATCGCCTGGCGGAGCTTGGCAAGGAGCGGCTCGATGCACCCGATCACGTAGTCGATGTCCTCGGCGGTGGTGCTCCGCCCCAGCGAGAACCGGACGGCGCCCATCGCCCAGTCGAGCGGGACCCCCATCGCGACGAGGACGTGGGACGGTTCCACGTGACCGGCCGTGCAGGCGGACCCGGCGGACACGCCGATGCCCTTGAGGTCGAGGCCGAGCACGATCGACTCGGACTCGACGTGCCGGAAGGCAAGGTTGTTCGTCCCGGGCAGGCGCTGGGTCGGGTGCCCATTCAGCCGGACCTCCGGCACACGGGCCCGGACTCCCTCCACGAGGCGGTCCCGGAGCGCCGTCAGCCGCTCCGTCTCGGCACGCATGTCGCGCGCGCGGATCTCGACGGCCTTCCCGAGCCCGACGATGCCGGGCACGTTCTCGGTCCCCGCGCGCCGCCGCCGCTCGTGCTCGCCGCCGTGCTGGACGGCGACCATCTTCGTGCCTTTCCGGAGGTAGAGGCCCGCGACGCCCTTCGGGCCGTAGATCTTGTGACCGGAGAAGGACAGCGCGGCGATCCCGAGCCGCTCGACGTCGATCTCGATCTTCCCGAAGGTCTGCACGGCGTCCACGTGCAGCGGGATCCCGCGCTCCCGGGCGATGCGGCCGATCGCCTCGATGGGCTGGATCGTGCCCACCTCGCTGTTCGCGTGCATGATGGTGATGAGGATCGTGTGGGGCCGGAGCGCGCGGCGCACGTCCTCCGGGTCGACCATCCCGTACTCGTCGACCGGGACGTAGGTGGCCTCGAAGCCCTGGCCCTCCAGCGCCTGACACGTGCGGAGCACCGCGTGGTGCTCGATGCGGGAAGTGATCAGGTGGCCGCGGTCGCGCGCCAGCGCGATCCCCTTGACGGCGAAGTTGTCGGACTCCGTTCCACCCGACGTGAACACGATCGCCTCGGGGCTCACCGAGAGGAATCGGCCGATCCGCTCCCGCGCCGTGTCCATCCCGTCTCGCGCCGCACGCCCGAAGGCGTGCACGCTGGACGGGTTCCCGAAGACCTCGCTGAAGTACGGCAGCATCTCCGCCAGCACCTCGGGATGGACGGGCGTCGATGCGTTGTGATCGAGGTACACGCGACGGGTCATTCGCTTGCTCTCCCCCTTTTCAGGGTGTTAGGCTCGATCCGCGATGGATCTCGCGAAGAAGAAGCTCGGCGTGCTGCTCTCCACGGATCCCGACCATGCGAATCTCCCGACCGCCCTCGGGCTGTGCGAGGCCGCGCTCGACCGGGGCGTCGGGGTCTACCTGTACCTCATCGACGACGGTGTGCGCGCCCTCGACGTTCCGCGGATACGCGCCCTCGCGGAGCGGGGTGCCAAGCTCTTCGTGTGCGCCTACGGCTGCCAGAAGCGCCGGATCCCGCTGAAAGACTCCGACACCGTCACCTACTGCGGTCTCGTGGTGCTCACCGACCTCATCAACAACACCGACCGCTTCATTGCCCTCAACTGAGCGCGCGGCGCAGAGCCAGCCCGTTCTCGTCCTCATCTCGATCGACCCGCGCCTCTCCCACCGGGCCAACGAGGCGATGCGCATCGGCCTCGGCGTCGTCTCGGGCGAGAACGAGGTCGTCTTCGTCCTCATCGGGCCGGCCGTCCACCTGCTGGACGCCGACACCGAGGACCTGGTCGACGGCGACGACATCGCCAAGTTCCGGGCGAGCCTGCGGGAGCTGGACATCCCGTTCCACGTCGAGGCCGGAGCGATCCCGGCCGACCCCGGCTGGAACGCGGACGGGCATCGGGTCGTGCCGGTGACGCGTGAGCGGGTCCCCGAGCTGTTCCGCGAGGCGCGGCGCGCCCTCGTGTTCTGATGGCGCAGGTCCTCCACCTGCTCAAGGGGGGCGACCCGGCGCTCGCGCTCGCCACTATCGCCGAGCAGTGCGGCGCCGGCGACCGCGTGGTCGCGGTCTTCGGGGAGGGCCAGGTCCCCTGCGCCCTTCCCGGCGGGGTCACCACCCGCCGCCTCGGCCACGATCTCTCCTACGCCCAGCTTCTCGACCTGGTCTTCGAGGCGGACCAAGTGATCGCGTGGTAGCTCAACGATTCCTGTACTCATCCAACCACGCCATCTGGATCGCCTCGAGGAGCTTCTCGTTCGACGCCTTCGGATCGTCCGTGAAGCCCGGAAGCTCCGCGACCCACTGATGGAGGTCCGTGAACCGCACCGTCAGCGGATCGATCTCGGGAAACTTCTCGCACAGCGAGATCGCGATCTCTTCCGTGTCGCGCCACGTCACTTCGGGACCTCCACCACCACATCACCCCGCACCACCGCCTGACAGCCGAGGCGCGACCGGATCGTTAGCCCCTCGGCCATGTCGAGCCGGTCCTCCTCGTCCTGCTCCATCTCGGAGAGGTTCTCCTCGCCCTGCCGCACGATCACGTGGCAGGTCGTGCACGCGCAGCTTCCACCGCAATTGTGTTCGAGATGGACATCGTGGGCAAGCGCGATGTCGAGCAACGAGCCCGGCTTGCCATGGTCGGCGAGCGGATACTTCTCGTCGTCGACCTCCACGGTCACGTTCTGAGGCAGGAAGGTCACCTTGTGAACCGCCATCACTGCGACTCCATGATCTCCGCCGCACGCTTGCTCTCGAGGGCCTGGCGGAGGGCGGCGTCCATCATCACCTCGGCCAAGTGCTCCGTGGCCCGGTTGAGCGCGGTAGTCCGGTCACGGATCATGTCGCGATCATCGGTCTCCCGGGCGCGGCGCAGCTCGTCGAGCGCGCGCCCGATGCCGGCGCGCTCCGCGTCCGTCACGAAATCGCGCGCTTGCCTGAGCGCCCGCTCCACATGCGTCATGACCGTGTCGGCCTCGTTCCGCGTCTCGATCAACAGGCGCGCCTCCACGTCGGCCTCGGCGTACTCGAACGCCTCGTCGACCATCCGCTGGACATCCGCCTCGCCGAGCCCGTACGTCGGCCGGACCTCGACGGACGCGCTCTTCCCCGTCCGCAGCTCCCGCGCCTGCACCCGGAGGATGCCATCGGCGTCGATGAGAAACGTCACCTCGATCTTCGGCATGCCCGCGGGCATCGGGTCGATTCCCCGGAGCTCGAACCGAGCCAACGAGCGGCAGTCGCGGACCAGCTCGCGTTCGCCCTGGACGACATGCATGTCGACCACTGTCTGGCCATCGACCGACGTCGTGAACATCTCCCGGGCGCTCGTCGGGATCGTGGTGTTCCGGGCGATCAGCACGCTCACGATGCCCCCCAGCGTCTCGATGCCGAGGGAGAGCGGGGTCACGTCGAGCAGGAGCATGTCCGTGATGCCGCCGGCCAGGATGTGCGCCTGGACGGCAGCGCCGAGCGCGACGACCTCGTCCGGGTTCAGCTGGCTGTGCGGGGTCTTGCCGAACAGCTCCTGCACCCGTCGCCGGACGAGCGGCACCCGCGTGGAGCCGCCGACGAGGACGACCTCGTCGATCTCGGCCGTGGCGAGCCTGGCGTCGGCGAGGGCCATGCGGCAGGGGCCGAGGGTCGAGTCCACGAGCTTGGCGATCAGGCGCTCGAGATCCGCGCGTACGATCTCACGGTGATACGTGAAGGCGTCGAAGGGGATCGTGAGC
>JACQWC010000264.1 GCA_016209635.1 Candidatus Rokuibacteriota bacterium | reverse complement strand
TCGTGCACTTTCATGGCCCGCTCCACTGCAGCCTGGGTGTAGGTCATCCCCACCTCCTTGGTGACGATGACAACCCGGCGGCGGCTTGGGAGCGGTCAGATCACTTGCTCTCGGGAGCGGACAGATCATGTGCTCCCGACAGGGGCCGAATGTTGCCCGTTGACATTCCTGAGGCAATCGCCCTAGCATCTGGCCCGGCTCGACAAGGAGGTGACCCTCCGCCCGGCATGCTTCTCTGACGCAGCCGCTCACTGAGCGGCAGTCTCACCCAGACCGTCCCGTACCGAGAGCGAGGAGAACGAACATGAGAACGTTCCTGAGAGCCTGCTTCGTCGGCGTCATGATCTGGGGCCTGGTCGTCCCGGCCCTGCCCGCCGGGGCCGCCGAGTGGATCGACGTGACCGACGCGCGGCTCCTCGACGCGGACAAGGATCCCAACAACTGGCTCACCTACTACCGCACGTACAACGGCTGGCGCTTCAGCCCGCTCGCCCAGATCACGCCCCAGAACGTCAAGCGCCTCACGCCGAAGTGGATGCTCTCCCTCGGCGAGGCGGGCAACCAGCAGACGACGCCGCTCGTGAACAACGGGACCATGATCGTGACGTCGCCCCTCGGGACCGAGATGAACCGCGTCTACGCGGTGGACGCGGTGAGCGGCAAGGTCCTCTGGAAGCACGAGACGAAGCTCCCGGAGGAGCTGTCCGGCCTCGTCAAGATCCTGTCGATGAACCGGGGCTCCGCGCTCTACAAGGACCGGGTCTTCTTCGGCACGATGGACGCGCGCGTCGTCGCGCTCAACGCCAAGACGGGCGCGATCGTCTGGCAGACCCAGGTCGCCGACTGGCGCGACGGCTACTTCTTCACGATGGCCCCGCTCGCCGCGGCCGGCAAGATCCTCGTCGGGACGAGCGGCCCCGGCGAGATGGGCCCGCGCGGATACATCGTGGCGCTCGAGGCGGAGAGCGGGCGTGAGCTGTGGCGGACCTACACGATCCCGGCCCCGGGCGAGCCGGGCTCGGACACGTGGCCGGGCGAGACGTGGAAGTACGGCGGCGGCGCCGTCTGGCTCACGGGCACCTACGATCCCCAGGCGAAGCTCGTCTACTTCGGCGTCGGCAACCCGGCCCCCTGGGACTGGAACCTCCGGAAGGGCGACAACCTCTACACGAACTCGGTGCTCGCCCTCGACATCGACTCGGGCGCGATCAAGTGGTTCCGCCAGTACCACCCGAACGACACGTGGGACCTCGACACGCCGCACGAGCACCTGCTCCTGACGATCAACAAGGGCGGCCAGATGATCCCCGTCACCTTCCAGCCGCAGAAGACGGGCTTCTACTTCACGCTGGATCGCACGACCGGGAAGTTCGTCCAGGCGAAGAAGTTCGGGAAGAACATCAACGTCTGGTCAGACGTCGACCCCGAGACGGGCAAGCTCATCGAGAACCCCGGGATGCGTCCGATGGCGGGCGCGCCGCCCATGAACATCTGCCCGTCGATCTTCGGCTCGCGCAACTGGGCGCACGCGAGCTATAACCCCAAGACCGGCCTCGTGTACCTGCCCGGTATGGAGATGTGCAACAAGTATTCGATCGCGAAGGAGATCGTGTACAAGCGCGGCGCCCTCTACATCGGCGCCGACTTCACCGCGTACTCTCCCGAGGAGCAGGCGGGGGTCGTCCGCGCGATCGATCCCGTGAACCAGAAGACCGTGTGGGAGTGGTGGACGAAGGCGCCGATCCAGGCGGGCGGCGCGCTCTCGACCGGCGGCGGCCTCGTCTTCGTCGGCCTGCAGGACGGGAGGGTCGTCGCGCTCAACGCGACCAGCGGCAAGCAGGCCTGGGAGTTCCAGGTCGGCGCGCCGGTCACCGCCCCGCCGGTCACCTTCTCCGTCGGCGGCAAGCAGTACCTCGCGGTCGTGACGGGCGGCGGGAAGATCACCGGCGACCTCCTCGTCGGCGACGACCCGAAGCTACAGTATCTGAAGAACCTCCCGGTCGGCGGCACGCTGACGGTCTTCGGGCTGTTTGAGTGACCCTCCTTCGCCTCATCGGCCCCGCCGTCATCGCCCTCCTCGGGGTGGCGGCGGGGCTCGAGGCGGCGCAGCACGAGGGGCTCCGAGCGATCCGGGAGCGAGGCTACCTCCGGGTCTGCGCCGACCCCCAGAACCTCCCCTTCTCCAGCTCCAATCCCGCGACCCCGGGCTTCGAGGTCGAGCTGGCGAGGCTCGTCGCCGGCGAGCTCGGCGTCGAAGCGCGCTTTCAGTGGAACCTGACCTACGTGCGTCCGCTCCGCCCGCTCCGCGACGGGGCGTGCGACCTCTTCATGGGGCTGCCGCGCGACGAGCGCTTCACCGAGGGCAACCCCTGGCTCGCGGTCAGCCGGCCCTACTACGTCATGGGCCACGCCATCGTCGCGAGGGCGGACGCGGGGATCGCGACGCTCGCCGATCTCTCGGGCAAGCGCGTCGCCATCGAGGGCGCGGGCATGGGCGACCTCTACCTGAACGATCGGGGGATCGAGCGCGGCATCTACCGCACCCAGGACAAGGCGTTCGCGGCCGTGGTCGCCGGCGAGGCGCCGGCGGCGCTCCTCTGGCTCCCGGTCGCCGCGTGGCTCGCGCGGGGGAAATCGGAGGTCAAGATCATCCCCATCGCCCACCAGGACCTCGAGTTCCCGATCGGCGCGGGAGTGCGGCGCCGCGACCGGGACCTGGCCCAGGCGGTGGACGCGGCGATCGTTCGCCTCGGCGAGACCGGCAGGTCCCAGGAGATCCTCCGGCGCTACGGCCTGATCCCGACCCCGGGGGCGCGGCGGCGACCCGACGGCGTCATCCTCGTCCAGGCGCAGAGCCCGGTCGAGCTGGGGCGCTCGCTCTTCTCCACGGCGTGCTCGCGCTGCCACGGGGCCGAGGGCGCCCCAGGCGGCACCGGCGGCGCGATCCCGGTCCTCCGGAACTACGACGGCGGGAAGGAGAAGTTTGTGCGCATCGTGCAGAACGGCCGGAAGAACACCGCGATGGCCGGCTTCAAGGGCATCCTCACGACGGAAGAGACGCTCGCCATCTACCAGTACCTCACAGCGCTCGGAAAGCAGTGACCCGGCGGGATGGACGAGCGGCCGCCGCGCATCCTCGCCCTCGCGGGGAGCCTGAGGAAGGCGTCGTTCAACCGGAAGATCCTGAGATACGCGATCGAGGGGGCGCGGGCGGCGGGGGGGAAGGTCGAGGAGCTGGGCCCGGAGTGGCTCCGGCTCCCCCTCTACGACGGCGATCTGGAGGTGAGTGGCCGGTTTCCCGACGACGTCGAGACGTGGCGGCGGAAGATCCTCGAGTGCGACGGGCTCCTGATCGCCTCGCCCGAGTACAACCACGGGATCTCTGGCGTGCTGAAGAACGCGATCGACTGGGGGTCGCGCCCGCCCAACGTCTTCAGCGGCAAGGTCGCCGCCTCCTTCGGCATCACGCCTGGCGCCCAGGGCACCGCCCGGAGCCAGATGAACCTCCGGGTCTGCCTGGCGGCGATCAACGTCTGGGTCGTGCCGAAGACCGTGCTCGTCCCCCACGCGCGCGAGGCGTTCGACGACGCCGGCAATCTGAGGAACGAGCGCCAGATCCAGGAGCTGATCGCGCTCGGCGGCGCGCTCGTCGCCGCAGTGCTGAGCGGTGTGGCGAGAGGCTGAACGGTCAGGTGCGCGGGCTCGCGGGGAGGCATTGATGGCTGAAAGCGACTTCAGGCAGCGCCAGAACGCGATCAAGGACGACCTCCGGCGCGATCCCGCGAAGGCCGTCGTCACCGACCTGACGACGAGCCTCCCATCGGATCCTCGCGACCCGATGCGGGTCAGGGTCGGCCGCGCGGGGGCGTTCGAGATCTCGATTGGCGCGCACCGGGGGGTCGGCGGCGACGGCGCCCTGCCGTGCCCGGGCGACGTCCTCGCGGCGGCGCTCGCCGGCTGCCAGGAGCTGACGGTCCGGATGGTCGCCGCGAGCACCGGGATCGAGCTGGCGGACGTCAGGGTCGAGGTCGAGGGGACGGCGGACCTCCGGGGCGCGCTCGGCCTCGACCGGACGGTCAAGGTCGGCGTCCAGAAGCTCGCGCTGCGCACGCACGTGACGCTCCGCGACGGCGACCCGGAGCGCGCCCGGCGCCTGCTCCAGGCCGCCGAGCGCTACTGCTCGATCCTGGACACGCTCCGGAACCCGCCCGAGATCACGACCACCTTCACCGCGAGCGAAGCGGATCGCTGACGGGCCGTCCCCTTAGCACGTGGTCCATCGTGCTATGATCCGGCTCGTGGGCTCGCGGGCCAGACCCTCGTCCCCGACCACGCGCGCTGGCAGCGTCCTCCTGAGCCTCGCGCTCGTCGCCCTCCTGGCAGCTCCGGCTCGAAGCGCCGACCCGGTCCTCTATTCCGTGGCCTCAAGCGACGACCTCCTCCGCGTGATCGACCCCACGACCGGCGCCACCCTCTCGAGCGTCCCCATGACCCTCAGCGGCGCCACCGTCGAGAAAGCCCTGGGGCTCGCCACCCACCCGGCGACCAACCAGCTCTGGGCGATCCTCAAGCTCCTTGGGAATCCCCTCCGGGAGCTGGCGATCGTCGACCCCGCGACCGGCGTGGCCACGAGCATCGGGAACACCGGGGATAGCTTCGCGGGCATCGCCTTCGACTGCGACGGGCGACTCTTCGGCGTGACCGGCGACGGCGCCTCGACTCCCGAGACCCTCTTCACGCTGAGCACGACCGACGCCACGCCCACACTCTTCGCGAGCCTCGGCCGCGGCGACGACGGCGAGACGATCGCCTTCAACCCCGACGACGGCCGCCTGTATCACGCCTCGGGCCACGTCGGCGACTACGACCCGGTCTTCGACGACGGGGTCATCTTCGAGTCCCTCGACCTTTCGGTGACGCCGGTCGTCGATATCCCGATCGGCAGCCCCCTCACCGACGGCGAGGTCCGGGCCCTCACCTTCTGGGAATCCGAGGGCGTCTTCCTCTGGAAGCAGGGCTCGTCGGGCGACCCGCTCTTCCGGGTCACGCCGGCGGGCGTCGCAACGACCGTCGGCAACACCGACCACAAGCTGAAGGGCCTCGCGTTCGCCGGCGGAACCCTCTACTCGGTGTCGCCGAACGACAGCCTCCTCCGGGCGATCGATCCGACGACCGCGCAGACGCTCTCGAGTGTGCCGATCACGCTCGCGGGGGACACCGTGTTGAAGGGCAACGGTCTCGCTACCCATCCGACGACTGGCGTGCTCTGGGCGCTCCTCGAGACGTCGAGCACGAGCTCACGGACGCTCGTGACGATCGATCGGGTCACCGGCGTCGCGACGCTCGTCGGCGAGACCGGGGACTTCTTCGCCGCCCTGGCCTTCGACTCCTCGGAGACCCTCTACGCCGTCACCGGCGGCGAGAGCAGCGTCGGAGAGGGCACCCTCTTCACGCTCAGCACGGTCGACGCGACGCCGACCCTGGTCGGATTCCTCGGCCGCGGTGACGACGGCGAGGCGCTCGCCTTCAACCCTCTCGACGGGCGCCTCTACCACGCCTCGGGCCTCTCCGACGTGATCTTCGAGTCCGTCGACCCCGCGGGGTTCCCGACCGACATCCCGATCGCCGGCACGGCGCTGGTCGACGAGGAGGCCCAGGCCCTGACCTACTGGCAGTCCCAGGGCGTCTTCCTCTGGAAGCAGGACCATTCTTTTCCGGCGCCGCTCTTCCGCGTCACGCCTGCCGGCGTCCCGACGCTTATCGGCGACCTGGACCACCAGGCCAAGGGCCTCGCCTTCGTGCCCACGTTCTCCTGCGGGCCGCTGACCCCGACGAACCTCACGGCGGCGCTCGGCGCCGGCGCGAGCGTCAGCCTCGCGTGGACGGACGCGAGCAACAACGAGACCGGCTTCGAGATCGAGCGCGACAGCGGCGGCGGCTTCACGCCCCTCACGACGGTCGGCGCCGGCGTCGCCACCTTCCAGGACACCGGCCTCGTGGCCGACAACACCTACTCCTACCGGGTGCGCGCCGTCAACGCCTCGGGCGCCTCCGCCTTCTCCAACACCGCGACCATCACGGTCCTCGTCGGGAAGCTCCTGGTCCTGCCCGCCAGGGTGACCTTCTTCAGGCCGACCATCCCAAGCACGCCGACGGAGACCGTGACGCTCCAGAACGTGGGCCGCGCCACGCTCACCGGGAGCGTGGGGACGCTGCCCGCGCCCTTCAGCGTCACCGGGGGCGCTGGCGTCTTCTCGCTCGCTCCCGGGGCGACCCTCACCGTGACCATCCAGTTCTCGGCGAGCACGCGGGGCACGGCGCGGAGTGCCCTCAGCGTGACGAGCACCGACCCGGCGCGGCCGTCGGCCCGCGTCCCGGTCAGCGCCATCGTCCGGTAGCGCGCCCGGCGCTCAGAACGCGAAGACGCGAACGCTCAGGACGAGGACGGCCAGGACGAAGAGGCCGGGGAAGAACCAGCGGGCGTGCCGGTCGAGCGGACGCGCGCGCTCGGCGTGGCCGCGCCGGCCCGCCAGGTACTCCGCGACGCTCTCCATCAGCGACAGGAAGATGCTCGCGTAGGAGAGGAAGATGAACCCGTCGATGAAGGTGAGGTAGGAGATCCGCGGCAGGCTCGCGCCGACGGCGAAGCTGAAGGCGATGGCCGCCAGCATGCTCGGAGCGGGATCAGGATCTTCCAGAGGTAGAACCCCCACTTGCGCTCGACGCCCATCTCGAAGACGTAGCGCGAGTAGTCCCGCCCGTCGAGCTCCGACCGCCGCCGCTCGACCCGCGTCGTGACCCGCCCGACCCCCCACTCGTCCAGGTCCACGTCGCTCCCGACGCGGCCCCGCTCCCGGTCGGCGACGAACGTCACGTGGCGCGCGTCGAACTTGAACGACTCGATGTCGACCCGGAGCACCTGGCGGTCGAACGGAAACTTCCGGAGGTCGAGCGGCACCGAGATCGTCGTGTTGAACCGCTCCGTGTAGGCGACGCTCCCGTCAGGGAGGATCTCGGCCTTGGCCATCGCCCGGCTCCTGACGTTGCGGACGTTGGTGATCCTGACCTCGGGCCACCAGATCTCCTCGGGGCTGGCGAGCCGGGCTTCGGTCCCTTCCTTCTTCGGATCGAACGCGAGCCGCGGGTCCTTCCACCGGAGGAGCAGCATCCCCTCCAGCTCGAAGTCCTCGTCCAGCTCGTTGATCCGGTCGATGTCGAGCACAAGGACCGCGATCGCGACCTCGGTGGGGCGAGCGGGCGGGCGGTCCCGCAGAGCCTTCGCGGCGCCGTCCGCATCGCCTGCCGCCAGCGCGGGCGCCGGCCCGCCGACGGCGAAACAGAACACGACCACGAGCAGGGCGAGCCTCACGGGCATCAGGGGGGATTTGAGCAATCTCGGGCGCGACAAATCAAGGGTCTTGTGCGACCCGCGCGGGCGGCTCCGTTGTCACGTCCGCGGCCGTCGGCTATAGTGGCGGCGATGCGCGCATCCGGCGTCTTCTTCGGCTGGTGGGTCACCCTCGCCTTCGCCTTCATGGTCTTCCTCTCGACGGGGATCCGCTTCACCGTCGGGCCGTTTCTGAAGCCGATCGTCGCGGACCTCGGCCTCGACCGGGCGCAGTTCTCGCTCGTGATCTCGCTGTCGCTCTTCCTCTACGGCGCCTTCATGCCGTTCGTGGGGCGGCTCGTCGACCGGCTCGGCGCGCGCCCGGTGATCGTGACCGGGACGCTCGTGCTCGCGGGCTCGGTCGCCGCGACCGGGCTCGTCAGGAACCTCTGGCAGCTCTACCTCGTCTACGGCGTGTGCGTGGCGCTCGGCCTCGCTGCGACGGGTCACGTCGTGGCCTCCGCCGTCATCGCGCGCTGGTTCTCCCGGCGGCGGGCGACGGCCCTCTCCGTCCTCGGCGGCGCCTCGATGGCCGGCATGTCCCTCCTGGTGCCGGCCGCGATGTGGCTCATCCTGACGGTCGGCTGGCGGGCGACCTACGGCGTCCTCGGGCTCGTCGCGTTCCTGGTCATGATGCCGGTCGCCCTGTGGGTCGTCAGGGAGTCCCCCGAGTCGATGGGGCTCACGCCCGACGGCCTGCCGCCCGAGAGACTCGCCGCCGCGGGCCCCGCGGGCGAGCGGACGGACGTGAGCGTCGCCGTCCAGACGCTCTCCTTCTGGCAGCTCGGCGGCGGCCTCTTCACGTGCGGCTTCTCGATGAGCCTCCTCTCCGCCCACGGCGTGCCGATGCTCACCGACCACGGCTACCACCCGATGCTCGCCTCCTGGGCCCTCGGCCTCCTCGGCGGCTCGAGCGTCGGCTTCGCGATGGCGCTCGGCGCCATGGCGGACCGCTTCGGCCGCCGGCCGATGCTCGCGTGGCTCTACGGCGCGCGGGCCCTCTTCTTCGCGGGCCTCTTCCTCATCCGCGACAACCCGGCGGCGCTCCTCGTCGTCGTCCTCTGCGGCGGCGCCTCGATGGCGGGGAGCCTCGCGATGGCCTCGGCGCTCACCGCCGACATCTTCGGCCGGTTCTCCGTGGGCTCGGTCTTCGGCACGATCTTCCTCGTCCACCAGGCGGGCGCCGCGCTCGGCTCGTGGCTCGCGGGGTTCCTCTTCGAGCTGACCGGCGGCTACGGCGCCGCCTTCACCGCGGCGAGCGTCCTGCTCCTCTTCGCCGCCGCCCTCTCCCTGACGATCGACGAGCGCGCGCAGGCGATCCCCCGCCTCCATCCGGTGGCGGGCGGCCGCTGAGCGGCGGGAGGCGCCTCATGGGCTACACGACGATCCTCGTCGAGCACGCCGGACCGGTCGCGACCCTGACCCTGAACCGGCCCGACGCCCGGAACGCCCTCGACCTCGTGATGCGCCGGGAGCTGCTCGCGGCCCTCGACGAGCTCGAGGCTGACGACGCGACGCGTGTGGTCGTCCTCACCGGCGCGGGCGAGCACTTCTGCGCCGGCGGCGACGTGAAGATGATGCGCGACAAGCGCCACACGGCCGCCGAGGGGCGGGAGCGCGTGGCGCTCCTCGGCCGGATGGTCGAGCGGCTCGTCGATTTTCCGCGCCCGACCCTCGCCCGGGTCGACGGCTTCGCCGTCGGCGCCGGGTGTAACCTCGCCCTCTGCTGCGACCTGATCGTCGCCTCCGACCGGGCGAAGTTCGGCGAGGTCTTCGCCAAGATCGGCCTCGTCCCCGACGGCGGGGGGACGTGGTTCCTCCCCCGGCTCGTCGGCCTCGCGCGGGCCAAGGAGCTGATCTTCACCGCGGAGGTGATCGACGCCGCCGAGGCCCTCCGCGTGGGCCTCGTCAATCGTGTCGTGCCGGCCGCCGAGCTGGACGCGGCGACCCGCCAGCTCGCCGAACGGATCGCCGCCGGGCCGCCCGCCGTCCTGCGACTGGCGAAGCAACTCGTGAACCGGGCGGCGGTGTCCGATCTCGCCTCGGCGCTCGCCGGGGAGGCCTTCGCCCAGGCCGTCGCGATCACCGGGGAAGACCATCAGGAGGGGCTGCGCGCCTTCTTCGAGAAGCGCCCGCCGCGCTTCACGGGGCGATGAACCGGATCGTCGCGACGGGGATGGCGGTGCCGGCGTGCGTGGTCGACAACCACCTCCTCGCCCGCTGCATGGACACGAGCGACGCGTGGATCGTCCAGCGCACCGGCATCCGCGAGCGGCGGGTCTCGCCCGACACCTACCGGATGCTCCAGGGCCTCGCCGAGGCCGCCGACAAGCCGGCCTTCATGCGCGCGGTCTTCGACCGGGGGCTCGGCGAGACGATCGACTCGACGCTCATGGTCTCCGACCTCGCCCTCGAGGCCGCGGAGATGGCGCTGAAGAACGCCGGCCTGACCGCCGAGGAAGTCGACTGCATCGTCGCCTCCTCGACCATCCCCGACTACGCCTACCCCCACACGGGGTGCGTGCTCCAGGGGAAGCTCGGCCTGACGTCCACGCCCGCCATCAGCCTCCAGCAGGGGTGCGCGGGCTTCCTCTACGCCCTCGCCATCGCCGACCAGATGATGCGCGGGGGCATGTACCGCCAGACCCTCGTCGTCGGGGCCGAGCTGATCTCGACGATCTTCGACTACACCGACCGCGGGCGCGACATGGCCGTCCTCTTCGCCGACGGCGCAGGGGCGGCCGTCCTGCGCGCCGAACCCGGCCCGCGTGGCGTCCTCTCGAGCCACCTCCACACGGACGGCACCGTGATGGACTCGCTCGCGGGGGAAGTGTGGGGGACCTCGACCTACCCGCCGGTCTCCAGGCGCAAGATCGACGAGGACCGGAGCCGCCCGCGGATGCAGGGCCGCCAGGTCTTCGTTCAGGCCGTCAGGCGCTTCAAGGAGGTCGTCCGCGAGTGCCTCGCCGCCAACGCGCTCGGCGTCAACGATATCGACCGCTTCATCTTCCACCAGGCCAATCTCCGGATCCTCGAGGCCGTCGGCGACGCCCTCCAGATCCCCGCCGACCGCCTCTACAACAACGTCGACCGCTACGGCAACACCGCCGCCGCCTCCGTCCCCATCGCGCTTCACGAGGCCGTCACCCAGGGTCTCGTGCGGGAGGGCGATCTCGTCCTCCTCGCCGCCTTCGGCACCGGCTTCTCCTGGGGCGCGACGCTGATCCGCTGGTAGCGCACTGTGGAGGCCCCACGGTCTAAAGATCTCGCGGACCAACAATTTCGACGATCCGCCCCGCGCCTCTGCGGAGACGATCGTCGATCGTGAACAGCCGGCAGCGAAGAACTCGCGCCAGCGCAACATACTCGGCGTCGTAGGTCTTGGCCCAACCGAGCTCTTCGGCGACGCGCCACGCCTCTCGGCGGAGTCGACGCGGTGTCCGGGCGGCAATCGGCGCGGTGAGCAACGCGTCGAACGCGGTTGACGCGAGCCTCTCGGAGATCTCACGTCGCCACCAGAGCTCGTGGATCACCGATGACGCCTCCGACCAGAGCAGCACGGGGGCCACGAGGTCCTCGTCTCCAAACAGGCCGAATCCCTCCGCAGCGAGACAGGCCTGGACGGCCGCGCTGCTGTCGACGACGAGCACGCGCTCAGCGCCCTTCGCGCGACCGTCGGACGGCCCGCACGACGTCGGGCATCGGCTCGCCGGTGGCGGTCTTGCGCCACGCCGACGGCAAGGACGGGCCGGAGACCGGAACGAGAGCCAGGAGGTCGGACGGGTCGATCAGGTGCTGCGTCCCGACCCGGCGGGAGCGGAGGCGGCCCGAGCGAATCCACCGGCGAACGGTCTCGGGGTTGCAGCCGACTCGGCGGGCGGCGTCGGGGACTGTCAGCATGCTTGTAGCATACTACAACATCTATCCGCGACGCTGGCGGGCCTCCTGGCCCGACCCTCGACGCCGAGATCAAGGCCCTGATCGCTTCCAGCACCTTCCCTTGAACTGCGGCGAGGAGTGCTTCGAGATCGCGCTCGAAGCTCGGTGTGAGCTTGACCGTGAAGCGGGCCGGCATAGCTTAGCCGGCCTGGCGTGTCGCAAGCCTCCGCTTGAGGTAGTCCTGAAGGCTGATGGCCCGGCCCGCTCGATACTCCTTCGCTGCGGCCTTCAGGCTCTTCTGGAATTCTGGGTCGAGCTCTTCGAGCATGTCGTCAAAGTCGGACGCGCTCAGAAGGACCGCGGTGGGCTTCCCGCTCTTCGTGATGACGAAGCGCGCCTTGCGCTGGGTGACCTGCTTCAGCAGCGAGCCGAGCTGCGTGCGGGCGATGTAGGCAGGAACTGTGGTGGTCATACGTCTCGAAGACATTGCTTCTCCCTCCCTTCCCTTAGGGGTCGACATTGATTAATCAATTCGAGCCATCATAAGCGCTCCGGGCCAGAACTCCTTCGCGAGCGCCTCGGCGTCCTGCACACCCACCCGGAAGAGGATGAGCGTTCCTGCGTTGTCCAGGAGAAGGGTCACCTCCATCGCAGGAAGCTGCGGGCGATGGGCCAGGAGATGACGCCCAGGATCGTGTAGAGGATCACGTTTATGGCCGCCGCAACCAGCAGGACCACCACCCCAAACACACTCCAGCCCCTGCAGTCCGCGCACTCGGTGATCATCAAGAGAATCGAGCTCGGCCACAGGAACGGGAGCAGGTAGTCCGTCGGCCCAATGCCCTCGCGAATCATGGTATCGAGAAACAACGCCTCCGGGATGAGGATGCCGGCAAGAGCCCAGTAGAGAACCCAGCGCCGCATCCTCACGGCGCCACCAGCAGCGAGATTCCCGGGACCTCCCGGGGTCCGAGATCGTGTTCTCCGTACCTGCCCCACAGGTAGGCGAAGAGGTAGACGGGGAAGATCGTGTTCGGGACCTGGAGCCCGCCGGCCTTCAGAACGTCCTCGACGAAGGTCGTGCAGTTGTTGGCGACGAGACTGTAGCGCGGAGGATTCGCGAGGGCCCGGGTGATGACCGCCTGCATGACCTGGTCCTGGGCCGGGCTGGTCGGAATCGTGACCATGCCGCGTCGCAGGCGTTCGTCCGTTCTGACGACGCCCGGAACGCCGGCCCTCGCCGCTGCCCGGATCGAGTTCTCCCTTGGGTAGAGCCCGACCGTTTGGCTCGAGTTGACCGCGACTCCGATGTGGCCGAAGATATTCGGCGACTCGCCCCTGTAGAAAGCCACGGTGACGTCGAGGCCCGACGGGTCGGTGAGCGACAGCGGGTTGTTCAGGGCGTAGGCGTAGGAGTTCGGCCCCGCAAGCCACCCGAGTGGGTCCTCGCTGATGAAGCGATGCAGCGCGGGCATGTACACGCGCGCCCGGAGCGCGTACAGGCCCGCGAAGCCATCGTTCTCACGCGCGATCCACTGGAACGGGTTGGGCGAGTCGGCGCCTTCGACGGCCGCGCGCCCGAAGGGCTCGTACAGATACCGGGTGGTCACGTCGCCCGCAGCGCTCGTCAAGGCGACGATCGAGCCGAGGCCGTCGGCCAGGTAGTGGTCGGTCCCGCCACGAACAAGCGGCTCGTCGAGACTCGGACTCCTCAGATACCAGATGGCGGCGGAGTCGGTCAGCTCTTGCACGATGTCGGCTCCGTCGTACTGGTAGACGGTCCACTGACCATCGACCTGCCTCGATGCCCGCCGCCCGAGAGCGTCATAGGTGAACGCTGCCGTCGCGTCGGGCCCGTTGACGGCGGCGAGGCGGTTCCGCGCATCCCAGGCGAAGGCGGTCTCGCCGGACGCGTCCGTGAGCGAGACGAGATTGCCGTTCGGGTCGTAAGCCATCGTCCGCTCGCCGAAGGCGACCTGCCGGTTCGCGGCGTCGTAGGTCGCGGAGGCGATGGGATCGGGGAGGAGGGTGTCTGCGAAGGACCCGCTGACACGGATGCGATTTCCGACGGCGTCGTACCCGTAGGTCATATCGCCGGTAAGGCCGAGCGCGTTCCGGTAGCCGAGGACGGTCAGGCGGCCGGTGGCGTCGTACTGATACTCCGTGGAGAGCCCGTCGGGGAAGGCGAGTCGGGTGCGTCGGCCGGCCGGATCCCAGCTGAAATCCACCGTTTGGTCTTCCTGGCCGATGCGGGTGAGGCGTCCAGCGGCGTCGTAGCCGTAGGTGACAGGCGCGTGGCCGAGCGCGGTCATCCGGGTCCGGCGCCCGAGAGCATCGTACTCGTAGGCGATCGTCCCCAGCGCCGTCGTCTCCGAGACGAGCCGGTCGAGACTGTCCCAGGCGAGCAGGATCGGCCCGGTGCCCAAGTCGACGGACGCCACAGCACGGCCCACCGCGTCGAAGGCGAAGGCCGTCGTGCTGCCATCCGCGTAGCTGACCGCCGTCCGACGCCCGAGGGCGTTGTACGTGAAGGTACTGACCCGTCCCTTGCGATCGGTGTGGCGGATGGGGTTGCCCGTGGCGTCGTACGCGAAGGATTCGACAGCGCCGACGGGGTCCGTGCGGGTCAGGAGCCGGTCCATGGGGTCGTACACATACGTCGTGGCGCCGCCTCGGGCGTCGGTCAGGGTCAAGACGTTGCCGTTGCCATCGTAGCCGAGGCGGGTCACCTTGCCCAGGGCGTCGGTAATGCTGGTGACCCGGCTCATCGGGTCGTAGGCGAAGACCGTCGCCTTGCCCCTGGGGTCGGTCTGGTGGGTGAGGCGCCCCACGGTGTCATAGACGCGGGCCGTCGTGTTCCCGAGGGGATCGGCCACGGTGGCCAGGTTGCCCGTCGCGTCGTAGGTGAAGGTCGTCGTGTTCCCCAGCGGGTCGGTGGTACTGGTCGGCTGGCCGAAGGTGTTGTAACCAACGGTCGTGCGGTTCCCCAGAGGGTCCACGGTGGCCGCGAGGTTGCCGGTGGCGTCGTACTCGAAGCGCGTGAGATTGCCGAGCGGGTCGGTGATGCCTGTCATTCGGTTGAAGGTCGGCTCATAGGTGAAGCTCCAGACGTTCCCTGCCGGGTCGGCGAGCGCCGTGAGATTGCCCTGAGCGTCCCAGGTGAAGCGGGTCACCCGGCCCAGGGGGTCGGTGGTCGAGAGAAGCAGGTTGGAGCCGCCCTCGTACTCGAACACCGTCGTCAGCCCGAGCGCGTCCGTCGTGGAGAGTGTGAAGCCCTGGGCGCTGAATCGGCGGGTCGTCGGGTTGTCGCGCGGGTCGGTGACGGTGGTCTCGGTCACGACGCCGCTCGTGAGGGCGTACGCGAACCGCCACGTCCCACCGTCGGCCTGGGTCTGGCGGACGACGCGACCCGCGGCGTCGTACTCGTTGGTGAGGAAGGTGATCCCCCGGGGGTCCGTGGTCGTGAGGATCCGATGGCCCGCGTCGTAGGCGTAGCGGGTGAGGCCCCCGGCCGGGTCCAGCACCGTCTCCAGCCGTCCCAGGAGGTCGTAGCTGTAGCGGACCGCCCGGCTCAGCGGGTCGGTGACCGCGGTGATCCGGCCGGACTCGTCGTAGGTGAACGTCATGACGCGGCCCGCGGGCTCCGTGAGCTGGGTGATCCGCCCGAACGCCCCGCTCACTGTGGCCCGGGTGACCGTGACCGTGTTGCCGTTCCGGTCCGTGATCGCCGCGAGCGCCGCCGCGTCTGCGAACCCGATGATCCGGTCGAAGCGGTGCACCGTCCCGTCTTTGAAACGGAGTTGGTAATTGAACTCGCCGGCGAGTTGGGTTACCGCCGCGCCGCGCAGGAAGGGCTCCGCCATGTTCGTCCACTGTCCGGTTCCCGTCGGCACCAGGAGGTAGGAGCTCTGGTCCGGCAGCACGAGCGAGAGCCCCGTCCCCGCCCGGAGCAGCCGGCTCTCGTAGACCCCGAGGCTCCAGCCGATACCGAGGGGACCCGCGACCGGGTTCTCGCTCCGGTAGACCCGCTGGAGTATGAGGGGGAGACGCGCGGGGAGCACGAGGTCGGTCTTCCTCACCACGAAACGTCCGGTGACGAGATCGACCGGCTCGCCCCCCTGAGCGTGGCGGCTCCGCACCTGGTCGGACAGCGATGCCCGCGGAGCGGCGCCGTGCCAGGCGAAGCGGGGGAGCCCGAAGCCCGGATCGCTGATGATCGTCCCGCCGTCCTCGCTCACCGTCCCCGTCCCCCACACCGCCCAGGTCCCGACGAGGAGATCGAAGAAGTAGAGATCGGCCTGGGTGCCGGCTGGGGCCTGGGTCAGGTTCGGGAAGGTGATGGGCAGGGGCTGCGAGGGCACGGCCCCACCCGGCTGGAGGGTGAAGAGCAACGGGAGCGTGACGCCGGGCGGGAAGGGCATCGGGCTCCGGTCGATCGGCACCGGGGTGATGGTGAGCTGGCTCACGGGGTTCCCATCGGGGCCGGTGATGTGGGTGCCCTGGGGTATGGTGACGACGAGGCCCGGGATCAGGGGAGTGGTGGCGAGGACGGTCTGGGTCGTGAACCCTGCCGCGTCCAGCGGCAGCGTGATCGGGTGCGCGGTGTCGAGCTTCGGCAGATAAATGATGAACGGCACCCGGGTGGGTCCGGCAGAGTTCACCGTGAGGTTGACCTCGACCGGCGGGTACTGGGCCGTCGCCGTCGAGGCCGTGCGGCCGTCCACGAGGAGCATGTTGGCGCCGGCCGGTGGGGCGAGGAGGAGGAAGTTGCCCCCGGCGTCGCTGACGGTGAAGGCGCTCCCCAGCGTCACCGTCGCCCCGGGGATCGGCTGGGGCAGGGCCTCGGCTGTCAGGACCCGCCCCGTGACGGCCGCGGTGTCCGGCGCCAGGACCTCAAGGGTGACCGCCGCCGTCCGCGTCAGCGGCTGGCCGTCCACCGCAGCTTGGCCGGTGACGGTGAAGGCGTAGGTCCCCATCGGGACGGTGGAGGCCACGGTGAAGGTCACGGAGGTGCTCGCCCCGGGGGCGAGCAAGGGCGTGGCGAGCGTCGGAGTGATCCCGCTCGCGCCCACCGACACGCTGAGGCTCACCAGGCTCGTAAAGCTCCCGCTGCCACTCGCGGTCAGGCTCACCGCGGTCTGGTCTCCCGCAATCGCCCGCGCTAGGGTCGGCGCCACGGTGAGGGCGAAGTCGCCCGTGGTCGTCACAATGAAGGTCCGGCTGGCACTCCCCCGCGAGGTCGTCACGACGAGGAGTCCGGTGGTCGCGCCGATCGGCACCGTCGTGGTGATCGCCGTCGACGTCACGGTCCGCACGACCGCGGGCGCCCCGTTGAAGCTCACCAGGGTCAGGCCGGGTTCGAAGCCAGCCCCCGTGACCGTCACGAAGGTCCCCACAGGGCCGCTCGCCGGATCGACTGCCGTGATCGAGGGGCCCAGGCGAACGGCGAACGTCCGCGTGGCCAGGGTCGGGTCCTCGTTCCCGGCGAGGTCCCGGGCCTTCACCTCGAAGGTATGGCTGGATTCGGTGAGCCCGGTCAGGATGGTGGTGGTCACCGACGAGAAGGTGGTGAACGCCCCGCCGTCGACGCGCCACGCGAACACCAGGCTTGTCTGCGGGGTGAGGTTGTCCGTCCCCGTGAAGGTGAACGTCGCGGTGGTTTCCCCGATCTCCCCGCTCGGTCCACCCGTGATCTGGGTGTCGGGCGGCGTATTATCCACGAGCGCCGTCCGGGACGCCGTGGCGAGGTTCCCCGCCTGGTCTGTGGCAGCGGCGGCGAGGGTGTGTACCCCATCCGTCAGGCCTATCGTCGGCCAGGTCGCTGTCGCCGTAACGGCCGCCGCGGGTGGCGAGGGTGCGAGCGTCGCGGAGAGCGCTTGGCCATCGGCGGTCAGCGTGAGGCTCACCACCTGGGTCCCGCCGTCGCTGGCCTGGACCTGGACGGTCACTATCTGCCTCACATAAGCCCCGGCCGGCGGCGCCAGGAAGGTGAGCGTCGGATCCGTGCCATCGTGCGTGACCGTGGCCTCGGCGGGGACCGAGGTCAGCCCGTCCCCAGCCTGCGTCGTTGCGAAGACCTCCAGGGTGTTCTCGGCGTTGGCCGTCAGCGCGACCGAGGCCGACCACGCGCCGGCGCTGTCGGCCGTGACGGTCACCGCCGCGGTGGCGTCGCTCACGAAGAGATCGATCCGGGCGCTCGGCTCGGTCGTGCCGGTCACGGTTATCGGCGACTGGTTGGTGAACGGGGGAACCGTCAGCGTCGGGGCCCCAGGGGCCCGGAACCGGAGGAGCCTCCCGGCCTTGCCGTCGGCGAGGTGGAGTGATCCGTCGGGGCCGAGGGCGACGCCCTGGGGGTCCTCGAAGTTGGAGCCGAAGGCGGTGAGGTGGGCGTCCGGATGGACCTTCGCGATGGCGCGCTTGGCGGTGTCGCCAGGCTGGGTCAGCTCCTTCGAGGACACGTAGAGGGCGCCTAGCCGGTCGAGGCCGAGGCCCACCGGCTGCTTGAGTCCCGTCGTCACCCACAAGGCGGGCGCGTCGAGGTTCCCATCCCCAAGGATCGGGTACTGCAGGAGCGCTCCGGCCGAGTCAGCGCCGCTCTCGAGCCCCTTGCTCGCAGTGACCAGGACGCCGTTGAGCCTGGCGAGGCCCTCCACCTGGCGAATCCCTGTCGCGACGACCGCGAGGCTGCCGCCGGGATCGAGACGGAGGATCTCGCGGCCTTCGGTCGGTTCGCTGCCGTCCGGCGCCGTGAGTCGGTGGGCGGTGAGGTAGAGCGTGTCGTCCGCGGACAGGGCGATCCAGCGGGGGGTCTTGATCCCGATGGCGAGCACCGTGAGGGCTCCGTTCGGCTCGAGCCGGAGCAGGCGCCCCGCGCCTTCCTCGGCGATCAGGAGTCGGCCCTCGGTATCGAGGGCAAGACCCGCCGGGCGGTGAAGTCCGCTCGCAGCCGTGCTGACCGCGCCACCGGGCGCGATCCTGTGCACCACGCCCGCCCCACGGTCAGAGGTGTAGATCGTCCCGTCCGTCGTGACCGCCACCCCCACCAGTTCCTGATATCCGTCGAGCACCGTCTCGATGGGGGCGAGCGCCGTGATGGGCTCCGCTCCGGACGCGGCGCGGGCGCTGAGAAGCGCCGCCCCGAGGGCGAGCGTGACGAGCCACCACCCGCGTCTCACCGATCGCCCGCCGCCGCCGTCCCCGACGGGGCTCGGCCGTCGTCTCCGGGAGTCTTGAACGGCGCCGTTCGGATCCGCTCCATCTCCTCCTTGGTGAATGGGCGTGCGCCCTCGACCGTCGTGACCTGCTCGAGCCGCCCCGCCTCGTCCACGATCCGGTCCCACCGGAAATCGGCCGGCTGCCCGAACTCGCTGAGCTTCGGATGCTCGCGCGTGGTGAAGGCACCGAGGCCGAGGGCCCGGTCGTTGGCGTGGCAAGAGGCGCAGGTGCGCGCTGCCCGACTGACGGTGTGGGGGACGATCGGGTTGTGGGCGAAGCCGAGCTTCTTGAACTCGTGCTCCGTCCGGCCGTCCGCGTTGACGTAGCTGAAGACTGGCTGGGCCCGCGGCACGAACGGCACGACCTTCCCGCGCCAGTTGAGGCCCAGAACGGGCTCCGGGTCGGCGAATCGCACGCCGGCGGTGAGCCTGAACCACCCCTGCTTCGCGTGCTCACCGGCCAGGTGGTCGAAGGCGACGTCCACGGGCTTCGCATACCGGGTGTAGTCCATCTTGATGTGGCAGCCGTAGCAGGTGGGCGCCCAGGCGGTGTGGCAGGTGAAGCACTCCGTTGTCCGGAGGTGGCCTCGGTCGTGCCCGGGCGGCTGGGTCGCCAGCGTCGCCAGTTGGGGGATCGCGTGCGCTCGGCCCGTCAGCTTGCCGACGAGCGTCACGAGCCCTCCGGGGTTCGGCGCGGCTCCGACGAAGACGTTGCGGAGCCGGCGACCCTGGGCGGTGACGCCCGTGGCCAGGCGCTCGGGCGTGCCGTGGCAGGACTCGCACCGGATCTCGACCTCATAGTGGCGCTTGACGTAGATCTGGCCGTCGCCATGGACCTCCCGCTCGGTGTGGCAGTCGATGCAGGCGAGCCCCCGCTCGAAGTGGACGTCGGCCGGTTGCTGGGTGTAGGCGTGGCCGTGAAGGAGGTCCTGGTCGTACGTGAAGGTCTGGCGGCCCTGCGGCGGGGCCTCCATCAGGCCCCGGAAGTTCATGGCCGCGCGCGAGCCGCCGTTGTGGCAGGTGGCGCACTGGGTGACGGGGATGGCCTTCGTGAGCATGTGCTTCGCCGGGCGGCCTACCCTGTCCCTGGAAATCGCCTGGTCGCCGGAGCGTGACCGCCCGTCCTCCGCGTACGGCATGTGGCAGGCCGCGCAGCCGGTGGCGCGGAAGTTCCCCCGGAGCGCCCTCGGTGGCGTCCAGAGATGACAGGAGGTGCACTCCTTCCGGAGGAGGTCGAAGAAGACGTCACCGCTCTTCTCGAAGGTCGGCAGCGGGTCGAGCCGGGCGACGGCGCCTGCCGGCAACGGCTGGCCTCGCGGCATCCGCATGCCAGGAACGGTGGGCACGGGTGCCATCGAGAAGGTGACGGCTTCCCGCGTCGACTGGAGACCGTTAGGGAAGAGCGTGCCCGACTGGGTGCCGGAGCGGTGGGCCATGATCGAGGCCTTGACCTTCCGCGCGATCGTCCGGTGGCAGACACCGCACGTCTTGTCCACGACGCGGAGGTCGCTCGGGTTCCGCCACATCCCCGCGTGGGCCTCGCCGGCGGTGGCGGCCCGGCGGTCGCCGCGGTGACAGGTGGTGCAAGTCAGCGGGCGCTTTGGGTGGGCGTCCTCGATCCCGCGGTGGCAGACAGCGCACTGCTCGGGGCGCGGGGCCGCGTGGGCGAAGGCCGGCGCCACGATGAGCAGTGCCGCGCCGCCGATCACTACGAGGGTGCGCACCCTCAACGCTGCTCCACCACGAACTCGCGACCCGACCGGGTGACATATGTGGCCCGCGAGGCGCCGCCGTAGCGCGCCGCCAGCCGAACCTGCTCGACGGCCTTTCCCTCGACAAGGAGCGGTCCGCTGCCCTCGCGCGCGGTGAGCGTGAACGTCGCCGAGGCGCTGATCACGCTCGGCTGGTTGGTCGCGATCGTGACGCTTACCGAGGCGGTGGACGAGGAGGTTGTCCCTGTCAGGGTGGCTGAGGCCGTGGTGGTCCCGCCCGTCTGGCCGCTCACGCGGACGGTCACGACCGTGCCCGGCGAGATGTTCGCCCCGGCGATCGCGACCGTCACCGGGTTCGTGGTCGTCGCGGGCAGCGTGATATCCGGCGCGGCGTAGGACCCTGCCGGCGTGGCCGGCGCCGTGACCCCGGCCACCGAGGTGATCATGAGCGTCGGCGCGTTCGTGAGAGCCACGCTCGTCGGCTGGGCGACCGAGGGTGTGACGGAGGTGAAGTTGATCGACGCCGTGTCGGTGAATGCTTCGATCCTGATCCGCCCGACGCCGCCGCTCCCTCCCGCCTGGCCGACCACGCCTCCGCCCGCTCCGCCGCGGACGTCGATCGTGCCGTTGCTTCCCGCGATCGTGGTCGCAACCAGGCGGACGGCGCCGCCGCTCCCGCCTCCGCCGGGATGCGTCGTCCCGGCGCCGGCGCCGCCCTTGGCGAGGATCGTCCCGGTGAACGTGATCGTTCCCGAGGAGGCGATGAGGATCGCCCCGCTCCCGCCGCCACCCCCGCCGCCCGAGCTCCCGAAGCTCGTCACGCCCGCGCCACCGCCCCCCGAGCCGCCGATCAGCG
>JACQWC010000266.1 GCA_016209635.1 Candidatus Rokuibacteriota bacterium | reverse complement strand
CTCGAGACCCAGCTCGCCTCCAAGGCGTCGCTCGTCGAGCAGCCCTTCAAGCCCCAGCTGACGGCGCCCGGGCACGAGGCGATGCAGGACATCGACTGTCGGGGTGTCCCGCCGCACGGCGGCTACGTCGCGACGACCGTGAAAAGCACGGGGGAGCTGGTGCTGATGAGCCACCAGGAGGACCCGGTCCTCGCGACGTGGCGGTACGGCCTCGGCCGCGCGGCCGCGTTCACCTCGGACGCGAAGGCGAAGTGGGCCGTCCTCTGGCTCCGGTGGCGCGACTTCAACAAGTTCTGGGCGCAGCTCACGCGCTGGACGCTCCGGAGCGGCTCGCGGAGCGATACGGTCGCGACCGTCGAGCGCCGCGACAACACGGGCGAGATCGCCGTCGACGCCATCGACGGAAAGGGCGAGTTCATCAACTTCCTGGACTCGCAGGTGGGGGTCGTCGCCCCGAACCGCGAGCGCACGGTCATCGACCTCGAGCAGGTCGCGCCCGGACGGTATCGGGGGCGCTTCCCCGCGCCGCAGGAGGGGGTGTACCTGGTCGGGATGGCGCAGCGCCGCGGGGAGCAGGTTGTTGGCTCCCAGCTCGCGGGGTTGGTGGTACCGTATGCTCAGGAGTTACGCGACCTGGGCGTGGACGAGACCCTGCTCCGGGAGCTCGCCGAGCTGACTGGCGGGAGCGCCGTTGGCGATCCGGGGGACGTCTTCCTCCGCGGGCGCCGGCAGTCCCGCGTGTGGATCGAAGTCTGGCCCTGGCTGGTCGGCCTGGTCGCGCTGCTGATGATTCCGGACGTCGCCTTGAGACGCCTCGGCCCTGGCGCGCTCGGTGGCTTGTCTCGTTGGATCTCCGCTCATGTCCGTCGGCGCCCCAGGCAGTGGGGGGATGGCAATGATGCGTGACCTCGGGATGCTGCGGCGACTGGGCGTCATGGTCCTGACGAGTCTCCTCACCCTGGTGCTGCCGCTCTCGGCTGCCGCCGTGAAGCCCCGGGCGGTCCTCATCCTGCCCTTCGACACGACCACGCTCGACCAGGATCACCAGTGGATGGGGGAGGGCGTCGCGCAGAGCCTGTCGCTCGGCCTCGCGCAGCACCCGGCCTTCGTCCAGATCGACCGGAGCCGGGTCCGCAGCGTCGGCCAGCCGGAGGCGTGGGGCGAGCCGGCGGTGGTCCAGGTCGCACGGGGCGTGAGGGCCGAGGCAGCCCTGTTCGGGCAGATCACGTCGACGGGCGGGGAGGTGGTCGTCCGGCCGCGGCTGCTCGAGCTCAGGCCGGGCGCGGGTGAATCGATAGGCCTCGAGCCCCTGACGATGCCGGAGGGCGAGTTCCTGGCCCGCGTCGCTGAGCTCCCCCTGCTCTACGCCCGGACGCTCAGGGTTGCCCTGACGGAGGCCGAGGCGGCGCGCATCGAGAAGGCGTCGCGACCGACCCGGTCCCTGCGAGCGTTCGAGCTCTTTGCGCGGGGCCAAGCGGCTGCGCTCCGGGGAGGCCAGGAGGGCCTCGAGAGCGCTGCCGACTTGCTCTCGCGCGCGATCGAGACGGACCCGAACTTCGTCGTCGGGCACTACACGCTCGGCGTCGTCCACCAGTCGCTCAGCAACCGGTGGAAAGCGGCGGCGCAATTCCGCGCGGCCACCCAGCTCGACGGCTCCTACCCGGAGCCGTTCAAGGCGCTCGGCGACCTGTTCCTCGCCGCGCCGCGACGGCTCTTCGACCAGGCGGTCGAGGCGTACATGAAGGCGATCGAGCTGCGGCCGTTCTATGCCGACGCCCACGTCGGGCTCGGCGACGCGAAGGCCGCGAAGGGTGACATCGACGGCGCGATCGGCGCGTACCAGAAGGCGCTGGTCTTCAATCCGGTGAACCCCCGCGTGCACGTGAGTCTCGGCAAGATCTACTACGCGGAGAAGGGGCTCTATTACGAGTCCGTCACCGCGTACAAGCGCGCCATCGACCTCGATACCCAATCGATCGAGGCGCGCATGGGACTCGGCGAGGTCTACGAGGACAAGGGGCTCTACCGCGAGGCCATCAACGAGTACCGACGGGTGATCGAGGTGGACAGCAAGCACACCGGCGCGATGTACAACCTGGCGCTCGTCTACGAGAAGGTGGATCCGCGGGAGGCGATCGTCCAGTGGGAGCGCTACATCGCGCTCGCCTCCCAGCTAGCGGCGGAGAAGGACTGGGTCGACGTCGCCCGCCAACATCTCCGGAAGCTCAAGAGCCAGATCAAGGACTAGCCGCGCGCGGCCGGGACCGACCACGGTGACTCGAACGATGCAGAGGACTGCGTGGACGAGATGAGGAAGGATCCGACGCGCGGGCAGTGGGTGCTCGTGCGTCCGAAGGCGAAGGCGGCGCAGGCGGGGGAGTGTCCGTACTGTCCCGGCGCCGAGCACCTCACGCCCCCGGAGATCGCCGCCTACCGGAAGGACGGCCCGGGTCCCAACGGGCCTGGCTGGACAGTCCGCGTGGTCCCAGAGAGCGACCCCTACTTCCGGGTCGAGCGGGAGCTGGTCCGGGAGGGCGTGGGCATGTTCGACATGATCACGCCTCGCGGCGCGAGCGAGTTGATCCTCGAGTCGCCCCGCCACGACGACACGCTCGCGTCGATGGAGCCCGAGCAGCTCGAGGCGGTGCTGTGGATGTACCGCGACCGTCTGCTGGACCTGAAGCGCGACAGTCAGATTCGCGACATCCTCGTCTCGCGCCGGCACAGGAAGCCCGGGGTGCCTCCGCACCACCCGTACTCGCGGGTGACGGCGATCCCCATCGTGTTCGACGAGACGCGGCGTGAGCTCCGGGAAGCTCGCGAGTACTACCAGTACAAGCGGCGCTGTCTCTACTGCGACATCCTGCGCCAGGAAACGGGGGCCGAGGAGCGCGTGGTGCGCCTGACGAAGGCGTTCGTCGTCCTGGTGCCGTACGCGGCGCGCCTGCCGCTGGAGACGTGGGTGCTCCCGCGGCAGCACGGGTGTTCCTACGAGGACGCGATCAATGGGGAGGCGGCCCCGGAGCTGGCCCGGCTCCTCTCCGGGCTCTTCCGTGCCCTGGAGCGCGGCCTGGGCGATCCCTCGTACGAGCTCCTGGTTCACACCGCGCCGAATCTCCGGTCCCGGATCCTCCAGGGGGACTGGGCGACGATCCGTGACGACTACCACTGGCACATCGAGGTCCTGGTGCAGCCCGAGCGCGCCAACCGGCTCGGCGGGATCTTCATCAGCGAAACGTCGCCTGAGGTCGCCGCCTCTCGGCTGCGCGAGGCGTGGGAACCCGAGGCTTGACGGGGACGGCCGGGGGCGCGCGAGTCTACGGGTAGAGGCCGCGCACGCGATAGCCCTCCGCCACGCGGCGGATACCCTCCATCAGGGCGGCGGTCCGGAGGTCGGTGCCCTCCTTGTTCGCGAGCGTCCAGACCCGGTTGAACGCCCGTGTCATCACCTCCTGGAGGCGCGAGGTGATCTCGCTCTCCCGCCAGAAGTAGTACTGGAGCCCCTGCACCCATTCGAAGTACGAGACCACCACCCCGCCGGCGTTCGCCAGGATGTCGGGGATCACCGTCACGCCGCGCTCGCGCAGGAGCGCGTCGGCCTCCGGCGTCGTGGGGCCGTTGGCGCCCTCCGCGACGATGCTCGCCTTGACCCGGTCGGCGTTGTCCTCGCGGATCTGCGAGCCGATGGCTGCGGGGATGAGAATGTCGCACGGCTGTGTGATCAGGTCGACGTTAGAGATCGGGTCGGCGCCGGGGTAGCCGCCGACGCCACCCGCTTCGGTAACGTGAGCTTCGAGCTGCCGGACGTCGAGGCCGTCCGGGTTCCAGATACCGCCCTTGATGTCGCTCACGCCGACGATGGTGCATCCCTCCCGCCAGAGGAGCCGGGCGGCCACTGCCCCGACGTTGCCGAAGCCCTGGACGATGACCTTCCGGCTCCGCAGCTCGTGGCCGAGGCGCCGAGTGGCCTGGTAGAGCACGTAGACGATGCCGCGGCCGGTCGCCTCCCGCCGGCCGGCCGAGCCCCCCACGATCAGGGGCTTGCCAGTCACGACGCCGGGAACGCTCTTGCCCTGGGTCATCGAGTAGGTGTCCATCATCCAGGCCATGGTCTGCTCGTCCGTGCCGAGGTCGGGCGCGGGGATATCGAGGTCCGGCCCGATTAGGAGAATGATCTCGGCCGTGTAGCGGCGGGTCAGGTTCTCAAGCTCCCGCGTCGATAGGGCCCGCGGGTCGCAGCGAACGCCTCCCTTGGCGCCTCCGTAGGGGAGGCCCATCAGGGCGCACTTCCAGCTCATCAGCATGGCTAGCGCGGTCACCTCGCCCAGGTTGACCCCGAGGTCATACCTCAGGCCCCCCTTCGTGGGTCCGAGGACCGTATTATGGTGGACGCGGTAACCTATGAATATGTTGGTGCTTCCGTCATCCATTCGGATCGGGATCGAGACGACGAGGGCGCGCCGTGGGTACCGGAGCCGCTCGTGGATGTCCCGATCGAGGGTGAGGCGGGCCGCCACCCGGTCGAGCTGGGCCAGCGCCGTTCGATACAGGTGGGAGTCGAATTCGGAATTGTCAGTCATGAGGGACCCTTCCATTGACAGCGGGCGGTGGCCGGAGTAGTATCCGACTGAAAGAGTCGCCGATCAGATTTATCGCCGATAGTCGAGAATCGAGAGCGAGGTTCCGGGCAAGAGAAATGCTCCGCTTCACCAAGCGCGCCGACTACGGATTGATGGCGATCCATTATATCGCCATCCACGACGACCTCGGCTCCGTCAGCGCCAAGCGGATCGCCGAGGAGTTCGCGATCCCGCCCGAGCTCCTCGCCAAGATCCTCCAGCGCTTGGCGAAGAAGGGGCTGATCGTCAGTCAGAACGGCCCGAAGGGGGGCTACGGGCTCTCGCGTCGCCCGGACGAGATGACGGTCGGCGAGGTGATCCGGGCCCTCGAGGGGCCGATCAACATCGTGAGTTGCCTGGAGGACAGCCACTGCCCCCAGCTCGAGCGGTGCAACCTGCGCCGGCCGGTGCAGAAGATCCAGGCCGCGATCAGTCAGATGCTCGACACGATGAGCTTGGCGGAGCTGACGAGCGCAGACGTCCCGGAGATCCTGGCGATCAGGTGAGTGAGGCGAGTCTGAGTGAGGGGAGTGCGAGCCGCAGGGCGGCCGCGGAGCGCGCCCGAGGCGAGTCTGAGTGAGGGGAGTGCGAGCCGCAGGGCGGCCGCGGAGCGCGCCCGAGGCGAGT
>JACQWC010000265.1 GCA_016209635.1 Candidatus Rokuibacteriota bacterium | reverse complement strand
GCGCTCGTCAATCCTGCGCGCCAGCCTGGGTTCTTCGTGAGCCCCGGACACGCGGGTCGGCCGGGGGCCCGAGGTGCGCAGCCTCGGGAGGGGTCGACGAGACCCGTTCCCGTCGCGTGGCCCCGGACCTCGCGCGCGGGATGGAGCCCAGCCGCGACGGGACGCGCGGCCGCTGACCGCGTGGTCGAGCGATCCCTCCCGAGGCTGCGCGCCTCGGGCCCCCGGCCGCCTCCGCGGGGACCGTTCACGAATAGTCCCGGCTAGCGACTCACTCGCGCGCCTCGGCGATGAAGGGGCGGTAGCCGATCGCCTCGAGCTCGCGGAGCCTCGAGACCGCCTGCGCGTGCCGGGCGAAGGGCCCGACGCGCACCAGCAGGAAGCGCCCGCTGGCGGATGAGACGACGATCGCCCCGCCGAGGCGCTCAACGAGGCGCCCCGCTGCGGCGGCGGTCTCGAACGCGCCCACCTGGACCCAGTACGAGACGGCGGGCGCGGCTGATACTCCAGGCGCCGTTTCGGCACGGCCCGCCGGCGTCGTCGTGACCGCGGCGCTCGCCGAGCTCGGCTCGCTGGCCTCGGCGGCGTCCACGATCCAACCGACCTCTCTCGATCGTATCGATCGCGCGATCGCGGCCGCCCGCACGACCGGCGGCTGGCGGTCGCTGTCGGTCGCGGCGTCCTCGAGCGGCGCGATCTGAAGCACCCCCACCGACAACGGCTCGGGCGCCGCCGCGCTCCGCCCCTCGACACGGGCGAACATGGTCGACTCCTCGCCCAGCTTCGCCCTGACCTTCCCGACGAGATCCTGATACGACACTTTGCTCAGCAGGCGCCGGAACTGGGCCCGGTAGTTCTCGACGGTGCTGATCCCGTCGAGCACGAGGTCACGGACGCGCCACCGGCCCTGGCGGTTCACCATCCGGTATTCGACCCGCGCCTCGCCGCCGTTCTTCGCGCCGAGCGAGGTCCGCACGGTCGCCTCGTCGCCCGCGACGGCCTCGCCGAGATAGACGATCCGGACGCCGTTGCTCACGTGGCCCCGGCCCGCAAGCCGTCCGACGTAGGCGCGCTCGAGGAGCTCGGCGAAGAGCGCGACGAACTCCTCCTGCTCCGCCGGACTCCGCGCCCGCCACTCGCGCCCGAGGGCCACGGCCGCGGCCTCGTTGACGGCCGAGACCTCGGCGACGAGCCGGCGAACGCGCGAGACGCGCTCGAGCGGATTGTCCTCGGTCTGCGGGTCGCCGAGGACACCGTTGACGGCGGCGAAGAAATCGCGCAGCCGCTCGGTCGGCCCCGCCGAGGCGGGCGGAGGACCGAGGAGGACGAGGGCGAGGGCTACGGCCGGGGCGGCCCGGAGAAGACGGTGTCCACGAGGGGGCGGCGGAACCACGCCTGCACCGGCTAGGCGACCGCGATGGCGGCGCGGGTCCGGCGGAAGCGCACCGCGAGGAGCGGATCGAAGAGCGCCGCCGTCGCGACGAGTGCCGCGTCGGCGCCCTCGCGCAGGAAGTAGTGGGCGCGCTCTTCGGTCGAGATGCCGCCCACGGCGAGGACGGCGCGGTCCCAGGCCCCGGCCCGGCGCCAGGCGAGCATCTCTTCCACCTGTCGCGACGCGATGGGGAAGAGGCTCGCGCCGACGACGTCGGCGCGCTCGCGCCCGGCGCCCTCGAAGGCCGGGTTGCCCTGCGCGTCCACGACCCGGCGGTGGAAGGCGTGGACCAGCACGAAGCCGCTCGCCCAGGGCGCGAGCTTCGTCGCCGTCTCGTGGAGCACCCGCGGGCTCCGGAAGACGCCGAGCCTCGCGAGCACCGGCACCGTCACGGCCGCCCGCGCGCGATAGAGGATCTGCGCGGCGAGCGGGACGTTCTCGTAGATCATCTGCGGCTGCGGTGCGAACGGGTCGGGCAGCGCCTGGTGGACCTCGCCGGCCTCCGCCCCGCTCTCGGCTGCCCTCCGGGCGCAGCGCGCGTAATCGGCGACGAGCGCCTCGGCGTCGCCGTCCGGCTCGGGGGTGCCCAGGACGCTCACGATCAGCAGCTGGCCGCGTCCGATCCGGTCCCTGGCGCGGCGCACGTCCTTCCGCCACACGTCGGGCTCCATGGAGGGCTCGCCCATCGAGACGGCGACCGTGGTCGCGCCGTTGGCCGCCTGGCGCCGGGTGACGACAGCCGCCTGCTCCCTGTTCTCCACGTGACGGATGTTCGGCAGGGGGTGGGCGGGCCGGTACGCCGAGCGGACCGTGGCGTAGGTCAGGATGTCAAAACCGAGACGGGCGTAGCTCTCGACCCACTTGGAGCTGAGGAGGGGCCCGGCGGAGATCCCGAGGCTCGAGTTGAGCTGGTGATCGAAGAGCCGGCCGCCCGGCCCGGGAGGAATCCGCCGGACCCGGGGAAGGGCCGGGGCGTGGCCGTAGTTCCACTGGTACGACCGGTCGAGCCGGTAAGCCGCCTGCGGAATGGCTAGATCACTCCGTTTCCTCGCACGGGTTCACGCAAGCACTTAGTATATCAGCCACTTACGCGCATCCTAGCGAGAAAAACCGCTACCGGAAGGCCGGCATCACCGCCTTCGCGACCAGCTCGAGCTCGCGCATGATGTGGGCGTGCGGCATGCCGGGGAAGAACGTCCGGCAGATCAGGTGGGTCATGCCGTACTCTTCGACGAATCGCCGGATCTTCGGGACGCATTGATCGGGCCCGCCGATGATGAACCGGTCCTCCATGAGCTTGTCCAGATCGGTCGCGATGGAGGCGTCGATGAACGGATGACGCCAGCCGCCGGCGTACTCCCTCCGGTAGGCGACCATGATGTGCTCCTCGGCGAGCTCACGGGCGCGCGCGTCGGAGTCGGCGATGATGACGTCGCGGGTCAGCGGCCACTCGGTGAT
>JACQWC010000263.1 GCA_016209635.1 Candidatus Rokuibacteriota bacterium | reverse complement strand
GGCAGCCGCGGTTGACGCGCCGCGGCGGTAGCAAAACGGGAGCAGAAACGAAAACGGGGCCAGCGCGGTGCGCGCTAACCCCGTGATCGGCAATGGTTGCGGGGGCTGGATTTGAACCAGCGACCTTTGGGTTATGAGTCACCTCGGGGCCCTGTCGGTAACCCTCTGATCGTTCGGAGAAGAGCCGTTGTCGTCGAGACTTACACCTTTGCTCTCGCTGCGTCATGATTCGGCGTTTTTCGGGATGTTTAGGGGTCGTGTGGGAGCAAAACGGGAGCAGCCGACGACGCGGCGCTCACGGGAGGGTATAGCGCGCGCCTCGACCCTGGCGCGTCCGGCGAAGCGCCGCGACTCTGGGAGGAGAGGCCGCCGAGCAGGCGGTCGGAAAACTTGGTGAGCCGTCAGGGGCTCGAACCTGCGACTTCCTGATTAACAGTCCGGGCTCGGACCTACGCACCGACATGCACGACGAGCTAAGCGCGCGTGATTCCGAAGGATGGCGAGCTGGCGTGGATCGTGCCGCGCGGCCTGAATTGTCGTGAGTTGGAACCAACGTGGAACCGCGAGTCCGCCTGAGCAATGTTACGGCGCGGAGTGAAATAGCGCAATAATTATCCGACACGTCGACGCTGGAAGTGCGCAGAAGAAAGCACAGCGGCCCAGCTCCGCGGCGTCCAGAGCCGCCAGGACATGGAAACGGCCTCAAGCGGCTGCTCCGTCTGGTGCTTTCTAAGGATTCTCACGTTGAGCGTGTAGGAAACCCCAGATGAAATCTAGCTGCGTGTATCTTCTTTGGCCCGCGGAGTCTATGAACCATTCGGGATTCGGCGCCCCGATCGCCCCCATAACATGCACCACCTTTGTGAGATCCGGTTTCTCCGGATCCTCAGGCTTCTGCGGATCTTCGCGCCACAGAACCACCTGGACGGGGTTGACCGTTAGCCGATTGGCCGCAGCCTCTGGTTGCTTGCGAATCCTGGTCAGTTTGCCGCTCGGGAAAAAGTAGGCACCGTTCGGATAAAGCCTGCGCCCATTCACGATGATGTTGTCCATCCGGTCGCCGATAGTTGAGCGGGCATGACAGCCCATGCATGATGACGTGACCTGCATTCCGCCCTCAAGCTGCGTATTGCCGAGGATAGTGGGACTGCCCGTCGAATCAACGAAGTCCACCTGCGTGCCGCGCAGCACATAGTACTGCCAATAGGTATTCTTGAGAGGGTCAGGCACTTCTCGTAACCTCCCGCTAGGATCGCGGAGCTTCGTGTATCGGTCTCGGTCTCGTATCTCAGGGGGCGGATTCTCCGCGTGCTCAAACGTCGCCCAAAACCAGTTGGGCAGGTCCTTGCTCGTCATGTGAAAACCGGTGAGGCCCCAGACTTTTCCGCTATCTTCAGCGGTGTAGTAACGGGCTGGCACGCCACCTTTGATTTCCTCCAGCGTGAACTCGCGCCAATGCGCCTTGACGTTGATAGTGCCTATTGGAAATTCCACCTTTCTTTGGGTCGCCCTGAACCGCTCTTGACCATCGAGACTGTAGAGCCCTTCTTTCACGATGAATTCATATCCTACTTGGTTAATTCTCGCCTCCTGGCTATCACGGTCCAACGGCGGAGCTTTCGTGACCTCGAAGCTAGGGCCTCTGTCAACAAAGCCAAATTTGATAGTGCGCATTTTTGGCGGGGACAAGAATTTCCTTAGGTTGCCCTTGGCATCTTTGGCCTGAGGCGTCTCCCATGGCCCGGGATTGCGGCCATTGTCGAGAAAGACCTCATTGCCATTTTCCGTGGTGATTTTCCACGTCTCCCAGACTCGGGGTCCGGGATCGCCGTGTTTCTTATTCGGATCCGGTACGCCCCGCCTACCTACCAGAGCCGGCCTGTTCACCTCTATGAAGAGATCCCAAGCAAACTTGTCGGGATTATTTACTGCCGGATTCGGATCGTTTACCGATTGTGCGCTCGCTGTGCCGCTGTCGAGACGCAGCCCGAACGTCAGCGCCCCGCCTACGAGGCACGCTGGAATGATGATGGAGGCGGCCAGGAGAACGGCCAGTCGACTACCCGCATTCTGCGAAACGACGCTCATAGCGTCTCTCCTGTATGCTCGTAGATGTTCCCCCAGGGATTAAAAACGTTCGACAGATGTCTCGTCTGATTGCAGACTCCAATCCTCTTTCTCAATGTGGCTCATTCAACGTGGGCAGATCTGCCGCGGCTGACATCAACCCGATTCCCGGATCCCCGCTTCGCACAGTCAGAGTGCTCGGCATCTCGACTCCCGCGTCCATATACACGATGGTGCCCACCCGCTGGACGCACTTGATGCCTAGGCGTACTAGAGCGCGAGTCACATTCTGTGCGATCTGCTCGGCGGTCTCACCCGAAGATGTCTTAATCGTGAACGGCGGGACCCTCTTGATGGTTGAGGGATCGCAGTCCCGGCCGTTTGTGGTACTGCACGTATTGGCCTGGATCGTGATTTCGCCGCCGGCAGCTCGCAAGTTCGTGGCGGGATTGTCCGTAAAGAACACCACTTTGAACGGTGTGAGCCAGCCTACCAAGGGAGGTTGTCCAAGAACCCCGAACGTTTGCGTTATTCCCGAGTTCCGGAACGAGTGGAAGCCCGCATCGCCAAAGGCCTGTGTCATGATAACGCGAAACGCCTGGGCCGCGATTTGATCGTCCGGCCCGACACAGCTTGTACCGTCTCGGCTAACACAAAGCGCCACTCTGGCGCTTGTTGCGTCTGCCTTCGATATACCGAGTCCAGTGCCTCCCTGAGTCGCTAGGAAGTTGCCACCACCTGCGAATGCTGCTTTCGATTGGTTAAGCCTCTCGACGATCCTTGCCGCGACCTGCGCAGGAGTGTCGCCCTTCTTGACAGGAATATCGAAATGTACGAGGAACGGCCCGCCACCTCGTGCATCTGACACAGCCAAGTGCTGATGAATCTCGCCGTCGGCCGTTGCCACTCCATCAATCGTCAGAACAGCACGCATTGGGAGTGTCGTACCCGCGAAATTCATGACAGTCCCTGTAACCGCATCAGCTCGCCGAGCCATGTGACCCACGTCGACACTTGCTACCGCCTTTGGCGATGCCACCGGACTGATCGGTGCGCGAAAAGTTCCCTCGAGGTTCCAGAAATCGGCGCCCCCCAGTCCCTCGGGATTCCCGTCGGGTACGTCCAGGTCCACGGCTCCGATCCCGATATACGACCCACCTGTGAATCGCCTCGTAGACGCAACGACGGGCTTGATTCCGAGGCGGATAACTGAATGGCCATACATGCCACCCGCGTCTTCAAGGTTGCGGCACGGTGCGGTAATCGTATTGATCACCCCATCCACCACGATGCTCGCTGCCTCGGGACTGCTAGCCTGGATCTGTATAGTCGCGGAGAGGCGATTCAGGCCGCTCACGGCATCTCGCTTGGGGACTCCCCTTAGCTGGACAATGAGCCGTCGTCCGCTCGCGGTGTACAAATCAGCCCCTTTTTTCTCGCCCTTCTCCGACACCAAAAACTTTAGCGCTACCTTCGGAAACCAGGTGGCAAGTACTTTCTCTAGAGGACAGATCCCCTGGGCGGACGCCAGGGGTGGGGGTGCGAACTGGAGCGAGTATTCGCCGGTCGTCTGGTTGACAGTTCCGCGCGCGGCGAGGACGTAAGGTTCTCCTTCTACCGCAACCGTTCCGGAAACGAGAACCTTCAGGACATCCCTGCTGTCCTTTGATGCCTGCGCTTCTGCAGTCGCAGATAGCAACATCACCGAGGTTGAGAAAACGCACGCTGATATCAGACAATAAACGAGGCGGCTGAACCTAGCCTTCATGGGCGTTCCTCCTTAAGAAGGAGCGATCGCTGGCCTTCATGGAAAGTTACGTGAAGTCCGACTAACGCTTCGGCGCTTGCCACATACGGCATGAATCTCTTGCGGTCGTTTGTTGCTCCGTCGCGAGGGCAGACTGTCACCTGTGGAATCATTTGTTTTGTTCTTCGACGACTCTCTGGAATGTCTGAATCGCAGAATGATCCACGATCGCCAGCGGATTACCGTCCAAATCCTCGAAGGTTGCCATCATACCTGTCGCTGCGCCGGTGGGTGCGGACAGCGAACGTGCACGTCGCTGCTCAAGTCTCGCGTGCATTACGACGGCGCTATCAACAATGAAGACTGGCTCTGCTCTAGGGGGAGAATGGTGATCGTTAAGGAGGAGGATCGGGTCACTTGCCTGCGTTTGAAGTGCCGCTACTAATGCTCCGAACTTCTGAATTCGCCAGAGCAGTTTTGCCCCGAGCACTTCACGGTAATACTGCACAGCAGCATCTGTGTTCCTTACGCTTATGTAAACGTACCCGAGCTTAAGATGACTCGAATGATCTTGTGACGAGCCGGCGGGAGGCGGCGACATTGCCTAAAAGACTCGCTCTTGTTGACCGGTTGGCATCTCGGGCGTCTGCTCGACCCTCGTGAGGAGCGGCGGCGCGTCGGGGCCGGCAGCAGATATGCCGATGCGGGTACGACAAGATACCCCTCGGATCCCTCGGATATTGAAGTGCTCCGGGGTCCGATCCGTCGCTTTCAGCGCGCCGCTCGGGCTACGCGAGTCGAGGGTTGCCATGTCAGCGCTTGCCGAGCGATGGGAGCCCCCCTGGCATCCCCCATCCCGTTGCGACATGTCTGGGTGCGGAAACCTCGCCGGACTGGGTCCACTTTCCCGACGGGACACGTGCGAGAGAGCGTGTGTGATCAAGACGATGTTGGGCAAACGCTGCTTGGGACATGAATACACGTGCACAGTCGCCACAGGACCACTCGCCGTTTGTGGTCGATACGCCGCGCCCTTTTTTTCGCCGACGGCGTCCCGCTGCAGGTCCAGGAGAGTGCTCTCTGTGGCGCACCTTCGGACAGCGATTCAGGTGGCGTTTTTCGCGTCGGACTCGGTGCTTTGCGCCGCAATGGGGGCACGTCATCACTGCATCCGGCGACCGCTCTGATCCAGGTGGGCCACCGACCAATTCCTTTGCGGCGTCCGCGAATGAGGCCGGCCTTTGCCTAGAAGGTCGGTGCTGGAGCGCACTTGTACTTCTCGTTGGCATCGACGGAGGTAGCTCGGCAGCGGTCGTTGATGAATAGGGACGGCTCGTGTCAACAAAGCTGACGCCCGCCCACTTCTCGTAGACAACCAGCCGCGGCACGTTACACTGCTTAAACCGTCCATTCGCGTACGCGAACGAAACGAAGACGCAGGCGCCATGCTCTACACCAGCTTTCTCGAACGCGTTTCGCTGCGCCTCAGCAGCACGGCGCGCAGACATACCGTCCCCAGCGACGTTGATGTAGATAAGTCTGGTGTTGTCCTTGGTGACCTTTCCGCGGACGGGCGCTGAGGCGTAATAGGCTGTGAGGCCGCGTCGCTTTGTCGCCATTGGGGAGGCTATTGTTCTATGAGCGCGGGCCGACATCAAGAGGACTCTAACGGCAGCCAAGGAGGCCGGGCAGAGAGGCAAGGCGCGGAAGCCGACCACGACTCCTGGCAGTGAACCGCCCCGGGCGGAGGTGCTGGAGCTCCCGGAGCGCCGGACAAAACGATCGCAGGCAGAGCGACCACGAGCGCGACGAGCATCCAGCGAGCGCCTCGGCGCGGGCGACAACTGGCTCTCATCCTGGCCCTTCTTCGGAACAAGTACTCAGCGCCAGGGCATACCGCGCGCCACGTCGAACGCCCGTGCGGCGCAGGAGCCCGGCCTGGACGAGGCCGGTCATCTCCCGCCTCGCGGTCTCGCCTGAGATCCCGAACCAGGCGGTGAGGTCGCGCCGGCAGACGCTCCCGCGCGCCCGGGCCATTGCGAGCGCCTCGCGCTGTCGCCAAGACAGCGGCATCGCCGCCCGCAGGTCGTCTGGAACGGCCCCTGAACCCGCCGCGGGAGGAGGCAGCCCGAGGGTCTCCGCTCTCACCCATCCGTCCTCGGCGAAGATCACGGCGCGGCTGATCGCCTTCTCAAGCTCCCTGATGTTCCCGGGCCACGGGTGACACGCCAGCGCACGTGAGGCGCCAGGGCTCATCCCTGAGACCCGGCGCCCGTGTCTGCGCGCGTGCAGCGCGACGAAGTGGTCCACGAGCAGGGGAATGTCCTCCCGCCGTTCGCGGAGGGGCGGCACCTCGAGGATCGCCTCGGTCAGCCGGTCGCAGAGGTCCACCCGGAACTCCTTCTGCCCGATCGCCGCCTCCAGATCCTTGTTGGTCGCCGCGATCACGCGGACGTCCACGCGGAGCGTGTCAGCGGAACCGAGCGGCCGCACCTCCCGCTGCTCGAGGAAGCGCAGGAGCATGGCCTGGGCGACGAGGGACAGGTCACCGATCTCGTCCAGGAAGAGCGTCCCACCATGAGCGGCGGCGAGGAGGCCAGGCCGGCGCTGGACGGCGCCGGTGAAGGCGCCGCGCTCGTGGCCGAACAGCTCGCTGGCCAGGAGCTCGGGCGGCAGGGCGGCGCAGTTGACCTTGACGTACGGCCGCTCCCGCCGGCGGCTCGAGCGCTGGAGGGCATCGGCGACGAGCTCCTTGCCGGTGCCGCGCTCGCCCCGGATCAGGACGGTGGCCTCGGTGGGCGCGACGATCTCGATCAGCCGCAGGAGCCGCCGGATGGCCGGGCTCCGGCCGACGATCCCGTGCGGCTCTGGGGTCTGGTCGGCGCGCTGCCGGCGGGGCATACCGGTGGCCCGGCAAGGCCCCTGCCAGGGGGCCACGCCCGGCGAAACCGCCTGGTTGACAGCAAGTTGCCGGTGAAGACGCCGAGAGCGTCCTGCCTGAACCGTTGGAGATCGCAACGAAACCGGGACGGCGCTCCGCAACACCGCGCAGCCGGAGGCTCTCCCCGGCGACCCGCGGGCCTGGGAGAGAAGCCGGCGCCTGCCAGCCAGATGTCCCTCCCACTGACGGTCCCGGTCGGAGCGTCCCGGGCCGGTCCAGACCGGGCGTCCACGCGGCCTGAATAAGCGCTTGACAGCGCCCGTCATAGTGAGTGACTATTCACTCATGAGAGACGGGGCACCGACCAAAGCCAAGATCGCCCGGACGGCCCTGGGGCTGTTCGTGAAGCAGGGCGTCACGGAGACGACGATCAAGGACATCGCCCGGGCGGCTGGGGTGGCCGAGGGGGCGCTCTACCGCCACTACCCGAGCAAGGAGGCCCTGGCCTGGGACCTCTTCTCCACGTCCTTCGCGGCCTTCGCGCGGGAACTGGACGATCTCCAGCGGCAGCGCGCGACCACCCGGGCCAAGCTCGAGGCGATGATCCGCCAGTTCTGCGCGTTCTTCGACAGGGACCGGACGCTTTTCACGTACCTCCTCCTCGCCCAGCACGGCCAGCTCGCCAGGGTGACGCCGGAGATGCCGAACCCGACCGAGGTGCTCCGGAGCGTCATCGCCCGGGGCATGGCGCGGAAGGAGATCTCCAAGGGGGACCCGGACGTCGCGACGGCCATGGTGATGGGCCTGGTCCTCCAGGTGGCCGTGGGTCGCCTCTACGGCCGAGTCACGCGGGATCTCTCGAGCCTCGCGGACAGCCTCGTGGCCGCCGCCTGGCGGGTGCTGAAGGGCTGATTTTTTGGAGGCTTAAATGAGTGACTATTCACTCAATAACGAGAAGGGCGGCCCGCGCCAGGCCGCCGGGCGCGACGCCCTCGGCTACCAGTTCCTTCGCCGGCTCGCGAAGCTCCTGCTCAGCGTCTTCTACCGCCAGGTCGAGGTGGTCGGGCTCGAGCACGTCCCCGCCCGGGGCCCCCTGGTCCTCGTCGCCAACCACCACAACGCCCTGGTCGATCCGCTGCTGCTCCTCGCGACGATCCCGCGGCCGCTCGTGCCGATCGCCAAGGCCCCGCTCTTCCGCCACCTCCTGATTGCGCCGTTCCTCCGGCTGATCGGAGCGATCCCCGTCCGGCGCGCTCAGGATCCCGAGTGCGGGCCGGCCGGGCCGCGGGCAGAGGCGAACCCCTCCCGCAACGGGGCGGCGCTCGCCCGGGCGATCGCGGCGCTCCAGCAGGGCGAGGCGATCCTGATCTTCCCCGAGGGGGCGAGCCAGCCCGAGCCCACCGTCCTGCCGCTCCGCACCGGCGCCGCGCGCATCGTGCTCGGCGCCGAGCGCGCGGCTGGCGGCAGCCTCGGCGTGACCGTCCTCCCGGTGGGCCTCGTCTATCACCGGCCCGCGGAGTTCCGGACCGGGCGGGCGGTCGTCACGATCGGCCGGCCGGTCGCTACCGCCGACCTCGGCGCGCGCCTGGACGGAGCCCCGGAAGAAGCCGTCCGCAGGCTCACCGACCGCATGGCCCAGACCCTCCGCCGGCTGATCGTCGACGCGAACGACCAGGAGACTCTCCGTCTCCTCCAGCTCGCCGAGCGCCTCTGGCGCCAGGAGTCCGGGGCCCCTTCGCCCGGCGCGGCGGCGCGAACGGCCTGGATGCGGCAGGTCCTCCAAGCCGCGCGCTACCTCGGCGCGCACGAGCCCGCGCGGCTTGAGGGCTTCCGGCGCGAGCTAGAGCGGTACTCGCGGGACCTGGAGCGGGCCGGCCTGACGGGCCGCGAGCTGGCCTTGTCGTATCCGCCCGGCGTCGTGGCCCGGTACGCGCTCCGCGAGGGCCTCTGGCTGCTGCTCGGCCTCCCGCTGGCGCGCCTCGGGATCGCGATCCACCTCCTCCCCTACCAGCTCACGCGGCTGGCCGTGCGCCTGGGCCGCCCCGATCCCGACGAGGTGGCGACCTGGAAGATCAGCGCCGGCGCGGTCCTCTACCCGCTCTGCTGGGTTCTCGAGGGCCTCGCCGCCTGGGCCGTCGGCGGCGGCTGGCTCCTGGCCCTCTTCCTCGCGGCCCTGGTCCCGGCGGGCCTCGTCGCGCTCGCCTGGCAGGCGCGCCTCGCGCGCGTCCGCCGTGACGCCCGGGGCTTCCTCCACTTCCTCGTCCACCGGGACCTTCACGAGCGCCTCCTGGCCCGGCGGCGGGCGCTGGTCGCAGAGATGGAGGCCCTCGCCGCGCTCGTCCCCGAGCCGGTCCTCTCCGGCGAGGAAGCGCCATGAGGATGTCCCGGCGAGGTGGCGCCGCGCCGCGCGCCGTCGTCGCCTGGGTCCTCTACGACTTCGCCAACTCGGCCTTCGCCGCCGTGATCCTGGCGACCATCTACTCCGCGTACTACGCGATCGGGGTCGTCGGGAACGCGGAGGGCGCGGGCGACCTCTGGTGGGGCCGCGCGGTGTCCCTCTCGATGGCGATCGTGGCCGCGACCGCGCCCTTCCTCGGCGGGATCGCCGACCGCTCCGGCGCCCGCCGGCCGCTCTTCATCGCCTTCACCGCCCTGTCAGTCGCGGCGACGGCGCTCATGGCGACGGTCGAGCCCGGGATGGTCCTCTGGGGCTTCGCCCTCGGCGTCCTCGGCAACGTCGGCTTCGAGGGCGCCCAGGTCTACTACAACGCCTACCTCCCGGACCTGGCCCGGCGCGGGATGCTGGGGCGGCTCTCCGCCTGGGGGTTCGCCGTCGGCTACGCGGGCTCGATCCTGGCCCTCCTGGTCGCGCTCCCCGCCGTCCGCGCCGGGGCCTACGGCGTCGCGTTCCTCACGACGGCGGCCCTCTTCGCCGGCTTCGCTCTCCCCGCCCTCGTCCTCCTGCCCGGCGCTCCGGGCCGCGGGGTCTCCATCCTCCGGGCCGCGCGCGAGGGCGGCGCGGAGGTGCTCGCCGGCATCCGGAGGATCCTCGGGGACCGGGACCTCCGGAGGTTCTTCGGCGCCTACTTCGTCTACGAGGACGGCGTCAACACGGTCGTCGCCTTCTCGGCCATCTTCGCCGCCCAGACGCTCGGCTTTCCGATGGACCGGCTCATCGTCCTCTACGTCGTCGTCCAGGTCTCCGCCCTCCTCGGCGCCCTCGCCTGGTCCGGGCCGACCGACCGCCTCGGCCCCCGGCGCGTCGTGATGGTCACGCTCCTCCAGTGGGCGGCCGTGGTCGTCGCCGCGTACTTCGTGGAGACGCAGGGCCAGTTCTACGCCGTGGCCGTGGTCGCCGGGACGGGGCTCGGCGCCGTCCAGGCCGCGAGCCGCGCCTTCCTGACGACGCTCATCCCGAGGGGCGCCGAGGCCGAGATGTTCGGCTTCTACGCCCTCTGCGGGAAGAGCGCCGCGATCCTGGGCCCGCTCGTCTTCGGCACGGTCTCCCACGCGGCCGGCGGCAACCAGCGGCTCGGCATCCTGGCGGTCGGGGCGTTCTTCGTGGTCGGGCTCGCGCTCGTCGCGCGGGTGCGGGGCGGCGGGCCGACCCTTGCCGCGCGGGAGTCTCCGTCCTGACGCCGCGCGCCCCGGTCGGAAGCCCGGACATCCTCGCGGCCGCGAGCCCCGCCATGCGGCGCGTCCTCGACACCGCCCGCCGCGTGATGGAGACGGACGCGACCGTCCTGATCGCGGGCGAGAGCGGCACCGGCAAGGAGCTGATCGCGCGCGCCATCCACGCCGGGAGCCCCCGGCGCGAGCGGCCGCTCGTCACCGTCAACTGCGCCGCGATCCCCGAGGGCCTCCTCGAGAGCGAGCTCTTCGGCCACGAGCGCGGGGCGTTCACGGGCGCCACCGACGCGAGGCCCGGGCGCTTCGAGCTGGCCCATGAGGGGACGCTCTTCCTGGACGAGGTGGCCGAGCTTGCCCCGTCGGCCCAGGCGAAGCTCCTCCGGGCGCTCCAGGAGGGCGAGGTGGGCCGCCTCGGCGGCACGCGGACGCTCCGCGTGGACGCCCGCGTCATCGCCGCCACCAACCAGGACCTCGCCCGGCTCGTCCGCGAGCGCCGCTTCCGGGAGGACCTCTACTACCGGCTGAACGTGATCACGATCCAGGTCCCGCCTCTGAGGGACCGCCGGGAGGACCTCCTGCCGCTGGCCGAGCACTTCCTCCGCCTCCACGCGGGCCGCGCGGGCAAGGCCGTCGGTGGATTTGGCCCGGAGGCCCTCGCCCTGATGCGGCGCCACGCGTGGCCGGGCAACGTCAGGGAGCTCGAGCACGCCGTCCAGCGGGCCGTGATCCTGGCCCACGGCGTCGAGATCACCGCCGGCGACCTCGGCCTCCCGACCGAGAGCGCTTGGCCTGCCGCCTGGAGCGCCGCCCCGGGGGCCACGCTCGCCGACCTCGAGAGGGACCGGATCCTCGCGGCGCTCCAGGACTGCCGGGGCAACCGGGCCGCAGCCGCCCGCGCCCTCGGGATCGACCGCACGACGCTCTGGCGGAAGCTCCGGCGGTGGGAGCAGCCCAGGTGAGAACGGGGGTCCTCCTCCGCATCGCTCGTCCAGCCCGCGACGCCGGCCCGAGCGAGCTGACGCCAGGGGCGCGCGCCCGGAGGGTCCTGCTCCTGGTCCTGATCGTCGTGGCCGCGGTCCAGGCGGTGTATGCGCTCCCGCCGATCGCCCAGGACCCCGGCTACCATGCCTTCGCCGACCAGCGCGAGCTCTTCGGCATCCCCAACTTCCTCAACGTGGCCTCCAACGTCGGCTTTGTCCTCGTCGGGGCACTCGGCGCGAGATTCATGGTCCAGCGCGGAAGGCCTCGGCCCGATGGCCCCGTGACCGTCTCCTGGGAACGTCTGGCCTGGCTGGTCCTCTTCGCCGGCGTCGGTCTCGCGGGACTCGGATCCGCCCGGTACCACCTCGCCCCCTCGGACGCGTCCCTCGTCTGGGACCGGCTGCCGATCACGCTCGTCTTCACGACGCTCCTCGCGATCAACGCCGCCGAGCGGATCGGCCTCCGCGCCGGCCGCTGGCTCCTCCCGCCGCTGCTTGTCCTCGGTGCGGGGAGCGTCGCCGCCTGGCACCTCGGCGGGGGCACGGGGATCGGCGATCTGAGGGCCTACGGCCTCGTCCAGTTCCTCCCTCCGCTCCTGGTCCCCGTGATGCTGCTCCTCTTCCGACCCCGCTACACCCGCGGCGGGGCCTTCGCCGGGGCCCTCGGCTGGTACGCGCTCGCGAAGGCGCTCGAGGCCCTCGACGCGGAGGTGTTCGCCCTCGGCGCCCTCGTCAGCGGCCACACCCTCAAGCACCTCGCCGCCGCCCTGGCGATGTACTGGATCCTCCGGATGCTGAGGCGCCGCCAGCCCGTCCCGCATTCGGGCGCGGGCGTGGCACCATGACGCGCCTGACCCGGCGCCAGTTCCTCCTCGGGACAGTCGCCGCCGGCGTCGGGGCGTCCGCCTGCACCCGGCAGTCGAGCCCGGCGCCGACCCTCGTCAACGACGTCCACTCCCAGCTCAATCCCACCCGGGTCGATCGCGTCGTCCCCATCGACTCCGTCGAGACGCTTCGCAGGCTCATCCGTGACGCCCGGGACGAGGGCAAGGCCATCAGCATCGCGGGCGGGCGCCACGCCGCGGGCGGCCAGCAGTTCGGCGCCGGCATGATCCTCGCGGACATGACCCCGATGAACCGGGTCCTCGACTTCGACCCCGTGAGGGGCGCGATCGAGGTCGAGGCCGGCATCCAGTGGCCCGCGCTGATCGACTCCACGCTCCGTGCTCAGACGGGGCAGCGCCGCCCGTGGGGGATCATCCAGAAGCAGGGCGTGGACCGCATCTCGATCGGCGGGACCCTGTCGGCCAACGCCCACGGAAGCGGGCTCGGCCTCAAGCCCTTCATCGGCGACGTCGAGGCCTTCACCCTCTGCGACGCCGAGGGCCGGCTCCACCGCTGCGACCGCCGGCGGAACACCGAGCTCTTCCGGCTGGCGATCGGGGGCTACGGGCTCTTCGGGGTGGTGACGTCAGTCAGGCTCAGGCTCGCGCCCAGGAGGGTCCTCCAGCGCGTCGTCGAGCTGACCGACGTCGAACGTCTGGTCCCGATCCTCGAGACCCGGACCCGGGAGGGGTTCCTCTACGCCAACTTCCAGTCCATGACCGATGCGCACTCGGAGGGCTTCCTCCGGCAGGGCGTCCTCACCTGCTATCGCCCCGCCGACGACAGGGCGCCAGCCCCCGCGGAGCGCCAGGAGCTCTCAGCGGACACCTGGAAGCGGCTCGTCTCCCTGGCGCACACCGACAAGTCGCGCGCCTTCCAGATCTACGCGGGCGGCCTCCTCGCCACCTCGGGCCGGACCTGCTGGTCCGACACCCATCAGCTCGCGACCTACGTGGACGGCTACCACCGCTGGCTGGACGGCCAGCTCGGGGCCGCGCATCCGGGCTCCGAGATGCTGGTCGAGTTCTTCGTGCCCCGACCCGTCCTCGCGGCCTTCCTCGCCGACGTCAGGAAGGACTTCCTCGACCACGACGTGGACCTGATCTTCGGGACCATCCGGGTGGCCGAGCAGGACGACGAGAGCGTCCTCGCCTGGGCCCGCTGGCCGGCGGCCTGCGTCGTCTTCAACATCCACGTCACGCACACGCCGGAAGGGTTCATCAGCGCCGCGGCGACCTTCCAGCGGCTGGTGGACCTCGTGATCCGCCAGGGCGGCACCTACTACCTCACCTACCACCGCTTCGCGAGCCGAGCACAGGTCGAGGCCCGCCATCCGCGGTTGGGTCAGTTCCTGAAATCGAAGCAAGCGTACGATCCGCAGGAGAGGTTCGGGAGTGACTGGTATCGACACTACGCCGCCCTTCTTACCGAGATCGACCTTCGGTGAGTCGGGGCGTTCCACGCATATGGCCGTGGCCAAGCCAAAGACGTTGGTGTTGTGATGCAACGGGATGTGATCGAACTTGCAGAATTCAAGTGCGCGATTTCATTGCGCGGTGATCACGCGCTCTGTCCGCCCGTGGCCGCTGACTGGTTGCGGGGGCCCGCGCAGGATTCGCCGCGGCAACCGGTTATCGACTTTCGATTCGAGACCCAGATCTGATTCGACTCCGCGCCCTGCTCGTGCAACCGTGCAACGACCCAACGACCTGCTTCGAGGTCCGCGGAGCCGGCATCGGCGCATGATCGTTTCGACAAACCGGACTCGAACCCGGATCCCGAACCCGTGTCCGAGTCGCGCCGCGCTTTCGCCAACGATTCTCCGCACAAGACGCGTTGCGCCACAGCGGAGAGGGCTGCGGACCTCAAACGCGCATGACCGGAGCGCCCACAAGTCGAAGATCTCTCCAGCCAGACTGAAAGACGCGTTCCACCGCGGTCACTCTCACCCCGCCCTGGCGCTCGACCGCCCTTCCTGCCAAGTAGCTCCCAGCCTCGCCGTAGATCCTGTCGGAGGAGGTTTGATTGTGCCTCGCTCTTGGACGGGCCCGCGACGCTGCACAGAGGAACGCCTCGTTTAAACGCGGAGAAAAGTTCGTCGGCTCGTCCGTACATCTCATCGAGATGAGACCCAGGTACAAGTTCGTCTCGCAGGCCCGCACGCTCAGAGCTGCGCGCCGGGCACCCAGCGCGAGGCCCGAGTCGCAGGGCCGGCGGTGTCTCTCGTGCTCACTCCCCACCCTCAGCTTCCGCGATGGCGCCTGGCGCTGCGGTAGGTGCGGATTGACCGATCGTCGGCCGCCGACTGCCCGGCCGCCTGAGCCCATCTTCGACCACACGGCCGGAGAGGCGCCGACGGGGAACAATCCATCATGAAGCACGAGGACTTCGTCTCCGCCGTCCGCGATATCGCCGTCCGCCGGCTGCCCGCCACCGCAGGCCGTGAGCGATTGCTGGGCGCCAAGCTGGTCTACGGCTCGGGTTCGCGCGGGACTCGTGGGACCTGCTTCCACGGCGCCTGGCAGAACGGCGCGGCTCACGACTTCCTCGAGATCAGCGCTGCGGGCGAGCAGAGCGCCGTCCAGCTCGCGGGCACCACGCTGCACGAGCTCGCGCACTGCCTCGCCGGCGCCGAGGCGGGTCACGGCGTCGCCTGGAAGCGGGCGGCCGCGTGCCTCGGGCTCGTCGACGCCATGGCCGCGGGCGAGGAGTACGACGCCGAGAGCTTCGCGCCGGACGTCTGGGCCGAGATCCAAACGCTGCCCGATCCCAGCGATGGCGCTCCCGCCTTCGACCGCGTGGTCCACCGCGGGTTCCGCTTCGTCACCCGCCCCGGTGCGTGTCAGGCCGGCGCCGGCAGCCGGGGTGGCCGCTCCAGGGGCCCGCGGTCGGGCTCGCGGCTCAGGCTCTGGGTCTGCGAGTGCAGGCCGCCCGTGCACGCACGCGTGGCGAGCGACACGTTCGCCGCGCTGTGCCTCACGTGCCAGAGCCCGTTTGAACGCGGAGTCGCTCCATGAACACGAGGCTCCCTTTCGCGTGCGCTGCCCTTGGCTTGATCACTCTCGTCTCGGCGCCGGTTGCCAACGCGGGGCACCTGCGCCCGCGCCCCAGCGTCGAGATCCAGCGCGATGGGCACGGCAACGCCATCTGGCAGTGCGCCGACACGTTGCGAACACTCGACCAGGCTCTCGCGAGTCTTCTGGGGCTGGAACACGATCACTCCCAGCCATACCAGCGCTTGCTTCTCGCGCTGCTCAGGATGCGCCTGGAGCTTCTGGATGTGTGTCGCGTGCACCAGAACCGCGAGTCGGACGTGCTGCGCGTCCGTGCCGATCGCGGCCAGGCCGTCGTCCTGCGTGACTCAGGCTCCCATCCGCGGCAGGAGGTCGTCCGATGAATGTAACGCTCCGGAGCGCCATCCTCTGTCTGATCGCGCTGGTTTCGAGCGCCTGCAGCGCGCTGGGCCCCGGCCGACTCGTGCCGACGGCCACGCACCTCGGCACGACGACCGCGGCGCCCGCGAGCAACCAGGCGCAGCTCGTTGCCAAGGCCGAACCCGCCGCGCAGGCTACGCGCACGGTCGCGTTCCCGATCGTCGGAGCGCAACTCGATCCCTCACGCCCCGAGGGGCTCGCTCAGTTGGCGCTGGCGCAGTACCGGAAGCGCGACTTCGTCCGGGCCGGCCAGCACTTTGTCCAGGCCGCGCAGCACCCGGCGGCGACATCCCGCGACTTCAGGATCGCGGCGCTCACGGCGAGCGTCATCGCCTTCCTCGACGCCGGGCCCCAGCACGCGAAGGCGTTCGAGGACGCCGCCAATCTCCTGCGGCTCGAGATCAATCGCGCTCCCGACCGTGTGGTTGAGCCGGAAGTGGACGCCCTCCTCGGCCTCGCGGCCACGCGGGGTGGGCGCCCCGTTCAGCCCTCACGCCTTCCCTGGCGGGTGCGAGCGCTTTTCGAACCCCAGCCAGCTCTCACGGAGGTTCAGCGATGATTGCCTCGCAACGACACAAGACCCTGATCACCGTGCTCGCCATGACCGCTCTCCTCACGCCGGCGGCGCTCTACGCCGGCGGTGTGGAGCAGACCGGCGCCGTCATCCGCCAGATCGTGACGGAGATCCGGCGCGAAGTGGACGGCTTCCGCGGCGAGACGCGGGGCATGACCTCGCAGCTCAAGGAGGCTTCGCAGCAGCGTCGTGATCTCGAACGCACGTGGGAGCGCGAGACGGAACACAACCGGAAGCTCGGGCTCCAGATGGAGCTCCTCCGGGCGACGGCGAAGGAATTCGCGGTCCACGGCGAGTGGGTCACGGCACTGCGTGGCGTCGTCAGCAAGATGCACGGCAGGTTCCGCCAGCTGACTGACGCGCTCCGCGCACAGCGTCAGGCCTTGGCACGGCAAGAGGACCTGCCAGCGCTCAAGCGACAGACCGCCGAGTCGCTCGCGGCGCTCGCGAGCATCCTCGACTATTGGGCGCAGAACGCGCCACCGGAGCTCAGGAAGGATGTCGCCGCAGCACGGAGCAGTCTCGCCGCGTCGGTCCCCGCGCTCGAGGCCTCCCTCCGCTCGCTCGACGTCTCCGTCGGGGACCTCGGCGGCGTGCTAGTGCACCTGGACAGCATGCTCCAGCGCATCGCCTCCACGGAGAAACAGCTCGAGGCCCAGCAGGATCGACTCCTGGTCGCGCTCGGGCGCGGCGCAGTCATTCTCGCCATCGAGGAGGCCAAGCGCGGGGTCCTCGACATCCCGGGACTCTTCGGGGACCCGACCGGCGACCTGGGAGGGCGCGAGAGGGCGCTCGACCGGCTCGACGGCGGCGAGATCGCCTCTCCCGCTCAGCCGTTGCCCGTGAGTCAGGGCCACGAGGACACGTGGCAGCGCATCAAAAGCGGGCGCCTTCGCTGGTAGCGCCGAGGAGATAGCCATGAAACACCTCGTCTTCGCGTTCCTCGCGCTCGTCGTGCTGGGCGTGGCGGCCGCTCCCGTGCGCGCGTCGGACTTCTGCCTCTCGGAGGACTTCCGGCGCTGGCGCGACGAGCAGGAGGTGGCCGCCACCGCCTTCGTCCGCCAGTTCGTCAAGAGTGGCGACCCTGTCAAGACCCTGCCCGGGCTCCTCGGCCTGGTCCGCGTCGAAGGCCGCCTGCTCATCTGTGTGCCGCCCCTCAGGCCAAGTGAATTCTTCACGCTGGGCCTCCAAGACGCGGATCCCGCCGGCGCGACGGTTCACGTCTTCAGGAAGTTCCTTGCCCGCGAGGGCATTCACCTCGATCCCGCCCGCCTGTTCGAGGGGCGCACCTTCGACTTCTCAGATGAGCGCTAGCGATCGGTCGCTCAGCGCGCGCGCGGCGCGCGCCGACCTCTCGCGCCTCGGTGACTTGCTGGCCTGGGTCGGCGTGCTCGGCATCGGCTTCCTCGCGTACACGCTCGTGCGGCTCTGGCTCGGTACCTCGCCGCTCGGCCTCGCGGCGCGGTGGCTGCTCATCGCGTGGGACAAGACCGGGCCGACATTTCTCCCTCTGGCCGCACTCAGCCTTCATCTTGTCCTCGTGGCCGCGCGGCTGCTGGTGGGACCGGCATCCCGCGCTAAGACCCTGGGCCCCCATCTGGTCCTGATCGAGACCACCTCGCCAGCCCTCGGATTTCTCGGTACCCTGATCGGCCTCGCCAGCGCAATGGGCGGCATCGACCTCGCGAAAGGGCTCGAGACGGCAGTCGTCACGCTCACCGCCGGAACGGGCCAAGCGATCTACTCATCCATCTACGGCGTGGTCCAGGCCCTCGCAGCCTACGCACTCAGGTTCGCCTTCCACCTCGACGGGGAGTCGGCACCGTGAGATTCGGCGTCTACTTCATGGACCTGTTTGCGAACGCGCTGTTGATCTTCATGACGATCGCGATGCTGTCTTTCTCTTCCATCTCCGACAGCCGGGAGCGCACACTACCGCGCGCCGAACTGGCGGCGGTCGAGCGGCAAGCCCTCGGGACGAGTGCTGTGACGCCCGTGGCCATCACGGCTCAGCACGCTGACGGTGGTCGCGTCCGCTACTTCGTCCGGCAGGAAGAGATCGCGCGTGGCGATCTCCCGGCCAGGGTCGGAGCCCTGGGCGCGGCGGCCGTCGTGCTCAGGATCGACAAGCGTCTGCCGTTCGAGGTCGCTGCCGATCTCATGGGCGCGCTCCAGCGTCTGGGCATCCGCCATGTGTCCTGGGCCGTCCTCGAACAGTGAACCAGGAGGTTTCCATCATGCCAGGTCGTCTCGCACCGATCCTCATCATCCTCGCCGTCCTCGCCGCCGGGGCCGTGCTGACGAGAGTCCTGACGCATTCCGCCGTGTCGCCGAGCGCGACGCAGTCCGGCGCAGAGACCGGGAAGCCCGAACCGCCCCGAGGGACCGCCCCGCCGAGCCCGGCGCCGATGTCTGCTGATCGAGGAGCCGTCGAGACTCCCGCGCCGCGTAACGAGGACCGCGGGCTCGGCATTCCCGCGCCAGCGCCGGCTCCCCCGAGCGAGAAGGATCGTCGCGGAGAACCGAGCCAGCCCGGGACCGCGACCACGAGGACGCCGGCGCCGTCCACGGCCATGCCCGTTCACCCGGCCCCGGGCACGCGGGGGCCGCTCCGGTCGTTCGACGTCGTCACCGCGCCCCCGACGCCCTCGGCGCGCGCAGACGCGACCGTCACCACGGAGGACCGCAAGGCCATGTGGGACTCCCTCATGGACGCGCTGGACCTGCTCGCCGAGAGGCGGTGATGCGCGGACCCGCCGGGCTCGTCGCGGCCCTCGTCGTCGGCCTCGTCCTCGGGGCCCTCGTCGATCTCTGGCGGCACGACCCCCGCGTCGCGATCCGGCCGCTCCACGCAGAAGAGCCGCAGCGCGAGCCACGCCGCGAGGCCCCGCCGACGATCGTGGCCCTGGAGCCGCCCCCGGAGCGTCCGAGGCCGACGCCTCCCGCGAAGCCTCCGGCGAAGCCGCCCGCGCCCAGGCCCACCGAGCAGGCGCCTGACTCCGTGGTTCCTAACGCCGTCATCCTCGAGCATGGACGCCAGTGGCTCAGTTTGGTCGAGGGAGGCTTCCCGCCAATCTCGGCGCGCTACTCCCACCTGGGCTTCCCCGGCTACGCCGCAGCCATGGAGGCCCTGGGCGGGCGGTTCTTCGTCTACGACGGCGACAATCTCCGCGCAGAGATCGACTGGCGCGCCGGACGTCTCGTCGCCTTCGAGCGCAGCAGTCTCGCCGGGTTGAGCCGGCGCTCGCGCGATCTTACCGACGAGGCGGCGCTCGCCGGCGTCGTCACCGGCGCCGCGCGCGCCTGGGGGCCTGCGCCATACCAAGTCGTGCTGCTGGTGCCGGTCTGGCTCGATCAGGCCCTCGTCGGCGCCATCGTCGCCCACGTGCAGGCGCAGGGGCGCGATCCCAGGGAGTTCTCCGGCTTCGAGGGCCGCTACGTCCGCACTCCCGCTGGGGAGCTCGTCCTGCAGGTGCTCGCGGCGCGCCACACTGCGGCCGGAACGATCCCCATGAACCTCGCCATCAACCTCTCGCACGGCGCGCGAGGTTGAGGAGATATGCCATGCTGGTCAGGCTTCTCGGACTGGCCGTCCTGCTGTTCCTCGCCGTCATCGCCCTGGCTCCGGCCCAGCGAGGGATCGCCCTCATGGTGTTCGAGAACGGCCTGCGCGCGTTCGGAGCGTGGGCCGATAGCGTGCCGAAGTGGTTCGCGCCGCCGGCACCAGTGGTGGAGCCCGCTCGTCAGAGCGCAGATCCCGCGGGCGCCCGTCCGGAGGTGTCCTCCGACACCGCCCGTCTCCGCGGGCTCGTGGACCGCGAGGTCGTGATCGACCCGGAGCGCTTCACCACGTGGAACGAGTCCGGACGCCCTTCGGCGGTGTCGCGGGAGGCAGCGCCACCGCCGCCAGCGGCGCCCCCCGGGCCCGCGCCGCGTCGCGCTAGCGAGCCGGTGGAGGACGCCATGACAGCGCTCGATGAGGCGTTCCGGATCTTGATGCGCCGGTGAGATGGCGTCGGCGAGGGTCCTCATGATCGCGAGCGTCATCGCGCTCACGGCCGTCGACACAGTCTCCGCGGACGTGCTGCGCGAAGCCGAGGCCACGCTCGATCTCGCCAGGGCTATTCTCGGCCCGCTGGACGCGAGTCGTGCGACGCCGTCGACGCCCATACTCGCGCCCCGCGATCGCCGCAGACCGCCCGTGGCCTGGCGCCTCCGGCCATCGGCCCCGGACATCGATCACCTCATCCATGTCCGGGCGCGCGCCGTCGGCCTGAACCCGGCGCTCGTCCAGGCCGTCGTTCGCGTGGAGTCGGCCTACAACCCCGTCGCGCGCTCCCCGAAGGGCGCGCTCGGCCTCGGCCAGCTCATGCCGGGAACGGCCGCGCTGCTGGGTGTGGCCGACCCTCTGGATCCTGCGCAGAATCTCGACGGCACGGTCCGCTTTCTCGCGATGCTCCTGTGGGAGTTCGGCGACGTGCGCACCGCACTCGTCGCCTACAACGCCGGCCCCGAGGTCGTCCGGCAGAAGCGGCCGATCCCGAGCGAGACGGTCGCGTACGTGCGGGACGTCCTGCGCGAATTCGCACGCCTCACGCATCGGGCACCCGCCAGATGAGCCGACGTGTCCACCCCGTCCTGACCGCCTGCGTCGCGCTGGCGCTCGCCGGTCTCCAGGGCTGCGCTGTCGCAGCGCCCCTGGCCGGGTCGGTCGCCGGCTGGGCCATCGGCCGCAGCGCCGATCAGCACGTCCTGCGCGAGTCGCCCGAGTCCATCTTCGACGCGCCCGGCGCTCGCGTCCTCGGCGCCATCGCCGAGGTTCTCCTCGGGCTCGAGGTCGGTGAGTTTGTCCTCCACGAGCCCGAGGCGACAGGCCGGCGCGTCGTGCGCGCCTCGTTGCCCTACCAGGGCGAGGTGACCTTCGAGATCCTGCCCCTGGCGCCGGCCCTCACGAAGCTCACCGTGACCGCCTCGACGAACACCGTGGGCAAGGACCTCGACTTGAGCCGGGCCATCCTCGCGCGCATCGCGCAGGTCGTGGCGAACGGCCGCGGGAACAGCCCGAAGTGAAGCGACTGACCGACCCGCTCGTCATCGCGGGACTCTGGGCACTGACTCTCGCTGCCCTGCTCGCCCTGTTCGAGCTTCTCGCGGTCCTGGCCACGCGACGGGAGGGTCACGCCTTCCTGGCTGGTGCAATCGTCGCCTTCGGGCTCGTGGCGCGCGGCGTGTCGTTTCCTTTCCTCGGTACGCTGACTCACGAGCTCGTCCACGCGTTCGCCGCGTGCCTCCTGGGGGGGCGCGTCGAGGAACTCTGGGCCACGCGCAATCGCGGCGGCTACGTCGTCCTCACCGTCAGCGACCGTCTCGTGTCGCTGGCGCCCTATGTTGTGCCGCTCCTCGCGCTCGCGTCCAGTGTCCTCGCCCTCGTCTTACGCGATCCTCTCCATTTGGTGGCTGTCGCCGCCGCTGGATTCGCTTACGCCATCTACCTCGACGACACGATCGCCGCCCTCCGGGTGGACCAACCCGATCTCCGGCGTTTCTGGAGCCCGCTGCTGGCCTGCTCCGCCGTCGTCGCGAGTAATAGCCTCAGCCTTCTCCTTGTCTTGTTCCTGCTTCAGTTCGGTCAGCGCGCAGTCTAGACTGTCCAGACCCAGATTGGTGTTGACACGTTTGCCGTCCCACAGTGGCCCCCGTCGTTGGCGAGATCGCCGATTATCTCCGCAGAGTCGAGTCACATTGCATCGGCGGGTGGTACACACTTGGTCTATCCAGCCGGGGATGTCATCACGCCCGGCCATGCCGCTATTTCCTCTGGTGGCATGCGCCGCATGCCATTCGTGACGCCGGATCATGAGGGCGTACACAGGTCGTGCGAGCCCGATCTCCAGCACGATGGCCGCGGGCAACACGAACACGATCCATGTCCACAAGAGCTGAAATCGACGATCTCGGCATGCGGTAGCTCCCGCACACGCGGCCGAGGATCTCCTCGAGATCGTGATGCGGCGCTACGAGCGGGCGTCCACGCTGCCGACCTCGAACCGCCCCGTGGAGAACTGGGGCAAGCTCCTCGGCGACACCGCGGCGGTCGCCTCGATGCTCGACCGCCTGCTCCACCACGCGCGCGTTCTCACCTGTGGGCCGAAGAGCTGGCGGACGCGCCTCCACAGCGAGCGGACCGCGTCCTGAGGCACATGACGCATCGCGCTTTGGC
>JACQWC010000261.1 GCA_016209635.1 Candidatus Rokuibacteriota bacterium | reverse complement strand
TCTTGAACTGGCGGACGGCCTCCAGGAACGGCAGGCTCTCGATGTCCCCCACCGTCCCGCCCACCTCGACGATGACGACGTCGACGCCCTCGGCCACCCGGCGGACCGAGGCCTTGATCTCGTCCGTGATGTGGGGAATCACCTGCACCGTGCGGCCGAGATAGTCGCCGCGGCGCTCCTTCTGGATCACCGAGAAGTACACCTTGCCCGTCGTGATGTTGTGGTCCCGGGTCACCCGCACCGACGTGAAGCGCTCGTAGTGGCCGAGGTCGAGGTCGGTCTCGCCGCCGTCGTCGGTCACGAAGACCTCGCCGTGCTGGTAGGGACTCATGGTGCCCGCGTCCACGTTGATGTACGGGTCCATCTTCTGGAGCGTGACCCGGAAGCCCCGGGCCTCGAGCAGCGAGCCGATCGAGGCCGCCGCGAGCCCCTTGCCCAGCGACGAGACGACGCCCCCCGTGACGAAGATGAATTTTGGGGCCACTTCATCCCTCCTTTCTGGTCGAGACCCATCCTCGGACGTAGTCGGCCGCCGTCGCCCGATCGGCCGCAAGGCCGTCCAGGCGGCGGTCGCGCAGCTCGCCGAGCACGCGCGCGACCTGGGGCCCCCGGGGGACCCCGAGCGCGATCAGCTCCTCGCCGTCGAGCACGCTGCGCGCGTCGCGGGCGTCCGCGACGAACCAGTCGAGCCGGGCCCGCGCGGCTCCGTCGCCGGCGAGCCAAAGCCACCCGAGCTCCACGGGACTCCGGTCGCGGAGCCGGCGGGCCTGCTCGCTGCGGGGCGCCGCCTCGAGGAGCCAGCCGGTCCCCGCGCGGCTCCCCTCGAGCGCGCGCGCGAGTCGCTGGAGCGGGTCCCCCGTCACCGCCAGGCGACGGAGCGCGGTGAGGGCAACCTCCGGCGGCTGCTCGCCCAGGAGGGCGACCAGCGCCAGCTCCACGCCCGCGAGGCCGAGGCCGCGGGCCCGGGCCCAGGCCCACGCACGGGGCAGCTCACCGATCCGCCCGCGAGTCCGCCGGGTGAACCGGTAGCGCGCGTCGAGAAGGCGGAACGCCCCGGTCCCTCCGAGCCGGACGAGCGCGGCGGGCGCGGACGGCTCGGCGACGATCCGCTCGAGCTCGGCGAGGATCCGCTGGCCCGAGAGCGCCCCGTACGGCACGAGGCCGAGCGCGAGCGCCTGAGCCCGCGCGGTCCAGGCGTCCTGCCCCCAGCCGAACCGCGCCGCGTACCGCGCCGCGCGGAGGATGCGCGTCGGGTCCTCGACGAAGGACAGCGGGTGCAGGATGCGCAGCCGCCCCCGGGCGATGTCCCCGCGTCCGCCGTGGGGGTCGAGCAGCCCGAGCCCGTCCGACACGAGCTCGATGGCCATCGCATTGACGGCGAAGTCGCGCCGCCGCAGGTCCTGGCCGATCGTGGCCGGCATGACCCTGGGGAGGGCGCCCGGTACCTCGTACCGCTCCGAGCGGGCCGTGGCGACGTCCACGCGACCCCACGCGCGTCCCTCCACCGACGCCGTGAGGAAGCGCGCGTGCTCGACCACCGAGCCGCCCAGCGCCAGCGCGAGGGCCCGCGCGACGGCGAGACCGTCGCCCTCGACGACGATGTCGAGATCGTGCCGCGCGATCGGGGCGGCGAGCCAGAGGTCGCGCACGAGGCCGCCCACGAGAAACGCCCGCGCCCCGAGCGCCCCCGCCACGGCGCCGACCGCGGCGAGCGCCGACCGGACACGCTCGGGCAGCCGGCCGACACGCGCCGCCATCGAGAGCGTCGCGCCCCCGCCTGGGCCAAGGACCCCGCGGGAGACGGCGCCGATCGGCTTGCTCCGCTCCTCGACGACCACGCAGGGCGCGCCCTCGGCGAGCCGGCGACGGACGCTGATCTCGGACGCGCGCCCGTCGACCCGGGGTAGCGGCCGTGCCAGGGCGGCCGCGGGCAGGTCGTCGAGGCCCAGAGCGCTCGCGCGGCTCAGGTCCTCGCGGAGGACCAGCGTGGAGCGGTCCAGGGCCATGACCCCTGCCTGGTACTTCCGGGCGAGCCGCAGCGCCTCGCCGACGCGCGCCGTCGGCCGGGCCCCCGCGAGCGCGACGTCGACGACACCGCGGGCGCCGGGATCCACCTGCGGGTAGACGTGCGCCCGCCGGGCCATGCTCACGCCCGCGGATGGAAGCGGCGGTACATCCGCGTCAGCGCCGCCGAGGGCAGGTGCGTGTAGATCTGCGTCGTCGCGATGTCGGCGTGGCCGAGCATCGCCTGTACGGATCGGAGGTCGGCGCCGCCCTCGAGGAGGTGGCTCGCGAAGGAGTGGCGCAGCACGTGCGGGGACACGCGCCGCCGGAGGCCGGCGCGCACGGCGGCGCGGCGGACGATGGTCCAGAGCGCCTGACGCGAGAGCGACCGGCCGCGGGGGTTCACGAACAGGTGACCGCTGTCGTGCCGCCGCGTGTCGCGGGGACGCACGTCCCGGACGTAGGTCGCGAGCCACGCAAGTGCGTGGGCGCCGATCGGCACCAGGCGCTGCTTCCGTCCCTTGCCGGTGCAGATGGCGTAGCCGGCCGTCGCGTTGACGTCGTCGACGCGGAGATCGACGCACTCGGAGGCGCGGATGCCCGTGGCGTACAGCAGCTCCAGCATCGCCCGATCCCGGACCCCGCGTGGCCCCGACACGTCGGGCGCCTCGACGAGCGCCGCCGCGGCGTCCCGCGAGAGCGCCCGGGGGAGCGGCCGCGTCGCGCGCGAGGATTCCAGGTGCTCGGTTGGGTCGCGCGCCAGAGCACCCTCCCGGACGAGATGACGGTACAGGCCCCGCAGCGCGGAGAGGCGACGCGCGACGCTCGCGGGCCGGAGCCCCCCGCCGCGCAGCCGCTCCACGTAGGCGACCACGTCATCGGGACGGACGCGCGAGAGGGCGCGCCGCTCGCGGCCGAGGAATCCGAGGAAGTCGGTGAGGTCGTGGCGGTACGCGGCGAGCGTGTGGCGGGAGGCCCCCCGCTCTGCCTGGAGCGACCCGAGATACTCGACCACCGGGTCGCTCATCTGACCCGGCGCTCGGGGCTCGCTCGGTGCGGGCCGAACGGAGTGAGCACGAGGGATTATATCAACCGGCCTCCCGGGAGGGCAAGGTTCCGAGGAGCGCTCTGCGCTCGGGAGCCCCGAGCAGCGCGCTCGTCATCCAGAAGAGGCCGAAGCCACCCACGACCGCGAGCGCGAGCCACCCGACGTCCAGCGGGAGACCGGCGCCGGCAGGCCAGGTCCAGAGCGCCACCACGCACCACGCGCCGAGCGGGACCGACGCCGCGATCGTCCGCGCCAGGCTCCCGAGGAGCGCGCGCCCGCCCAGCGGGCCGAACCGCCTGCGGGCCATCAGGACGAGCGCGGCCACGTTCACGTACGCGCCGAAGGACGAGGCCCCCGCCAGGCCGGCGTGGGCCAGCGGCCCCATCAGCACCACCGCCGCGAGCACGTTGGCGACGACCGCCAGGATGCCGAGCCTCACCGCCGTCCCCGCCTCCCCGACCGCGTAGAACGCCTGCGCCGCGATCCGTGAGCCGGAGAAGCCGACCAGCCCGAGCGCGTACCAGGCGAGTGCCTGCGCCGTGGCCACGGTGTCGCCGTGGGTGAACTCCCCGCGCTCGAACAGGAGACGCGTGATCGGTTCGCGGAGGACGACGAGGCCGACCGTCGCGGGCACCGCCACGTACATCGAGAGCCGCAGCGCGAAGTTCAGGGTCCCCGCCAGCCCCCGCGTGTCACCGGCCGCGGCCTGCCGCGACATCGCCGGGAGCGACGCCGAGGCGAGCGCGATCCCGAACACCCCGAGCGGCAGCTCCATCACGCGGTCGGCGTAGTAGAGGAACGAGATGCTTCCGGGTGGCAGGAGCGACGCCAGGAGCGTGTTCACGAGCACCATGACCTGCACCGCGGCGAGCCCGAAGACCGCCGGCAGCAGCAGGCCCGCCACGCGCGAGAGGGCCGGGTGGCGCAGCTCGCCGGACGGCCACACGAGCAGACTCGAGCGATGCAGGCTCGGGATCTGCACCGCGAGCTGTCCGACGCCGCCCACGAGCACGCCGAGCGCCAGCGACAGGATAGCCGGGTCCACGTGCGCGCCCAGCACGAGGACGCCGACGATCATGCCGAGGTTCAAGACCGCCGGCCCGAGGGCCGAGGCGAAGAACCGTCCCTGCGAGTTCAGCGCGCCCATCGCGAGCGCCCCGAGCCCGACCAGCAGGAGGTACGGGAACATGACGCGCGTCAGCAGCGCCGCCAGCTCGGACTGCGCCGGATCGGCCGTGAAGCCCGGCGCGACCAGCCAGAGGATCCACGGAGCGCCGACGACGCCGAGCACCGTCGTCACGCCGAGGGCCAGGAGCGCCGCCGCGAAGACCGCGCGCAGCATCCGGAGGAGGTCCGTCCGCGACCGCTTGACCGAGTACTCGCTGAACACGGGGATGATGGCCGTGGACAGGGCCCCCTCGGCCAGGAGCCGACGCAGCACGTTCGGGATGCGGAAGGCCACGAAGAACGCGTCGGTGACAGGTCCCGCGCCGAACGCGCGGGCGACGACCACGTCGCGCGCGAAGCCGAGCACGCGACTGAGGAGCGTCGCCGCGCCGATCGATCCCAGCGCCCGGACGACCTGCGTCTCGACGCCCTGGCCCGGGGTCATCGAGGCCCTCGGATTGCAATTCCGCCACCATTGCGGCATGATGCACGGCGACGCTCGGGCCCATGCGGGGTTCGAGGAGGAGGAACGACCAGGTGGCCAACACGAAGTCGGCGCTCAAGCGCATGCGCCAGAACGAAACGCGTCGCGCGCGCAACCGGACCGTCCGCTCCAGGCTTCGCACCGCGGTGAAGACCGCCCGCGAGGCCACGACGGAGAAGACCACGGATGCGCGCCCCGTCGTGCGCGAGGCCATTCGCGCCCTCGACAAGGCCGTCAGCAAGGGAGTCATCCACCCCAACACCGCCGCGCGGAAGAAGTCCGCGCTGGCCCGTCGTCTCACCGCGCTCGGCTGACCCCCGCGTCATCTCCCCGCTCCGCCCCCGCGGAGCGCGGCGAGGAGGTCCCCCGCCGCACGGCTGAGGCGCGCTCCCCCCTCCGGGCCGTAGAGGCTCGCGCACGCGACGTACGCGACCCGGTCGTAATCGGCCGCCGCCAGGAAGTAGCCGAGGTAATCGTTCGACACGCCCGCCACGAACGCGCGGGCCCACGCGGGCCGCACCCCCCGTTTGACCTCGAGCCCGAGCCGCGTCTGGAGCTCGCCCGGGATCGTGACCCAAACCGTGTCGCCGACGGCTGCGGCGACCAGCTCGGCGTCCCCCGGCAGCGCGCGCGCGAGCGGGAGCCGGAGGGCTCCCGGGATCCAGTCGGCGATGCAGTTTCTGAGCGAGAGCGCGGGCGGCGGCAGCTCGACCCGCGCGGTCCTGACCGCGAGCGACGCCGGCCAGCCGGCCGGCGCGGCGTTCCATCCGGCCCGCACGGCCGCCGCCAGGGCGCTCCCGACCTCGGCCAGGGCTGGGCGACCGTGGCGGCGCGGACTGACGTCGCCGACGGCGCCGTTGACGAAGAGCACGGGCACGCCGAGGTCCCGCTCGAGCGTCCGCGACGCCGCGCCGGTCACGTCGCCCGACAGCTCGAGATTCCGCGGACCGAGCATCGTCGCGTGGATCGCGAAGTTCCACACGAGCGCGACCGGCGCGCCGGTCGCGGAGACGAATTTCAAGATAGTGATCTCCGGATCCAGGGGCTGACCCAGCCGGCTCACCGTCACCGCGGGCGCGTTCACGGAGAGCGCGCTCACGCGCGCCGGCCCCCTGGCTCGCTCGGCGCGCCGGACCGCATCGACGATCGATCCGATCAGCGCGTCCCGCACCGGGGCGTCGGCGCGGTCAGCCGCGACCAGGCCCACGAGGGCCGAATCGATGAACGCGCCTGGTCCCGAATGGGTGTGCGATGCCGAGATGATCAGGGTGGAGCGCGGGAGACCCGCGGCGAGGAGCCGCCGCTCCACCTCCCGCGTGAATGCGCGATCGACGGCGATGAGGTCGACCGCCACCCAGGTGAGGCGCGTGGTGCCGTCGTCGAGGACGAGCGCGCGCGCGCCGAGCGGGTCGAGCGTCCCCGCGTGCGGCTTGAACCAGAAGGCATGCGGGTGCCGACCCAGCACGTCCGGGGGAAGCAGGCGGCGGGCGACGCTCCCGTAGCCCGCGAGCGGCGCCCCCGGGAGGACGCGCAGGTCGACGGACGCGGCTCCCGCGTGGAGGCAGCCGGGACACTGGGCGTCGCTCGCGGCCGGGAGGCAGAGAACGAGGACGACGGCGACGAGCGCCGCCCGCGCCCTCACCTCGTGTCGCACAGCTCGGCGACGAGCCTCGCCATCTCCGCCCGGGCCTGGCCGCCCGACTTCAGCCGCCGCTCGACGTCCCAGCAGCGCCGGAGCTTCCCCGGGAGCGACTCGCCGCCCGGCCCCGTCGCGTAGGCGACGAGGGCCTCGACCGCGCCGGGCGGCCGTCGGAGGGCGCGCGCGATCTGGTCGACCGACTGACCCCGGCGCCGCCACTCGCGGATCATCCACGCCGAGCGCACGTCCCGTACCAGCATGGCGAGGAGAAAGGTCGGCTCCTCCGTCGCGAGGAGCCGGTCGAGCGCCTTGAGGGCCTGGCCGACCTCGCGCCGCTCGACGGCACGGGTGAGGTCGAAGACCCCGCTCAGGCGGTGCTCCCCGACCACCGCGGTCACCTCGCCGACGCCCACCGAGCGGTGCTCGGGACCAGCGGCGAGCGCGGCCTTGCGCGCCTCGGCCAGCAGCGCCCCGCTGTCGTCACCCACCCACTGCACCAAGAGCCGCGCCGCCTCCTCGCTCAGACCGAGCCCTTCGGCCGCGGTCCGCTGCCGGAGCCACTCCTCGAGCGCGCGCCCCCGCCGGACGGGCAGCTCGACGGTGGCGGCGGCCGGCACCACGCGAAGGAGCCAGTGGTCCGCCCTGCGCTCGCGCGTCGCGCGGAGCGACTCGTCGGCGAGCAGGAGGAGGGCCGTCGTGGGGTTCGGCCGGGCGACGTACTCGGCCAGCAGCGCTTCGCCCTTCGCAGAGAGCGCCTGGCAGTGGCGGACCGCGACGAGCCGGGCCGGCATCATGAACGGCAGCGTCATCGCCGAGCGCAGGATCGTCTCGACGGTCACCTCGCGGCCGTCCATCGCCTCGCGGCCGAGGAGCCTGTGCGCGGGGTCCGGGACGAGACCCCGGGCGGCCGCGGCCAGCGCGTCGTCGAGGAGCTGGCCATCGGCCCCGTGGACCAGCACAACCGGCGCGAGCCGACCGCCCTCGGCGTTCGAGAGGAAGGAGGCCCAGTCCAGCGGGATGTCCGGACTCCCCGAGCCCGCTCAGAACCGCTCGATCGCGAAGCTCACGACCGACCGAGCGATGTCGATCGCCGCCGCTCTGAGCGCCGTCTCCTCGCGGGAGATCGTCTCCGAGACGGCGCCCTGGACGCGGAAGTCCGCCTGCTCCCGGAGGCCGTTCCGCTCGAAGAGGAGCGCGTTCCGGCGCACGTCGCGGAAGCGAAGGTTCATGACGACGATCAGCCGGTACAGCCGCACGTTGGCGCGCGAGTCGAAGGCGATCGACTCCACCGAGTAGCCCGTGATCTCTCCCTCGAGGATGGCGTCGGCGGTCTCCGGGGTGACCACCTCCAGGCGGCCGTTGGTGGAGAAGGCCTCGACGACCGCGCTCGTGAGGAAGTTCTCGACCGCCGGCTCCGAGGTCCGGTTCGTGAAGACCGGCACCGCCACGGTCCTGAGGTGTGCGGGCAGGTTGCCCCGGAGCGAGTACCCGCAGCCCGCGAGCCCCGCCGCCACCACGAGGAGGGCGACGACGCGGCGACGCCGGATCACGGGCGAGTCACGACGTTCACGAGACGGTTCGGCACGACGACGACCCGCTCGACCTGCCGGGCCCCGAGCCACGGCCTCACCCTGTGGTCCGCGAGCGCCAGCTCGCGCACGTGCGGCTCCGCGGCGTCCACGTCGACGACGAGCCGGCTCCGCACCCTGCCGTCGACCTGGACGACGATCGTGACGGCGTTCCTGCGGAGCGCCGCGGGGTCCGCCTCGGGCCACCGCCGCGTGAACACGCTCGCCGCGTGGCCGACCTGGGCCCAGAGCTCCTCGGCGATGTGGGGACAGAAGGGCCCGAGGAGCAGGATCATCGCCTCGACGGCCTCGCGGAGCAGCGCCTGCCGCTCCGCGCGCACCAGCCGCTCGCGAGACGACGCCTCGAAGGCGTAGAGCGCGTTCACCAGCTCCATGACGGCGCTGACGGCGGTGTTCAGGTGGAAGTCGTGTTCGATGTCGTCGGTCACCCGCTTGATGGTCTCGTGGACCGCCCGGCGAAAGGCGCGGCCGTCTTCCGTGGACGGCGCGGCGGGGCGCGCCGCGGCCGATTCCGCCGAGCGCAGCTCGTCGAGGTGGCCCAGGACGAAGCGCCAGACCCGGTTGAGGAAGCGTGAGGCCCCCTCGACGCCGTGGTCGTTCCAGTCGAGGTCCTTCTCGGGAGGGGCGGCGAAGAGCGAGAACAGGCGCGCCGTGTCGGCCCCGAACGCTCGGATCAGGTCGTCGGGGTCGACCACGTTGCCCTTCGACTTCGACATCTTCGCGCCGTC
>JACQWC010000260.1 GCA_016209635.1 Candidatus Rokuibacteriota bacterium | reverse complement strand
GAGGGGGCGGGCGGCGGTCACGCCCCGGACATCATCCGGGTCTGCGGGGAGCCCAACTGCCTGCCGTCGTCCACCAACCCGACGATGCCGTTCACGGTCAACACCATGGACGAGCACCTCGACATGCTCATGGTGTGCCACCACCTGAACCCCGCGATCCCGGAGGATCTCGCGTTCGCGGAGTCGCGCATCCGCGCCGAGACCATCGCGGCGGAGGACGTCCTCCACGACCTCGGCGCCATCAGCATGATGTCCTCCGACTCGCAGGCGATGGGCCGCATCGGCGAGGTGATCATCCGGACGTGGCAGACGGCCGACAAGATGAAGCGCCAGCGTGGGCCACTCGGGGGCGAGACGCCGGGCGACGACAATGTCAGGGTCAAGCGCTACATCGCGAAGTACACGATCAATCCGGCGATCGCCCACGGGCTCGCGGCGGAGGTGGGCTCGGTCGAGGCCGGCAAGCTGGCCGACCTCGTCGTGTGGAAGCCCGCGTTCTTCGGGGTGAAGCCCGAGCTGGTCCTCAAGGGCGGGGCGATCGCCTGGGCGGCGATGGGGGACCCGAACGCCTCGATCCCCACGCCGCAGCCGGTTCGCTATCGCCCGATGTTCGCGAGCCACGGCCTGGCGGTCGCGTCGACGGCGATCACCTTCGTCTCGGCCGCGGCACTGAAGAGCCGCGTCCACGAGCGGCTCGGGCTCCGGCGCCGCGCGGTGGCCGTCGGGCGGTGCCGCGCGATCGGCAAGCGCGACATGGTCCACAACAACGCCCTGCCCCGTATCGAGGTGGACGCGGAGACCTACGAGGTCCGGGCCGACGGCGAGCGCCTGGTCTGCGAGCCCGCCCGGGTCCTGCCGATGGCGCAGCGGTACTTCCTCTTTTGATGGGGGGCCCCGAGATGGCCCTGCTGATCTGATGGGGGGCCCCGAGATGGCCCCCCATACCCCCCCGCCTGAGCCACGATCGAGCGAGAGGCTCGACCGCGCCGGCGATGCGGGGGTACCGGTCCTCACGCACCCGCACGTTCACGTGCAGGGCGCGGACCTGGCGCAGCTCGAGCGCGATGCCCTCGTGCTCACGGCCGAGGAGCGGCGGTGGGGCCGCCGCCGGGTGCGGACCCGGCGCGGCCGCGAGCTGCAGCTCGCCCTGCCGACCGGGAGCGTGCTCGTGCCCGGCGAGCTGCTCTACGTCGGCCCTGACTGGTACGTGGTCGTCGAGGCGGCGCCCGAGCCCGTGCTCGCGCTGACCCCGCGCTCGCGCGAGGAGAGCCTGCGCGTGGCGTTCGAGGTCGGGAACCGCCACTTCACGCTGGCCCTCGACGGTGAGCGGCTGCTCGTTCCCGACGATCCCGCGATGGAGCAGCTCCTGGCCCGCCTCGGGGTCGCGTTCGAGCGGATGGAGGCGGTCTTCATGCCGATCGGCGCCGGCCACCGGCATGACCATTGACCGGAGCCGCGACGCCGGCTCGGACCGCGGGTGGACCGAGCGAGTTGCGGGTGACTCCACCCTGCTCCTGTTGCTCCAGTTCGCGGACGGCCTCTTCCCCGCCGGGAGCTTCGCCCACTCGTTCGGGCTCGAGACCTGCGCCCGCGAGGGGCTCGTCCGCGACCGCGCCGGGCTCGAGGCGTTCGTCGCGACTCACCTCGAAGGGGCCGCGGGTCCAGCCGACGCGGTGGCGGTGGCCGTCGGGTCCCGCCTCGCGCGGTCGGGCGACCTCGGCGGCTCGATCGAGCTCGACGAGCGACTCGACGCGATGAAGTGGGTGCCCGAGTTCCGCGCCGCGAGCCGACAGATGGGACGCCAGACGCTGCGTGTGGCGGCGGCCATCGGCGGCGCCGGGGACGGGGCCGATCCCTTCCTCGCCGAGCTCGCCCGCGCGGCCGACGAGGGACTCGCGCCGGGCCACCACGCCGTCGCCTTCGGCGCGGCCGTCGGCCGTGGCGGCGCCGACCCCGAGCGGGCGGCGCTCGCGTTCCTCTATTCGACATCGGCGCTCCTCGTCGGCGCCGGGTTGAGGCTCCTTCCGCTGGGGCAGCTCGACGGCCAGCGCGCGCTGGCCGCGATGCGGTCTCGCATCGAGCGCCTCGCCGCGAGGGCGGCCGCGGCGCGCGTCGAGGACATGTGGAGCTTCAACCCGGATCACGAGATCGCCGGGGTCCGCCACGCGACGCTCGAAGTGAGGCTCTTCCGCTCGTGAGCGGCGGGGCCAGGCTTCCGCGACCCCTCAAGATCGGCATCGGGGGCCCGGTCGGCTCGGGGAAGACGGCGCTCGCCGAGGCGCTCTGCCTCCGGTTGCGCGGCGAGCTCGACATGGCGGTGATCACGAACGACATCTACACGAAGGAGGACGCGGAGTTCCTCGTGCGACGGGGGGCGCTCCCGGCGGAGCGCGTCGTCGGCGTCGAGACCGGCGGCTGCCCGCACACGGCGATCAGGGAAGACGCGTCGGTGAATCTCGAGGCGGCCCATGTCCTGCTGAAGCAGTTCCCGGAGCTCGACCTCCTGCTGATCGAAAGCGGCGGCGATAACTTGGCCGCGACCTTCAGCCCGGAGCTGGTGGACGCGACGATTTACGTGATCGACGTCGCCGAGGGGGACAAGATTCCCCGGAAGGGCGGTCCGGGCATCACGCGCTCCGGCCTGCTCGTGATCAACAAGATCGACCTGGCGCCGCACGTGGGCGCCGACCTCGCGGTGATGGAGCGCGACGCGCGCCGGATGCGCGGCGGGCGGCCGTGGGTGTTCACGAACCTCCGGGCCGGCGAGGGCGTCGACACCGTGGTGCGCTGGATCCGCCACGAGCTGCTGCCGGCCTCCCAGGGCGCGTGACCGTCGCCGGGGATCGGGTCGGGCGGGACGGCGCGCTCCGCCTCCGCTTCGAGCGACGCGGGCGCCGGACCGTGGTCGCCGCGTGCCGCTACACGCTGCCGCTCCAGGTGCTGGCCCCGATGGCCCTCGACGACCCGTCCGCGATCGTCTCGATCCTGAACCCGACCGGCGGCCTGGTGGGAGGCGACCGTCTCGCAGTCGAGATCGCCGCGGGGCCGGCGGCCCACGCGTGCCTCACCACGCCGTCCGCGACGAAGGTCTACCGGACGCTCGGCGAGCCGGCGATCCAGGAGGTTCGGCTCGAGCTCGGGGCCGGCGCGACGCTCGAGTGGGTCCCGGACCACACGATCCCGTTCGCCGGTGCCGCCCTGCGCCAGACGATCGACGCCGAGGTCGCCGAGGGCGCGCGGCTCGTCCTGGTCGACGCGTTCGCCGCGGGACGCGTGGCCCGGGACGAGGCCTGGCGCTTCGCCCTGCTCGACAGCACGCTCCGCCTGCGCGATGCGCGAGGGTGGGTCTTCGCCGATCGGTTCGTCCTGAGGGGAGGGAACCTCGGCGACTGGCCCCGGCCCGGCCCGACCGACGGCTGGCCGTACTTCGCGACGGTCGTCTGTGTGGGCGAGGGGCTCGAGCGCTTCGCCGCGGAGGTCGCGCGCGCCCTGCCGCGCGGCGCCGACGCGCGGGTCGCCGCGGCGCCGCTCCCGCGGCGGGGCGTCGTCGTCCGCTGCCTCGCGGCGAGCGCGCCTGCGCTGACCGAGACGGTCGAGCTGATCTGGGGAACGGCGCGCCGGGAATTCCTGGGGATCCCGGCCCTCGCCCTCCGCAAGCCCTGACGGACGGGGACCGGGTGGCCGAACGGGGACATTTCCGCTACACTGGCGTCTGACCCGACCATGTTCAACCTGATCCCCAGGGAAGTCCGGTTCTTCGACTACTTCGAGCAACAGTCCCAGCACATGATGCGGGCCGCCGCGCTGCTCCACGAGATGGTCCACAATTTCGTGGACGCGCGCGCCAAGGCCCACGCCATCAAGGAGGTCGAGCACCAGGGCGACCTCGTCACCCACGAGATCGTCAAGCGGCTCAACACGACCTTCATCACGCCGATCGACCGCGAGG
>JACQWC010000259.1 GCA_016209635.1 Candidatus Rokuibacteriota bacterium | reverse complement strand
TGGACGCGGCGATGCAGGCGCGCCTCGACTACATCGGGGTGTTGCGCGAGAGCGAGAATCTCCGCGTCACGGCCGACCTCCTCCGCGACATCGACGAGCGGCTGCGCGTGACGCGCGCGGCGTTCGAGGCGGGGCGGGTGCCGCGCTACTACGTCCTCCGCGACGAGGCCGAGCGCGCGAACGTGGTCCAGATGCACGCGATGGCGCAGAGCCGGGCCGAGCAGGCGCTCGTGGCGCTCAAGACGACGCTCGGCGTGGACCTCGCGTCATCGATCACGCTGACGGATCGGCTCGAGTTCACGCCGGTCGCCGTCTCGATCGACGAAGGGGTCCGCGAGGCGGGCGAGCGGCAGCCCGAGATCAAGGCGGCCGTCAAGCAGCGGGAGGCGGCCGAGGCCGAGGTGCGCGCGGCCTACGGCAACTACTTCCCTCAAGTCTCGCTCAGCTACATGTACGACTGGGCGTGGATGAAGAACCGCGCGTGGGAGTCCCAGGCCGAAGGGATACGCATGCGCGGCGACAACACCGAGGGCTACTCGGTCGGCCTCGTGGTCACGCTCCCGCTCTTCGACGGACTCATGCGCGAGAACGCGCTGAACACCGCGAAGGCGAAGCAGGAGCGCGCGGCGCAGGCCGAGGGGCTCGTGCGCCAGCAGATCGCGCGCGAGGTGAACCAGGCGGCGCTGATGCTGGCGGCGGCCGAGAAGGCCGTCGAGGCGAGCCGCAAGGGCCTCGAGCAGGCCGAGGAGGACTTCCGCGTCGTGAAGGAGCGCTTCGAGAGCGGCCGCGGGATCCAGCTCGAGATCCTGGACGCCCAGGTGAGCCTCACGCGTGCCCGGTTCAACGCGGTCAACGCGCTCGCCGATTACCACGGCGCTCTGGCCATGTGGGTCAGGGCGACCGGCCGGGTCCGCTGACCCGGACAACCACTCACCGGGAGGGCGAACCATGAAGAGGGCAATCGCATCGATGGCAGGCACCGTCGTCGTCTGCCTCGCGCTGGCGGCGGGCACCGCCTGGGCAGAGGCCAAGGTCACCATCACGCGGGAAGAGAGCAAGCCGAAGGCCGTCGAGGTCAAGGCGGGCGAGGAGGTGCGCTGGGTCAACGCATCGGGCGGCACTGCGCACGTCTCCTTCGGCGGAAGCGACGCCGTCCGCTTCTACCTCGGCAAGGAAGGGCGCGTCAAGTTCGACAAGCCGGGCACCTACGACTACACCGTGCATATCTCCGGGACGAAGACGCACTCCCACACGGGCACGGTCGTCGTCAAGTAACCGGGCGAGGGCCGTCCCTAGCCGGCGACTCGCGCGGCCGTGAGCGCGCCGTTCCGCGAGGACGGGAGCTTCGCCAGGTGGAGGCAGAGCTTCTCGCACGTCACCGCCGAGGTGGGCGAGAAGGCGGTGCAGCGGTCCACCTCGAAGCGCTTTCCGTCCCACGCCGCCTCCTCGAACTCGGCGGCCACGTTCAGGTCCCGGAAGGGGCACCAGAACGTTCGCTCGACGATGCGGGTCACGGGAGGAACGGCTCGGAACAGAGCCCAGACGATCACGGCCAGCGCCAGGCCGATCACGAGGACGACCAGGATCGTACCGAGAGGGCTCAGCATGGTCGGCACCTCCTCGATGAAGCATTTCGGAGTTCCTCACCGCGGTCAATGAGGCGATCGCACCAGTTTCTAGGCCGAACGCCCTGGAGCGCCGCTGCCTCATCGCGCAGCGCGCGTGGGGCGGCGCCGCCACGCCGCGCGCGCGCGCCGCGAGCGCCCTCGCCGGGATTTTCACGGGCTTGCGCGACATCGCCCGTGGCACCCGGATTGCTCCACCTCCCGCCCAGCGTGAGGAGGTGTCCCATCCGACCAGCGAGGGGCCGATGAGCCAGGACGCCACCAAGGTGCACCAGGACTTCTGGACGGCCCGAAGAGTCGCCTGGTATCAGCGGGCGAACGAGCGGAGCGACTATGCCGAGCGGGTCTTCGGCGCCGCCGCCTCCCTGCTCGCCGGCGCGCGCACGGCCCTCGACGTGGGCGCCGGGTTCGGCGCGCTCGCCATCCCCCTGGCCGCCCGGCTCGAGCGGGTGACCGCGCTCGAGCCGGCGGCGGCCATGGCGGGAGCGTTGCGCGCAGAGGCGGCGCGCCGGCGCCTCGACAACCTGTCGGTGATCGAGGCCGCGTGGGGCGAGGTCGTCCTCCCGCCCCACGATCTCGTCCTCTGCGCCCACGTCGGCCCGCTCCTCGAGCGCGGCGGGACCTTCCTCCGGGAGGCGCCGGCGCTCGCCCGGCGCGGCGTGATCCTGGTCCGCGACATGCCGGGCGGCGACGACAAGTTCTTCTTCAGCGAGCTCTATCCGCGCTTCCTCGGCCGCGGGTACGATCGGTGTTGCGACTACGAGGAGACGCTCGAGGAAGTCGGCGCGCTCGGCATCGTGCCCGCGGTCACGCCGATCGAGTACGCCTCCGACCAGCCGTTCGCCACCCTCGACGAGGCGTGCGACTTCTGGATGGAATACATGGGCCTCGAGGGGGAGGACGCGCGCGTGGCGCTCCGCACGTTCCTGGCGCGTCGCCTCCGGCGGGACGGGCGCGGGTGGATCGCGCCGCTCAGGAAGCGCGCCGCCGTGATCCACTGGCGCGTGGGGCCCGAGGAGCCCGCGCGCTGATGGACCGCCCGCGGTTCCCCGGGATCCCCGCCACCGCCGACGGCTCCGAGGCGGTCGCCTGGGTCGAGACGCACATCACGCAGGGCGCCTGCGCCTATCCCATCACCCCGTCCACGAACATGGGCGCCGGGTACCAGGCGGCCCAGGCGGCCGGCACGAAGAACCTCTGGGGCGAGCCGCTCTTCTTCCTCGAGCTGGAGTCCGAGCACTCCTCCGCGTCGACCTGCGAGGGCTTCGCGCTCGCCGGCGGTCGTGTGACCAACTTCACCTCCGGGCAGGGGCTCGTGCTCATGAAGGAGGTGCTCTACACGATCGCCGGCAAGCGCCTGCCCGCCGTCTTCCACGTTGGCGCGCGCGCCCTCACCTCCCTGGCCCTCAACGTCCACTGCGGCCACGACGACGTCATGGCGGTGGCAGACTGCGGCTGGGCGATCGCGTTCGCCAAGAACTGCCAGGAGGTCGCGGACCTGGCGCTCATCGTCCGGCGGGCCGCGGAGGAAGCGGAGACCCCGTTCCTCGTCGTCCAGGACGGCTTCCTCACCACCCACACGGTGGAGAACGTCCGGCTCCCCGAGCCCGAGCTGATGGCGGAGTTCGTCGGCGACCCGTACGCCACGACCCGCCTCCGGAACCTCATGAACCCCGAGCGGCCGATGATGTCCGGCGTCGTCCAGAACCAGGACGCGTACATGAAGGGCAAGGTCGCCCAGCGCGTCTTCACCGAGCGGGTGGCGCCGATCCTGCGTGCGGCCATGGCGGAGTACGCCGCGCTCACCGGCCGACGGCTCGACCCCGTCGAGCGCTACCGCCTGGACGACGCCGACTTCGCCATCGTCGGGCTCGGGAGCATGGTCGAGACGGCGATGGCGACGGCCGACTGGCTGCGTGCGCACCGTGGCCTCCGCGTCGGCGTCCTCGGCCTCACGATCTACCGGCCCTTCCCCGCCGCCGAGGTCGTCGAGGCGCTCCGCGGGGTGCGGGCGATCACGGTCGTCGAGCGCCTCGACAACCCCCTCGCGGCCTCGAACCCGCTGGCGCTCGAGGTCAAGGCGGCGCTCGCCGACGCGGCCATCGGCCGGGAGGGTTACCCAGCGCTCCGAGCGCTCCCCACCGTCCATGGGGCGTGCGCAGGCCTCGGGAGTCGCGACGTCCGCCCGGGCGACTTCGTGGCCGCCGTGGACGAGATGGCGCGCGGGGGCCGGCGCGACTTCGTCCTGGGGATCCCGCACGAGACGGCCCTCCCCCGGCAGGAGGATCCCGACGTGCGCCCGCCGGGCGCGTTCTCGCTCCGCGGCCACTCGATCGGCGGCTTCGGCTCCGTGACGACCAACCGTGTGATGGCGACGGTCGTCGGCGATCTCTTCGGGCTCTCCGTGCAGGCGTATCCGCTGTACGGCTCCGAGAAGAAGGGGCTCCCGACGACCTACTTCCTCACCGTCGCGGAGGAGCGCATCCGCTTTCACGCAGAGCTGGCGCGCGTGGACTTCGTGCCCCTGAACGACGTCAACGCGTTCAGGCTCGGCGACCCGCTGGCCGGCGTGGTGCCCGGCGGCATCGTCTTCGTCCAGAGCGGGGACACCGACCCCGCCGCGATCTGGGAGCGGATCCCGCCCCGCGCGCGGGCGACGATCCAGGAGCGCCACCTGCGTCTCCTGGCGCTCGACACGGCGCGGATCGCGCGCGAGACGACGCGCCAGCCGGACCTCGTCCAGCGCATGCAGGGCATCGTCCTCCTCGGCGTCTTCCTCCGGGTGGCGCCCTTCGTCGCGCGCCGCGGCCTCGGGGAGGCGGCGCTCTTCGGCGCGGTCGAGCGATCGCTCAGGAAATTCTTCGGCAAGCGGGGCGAGGCGGTCGTGCAGGAAAACATGCGCGCCGTCCGCCGGGGCTACGCCGAGGTCATCGAGGTCGAGGTGGGGAGCCATGTCTGACCTCTGCGTGAGGGACTGCATGCACGAGGGCGTCATCTCGTGCTCGCCGGAGGCGGGGCTCGAGGAGGTGGCGTCGGTCATGCGCGAGCGCGGGATCAGCGCCGTCGTCGTCATGCAGGACGGTCTCCTCGCCGGCCTCATCTCGAAGACCGACCTCGTGAACGCGTCCTTCATCGAGCCCTACATGCGGTACTGGCGCGGCATGGTGGCGCGCCACCTGATGACCGCGCCCGTCGTCTCCATCCGGCCGGAGGCGCCGCTCGTGGAGGCGCTGACGCTGCTCCGCGCGCGCCGGATCCACCGGCTGGTCGTGGCCGAGCCGGCCGCGGGCGGCGAGCGGCCGGTCGGCATCCTCTCGGTGACCGACATCGCCGAGGCGCTCGGCGACCGGCCGGTCCCGAGCGAGCCGTGAGGGGAGTCGCCATGAGCGATCCGTCCGAGCCCTTCAACCCCCTCGAGCTCCCCAGCGTCGAGCACCAGCCGGGGCGCGGCACCAAGACGCCGGGCCTCGCCAAGGACACGCACGAGAGCCTGCCGGTCGAGCACCTGCTCGAGCTGGACCTCGAGGCGTACGTCGATGACTTCAACGCCCGCGTGATCGGCGCGTACGCGGCGGGCGTCGGCTCCCAGACGCTGCCCGCCGACGCCGGTGTCGCGCGGAGTCTCATCCCCGCGGGCACGGCCGCCCTCAGGGACTTCTCCTACCTGGCCCCGGAGATCCCCGAGCTCCTGGCCGAGCGGTGCGTGGGCTGCATGACGTGCGTGACCGAGTGCCCCGACACGGCGATCCTCGGCAAGGCCATCCCCGCCTCCCGCGTCCAGGCCGAGCTCCTCGCCGTCGAGGACGGGGACGAGCGAGACTTCCTCGGCGCCCGGTGGGCCCGGACGCGCAAGTACTTCGACGTCCCCGCGAAGAAGGGGTACCCCGGCGCCCTCTTCGGGATCTTCATCGACCAGACCAAGTGCAAGGGTTGCGCCGAGTGCGTGGAAGTGTGCGCGGACCTCGGGTACGACGCTCTCCGGATGGTTCCGAAGACCGACGCGCTCCTCGCCCGGTACCGCGGCGCCTTCGAGCACTTCCGCCGGCTGGGCCCCACGCCGCGCGAGTACGTCAACGACAAGGCCCTGGCCGACATGATGCTCGCGGAGGAGTCGGCGCTCCTCTACGTGGGCGGCGCGGGCTCGTGCATGGGGTGCGGCGAGGCGACGGCGATTCGCATGATGGTCGCCGCGACCGGGTTCGCCCACGGCGGCGACGGGCTCGGCATCGTCGCGGCGACGGGCTGCAACACCGTGTACTGCTCGACGTACCCGCACAACCCCTTCCTCGTGCCGTGGACCAACTCCCTCTTCGAGAACGCGCCCGCCGTCGCCATGGGCGTCCGCGCCAAGTGGGATCAGCGGGGCTGGCGGGGCAAGCGGCTCTGGGTGATCGGCGGCGACGGGGCGATGTACGACATCGGCCTCCAGTCGCTCTCGCGGATGCTCGCCGCGGGGATGGACATCAAGGTGCTGGTCCTGGACACCCAGGTCTACTCGAACACCGGCGGCCAGGTCTCGACGGCGTCCTTCCTCGGGCAGGACGCGAAGATGGCGGCGGTCGGCGCGGCGATCCCGGGGAAGGTCGAGCGCCGGAAGGAGCTAGGCCTCCTGTGCCTGGCGCACGGGGAGGTCTACGTCGCGCAGACGACGGCGGCGCACATCAACCACTTCTACCGCGCCGTGCTCGACGCGAACAGCTACCGGGGACCGGCCGTCGTCATCGCCTACACGACCTGCCAGCCCGAGCACGGGGTCGGCGACGACCGCTCGGCCGAGCAGGCGAGGCTGGCGGTCGCCTCGCGGGCCTTCCCGCTCTTCACCTATGATCCGCGGCGGGGCGCCACGATCCGGGAGCGGCTGTCGCTCCAGGGCAACCCCGACGCCCAGAACGACTGGCACCGGGACGCAAAGACCGGCGAGGTTGTGGACTTCATCGCCTTCGCGCGGACCGAGCGCCGCTTCGCCCGGCAGTTCGGCCCCGACGGGAGCCCCTCGGCCGCGCTCCGGGAGGCGCAGGAGGACCGGCTCGCCAACTGGCGCCGGCTGCGTGAGCTGGCCGGCGCCGGCTGAAGAGGAGGCGACATGGACCCACCGGAGAGCGCTGCGTGTCCGTTTCTCGTTCCCGTCGTCGCCGACAGGCTGTGGCTGTATCCCGTCGCGGCCTACTGCCGGCGGCCGGACCACCCGGTGCGCGTGCCGGCGCGAGCCACACTCCTGGCCGTGTGCGCCACGCCATCACACCGGGACTGCGAGGGGTATGCGACCGCCACCGCGGCGCGGCAGGAGGGGGGCAGGCCCCCTGGCGCCACGGCGAGCGACGTCGGCGAAGGGAGGCCCCCATGAACCCCCGGCTCAGCGAGCTGTTCGCGCGCGAGGGCGTGCGCCACGAGGTGATCCTCCACCCGGGGGTTTACACGGCGCAGGAGCGCGCTGCGGCGTGCCACCTCACGGGGCGCCGCCTGGCGAAGGTCGTGATCGTGCACGACGGGGCGTGGTACGCGATGGCGGTGCTGCCGGCGACGGCGCGGCTCGACCTCCAGAACCTTCGGCGGATCACGCGCCGCTGGGGGCTCGAGCTGGCCCGCGAGGAGGAGTTCGCCTCGCTCTTCCCCGACTGCGACCTCGGCGCGATGCCGCCGTTCGGGCGGCTCTACGACGGCCTCAGCGTCTACCTCGACCGCTCGCTGGCCCAGGCCGACGAGCTGACCTTCGAGGGCGGCACGCATCAGGAGGAGGTCCGGATCCCGATGAACGCCTACATCAAGATCGAGCGCCCGGCCATCGTGCCGCTCGGAGCCGCCCGCGCCGCCTGAGGCGAACCCGGGCGGCCGGCCTCAGGCCGCCCGGCCGACGTCCTGCGTCGCTTCCTCGGCGAGGGGGCGGCAGGCCTGGCCGCACCCCTGCCGCCCTGGCCAGAGTGAGCAGGCCCGGATCCGCGTGAGCCGGGTGCCGAGCGCGGCCCCAAGCCCTGCCCGGTACCGGTCGACCGCGACCGCGGCCTGCCCGCCGGTCTCGGGGCAGCGGACGAGCTTCTGGCGACCGTAGCTTGCGTAGACCGCGAGCCCGACGGGCAGCATGACGAAGACGACGGCGAGGACGGCGAGCGTGGGCAGAACGATCCAGGGGTTCATGATGGCCTCCTCTCCTCCTGCTCTCCTAGTGCGATCGGCTCCTACCGTCCTGCTTACGCGATGGGCGCCCTCCCCGTCCATGAGGCGAACGGCTCATTCCTCTGATGGATCGGACTCTCCCCCCCTGGGGCGGCGCCGCCCCGCGTGAGGCGGCCACCGTCGGCCCATCGGCCGCGCGGGCGCTGGCGGGGGGCAAGAAATCCCGGGGCTTGCGCGCGGCCCGGCGCAGGCACATCGCTTGCAATCTCGCCCGGCGGGAGGATCACGCCATGGCGAAAGAGAGCCTGACGATCGTGGACAACCGGACCGGGAAGTCCTACGAGATTCCGATCAGCGACGGGGCCATCCGGGCGATGGATCTCAGACAGATGCGGACCTCCCCCGAGGACTTCGGCCTCCTCGCCTACGACCCCGCCTTCATGAACACGGCCTCGACGCGCAGCGCGATCACCTTCATCGACGGCGACCGCGGCATCCTCGAGTATCGCGGCTATCCGATCGAGCAGCTCGCCGAGCAGGCCACGTTCCTCGAGGTGGCGTACCTCCTGATCTACGGCGAGCTCCCGACGGCGCGGGCGCTCGAGCAGTGGACGTGGCACGTCACGCACCACACGTGGGTCCACGAGAACCTCAAGAAGTTCATGGACGGTTTCCACCACGACGCCCACCCCATGAGCATGCTGATCTCGTCCGTCGCGGCGCTCAGCACGTTCTACCCCGACGCCAAGCAGAACCGTGACCCCGGGCACCGGGAGCTCCAGATCTACCGCCTGATCGCGAAGGTGCCGACGCTGGCCGCCTTCGCCTACCGGCACACCGTGGGGCGGCCGTACGTCTACCCGGACAACGACCTCACCTACGCGGGCAACCTCCTGAACATGCTGTTCAAGATGACCGAGCTCAAGTACAAGCCCGACCCGGCGCTCGAGCGCGCCCTCGACGTGCTCTTCATCCTCCACGCCGACCACGAGCAGAACTGCTCGACCAACGCCATGCGGAGCGTCGGCTCGTCCGGCGTCGATCCGTACTCCGCCGTCGCCGCGGCGGCCGCGGCGCTCTACGGGCCGCTCCACGGCGGCGCCAATGAGGCCGTGCTCCGCATGCTGCGCGCGATCGGCTCGACCGCGCGGGTCCCCGACTTCATCCGTCAGGTGAAGGCGGGCGAGGCCAAGCTCATGGGCTTCGGCCACCGCGTGTACAAGAACTACGACCCGCGGGCCCGGATCATCAAGCGCGCCGCCGACGAGGTCGTCGCGGCGACGCGGCCGAGCCCGCTCCTGCCCGTCGCCCTCGAGCTGGAGCGCATCGCGCTCGAGGACGAGTACTTC
>JACQWC010000257.1 GCA_016209635.1 Candidatus Rokuibacteriota bacterium | reverse complement strand
GTCGCTGCGGCCGCTTCGCACGCACGATGTCGTCCAGCCAGGGAACCTCCAGATCGAGAACCTCTTGGTAGAGAAACAGCAAGGCACTCAAGGCCTGGTTCTGAGTGGAGGCGGCCACCTTCCCGTCGACGGCAAGCCAGCTCAGGAAGCCGGAGATCTCGGGCGCCCCCATCTCCGCGGGGTGACGCTTACCGTAGTGGCTCAGCCGGACTGGTTTCGTGGACGGCGCCGACGGACCGGCACCGACTGCCCCCTGAGAGGACACACGTGGTCGGACGATACCCGTGACCGGTGACCATGCGGCGGTGCCGCCTCTGTCCGCGGGCAGTGTAAGGCAGGAACTTTTGTCGCACAACGTGGCAATTTTCATACATTCGGCGGGCAACCTGTTCGAGAGCTTCACCACACGATCGTAGTGCTTCCACTCCGCCGGGACGGTGCAGTCGCGCTTCTTGTTTCTGAGGCGCAACTCTTCCGGATCTTCCCTTGGCAGGCCGTCAGGGATGGTCTTAGGCTCGCCTTTGAGGCTCCCCGGGCTGGACTCGAACCAGCTGGGTCACGAACGTCAGCGCTTGAAGAGGCCCATCAGCGACGCCTTCGCCAGCGTGTTGAAGTTCAGGTAGAACCCAACGACGGCCGCCGAGGTGTCCGCCGTGACGGGCAGGGCGTCCATCGAGACGGCGAAGACGGTGAAGAGATAGCGATGCGGATGGTCGCCTTGCGGCGGGCAAGGACCGCCGTAGCCCGGCTTGCCGAAGTCGGTTCGCGCCTGCAGCGCGCCTGCCGGCAGGTTCCCGCTCGCGGGGTTGCCGGCGTCGGCTGGCAACTCCGTGACGCTCGGTGGGATGTTGACGACGACCCAGTGCCAGAAGCCGCTGCCTGTCGGCGCGTCGGGATCGAAGCAGGTGGCGGCAAAGCTCTTCGTCCCTGCCGGTGCCCCTTCCCACCTGAGATGGGGCGACCTGTTCCCGCCCCTGCAGCCGAAGCCGTACTCGGCCGAGAGCACGTGCTCCGGCCCGAGATAGTCGCCATCCTTGAAGTCGTCGCTCGTGAGGTTCATGGCGCTGAGTCCTCCGCGTTCGGGTTCGGTCCTTACGCGCTCGCGTCCACCATCTCGCGCAGCCGCAACCGCTGCAGCTTCCCCGTCGCCGTGCGGCCTCGACATCGGTGGGCGCCACCCACATCCTCGGTGGGCAGGGCCGCACGCGTGGGCGACCGAGAAGAGGCTTTATGCCGCCTACCAAGCCGGTGGTCCCGCGAGGGGCTCACCCCCGGCCGCGGGCCGCCAGCGTCCGGTCCAGGTTGTAGGCGGCGCTGATGAGTGCGAGGTGGGTGAAGGCCTGGGGGAAGTTTCCGAGCGCCTCGCCGCTCGGGCCCACCTCCTCCGCGTAGAGTCCCAGGTGGTTGGCGTAGCCCAGCATCTTCTCGAAGATGAGCTGGGCCTCCTCCACCCGCCCCGCCCGCGTCAGCGCCTCCACCAGCCAGAAGGTGCACATGCTGAACGTTCCCTCCCGGCCGGCGAGGCCGTCGCCGGCGGCGCCGACGTCGTAGCGGAGGACCAGGCTGTCCGACACCAGCTCTCGCATCGTCGCGTCCAGGGTGGCAAGCATCCGCGGGTCGGTGGGCGAGAGGAACAGCACGAGCGGCATGATGAGGTTGCTCGCGTCGAGCGTCGTGCTGCCGTAGGACTGGACGAACGCCTGCCGCGAGCGGTTCCAGCCCCGGCTCATGATCTCCTCGTAGATCGCGTCTCGGGCGGCGAGCCAGCGGCCGCGGTCCGCCGGGAAGGAGCGCTTGTCCGCGAGCCGGAGCCCCCGATCGAGCGCCACCCAGCTCATGAGCTTCGAGTAGACGAAGTGCCGCGGGGCGCCGCGCATCTCCCAGATCCCGGCGTCGGGCTCCTGCCAGTGATCGACGACCCAGTTCAGCAGGTGGCGCAGGTGGACCCACTGGTCGTAGCCGATCGGCATCCCGTACTTGTTGAAGAGGTACACCGCGTCCATCAGCTCGCCGTAGATGTCGAGCTGGAGCTGGCTGTGCGCGTCGTTGCCGATCCGCACGGGCCGCGAGCCCCGGTAGCCGTCGAGGTGGTCGAGGGTCTGCTCCTTCAGCTCGTGACGCCCGTCGACGGAGTACATGACGTGGAGCGCCGTCCCGGGGCCGAGGTCGTGGATGCGAGCGCGCAGCCAGTCCATGAACCGGTGGGCCTCCTCGGTGAAGCCGATCCGCATCAGCCCGTAGAGGGTGAAGCTCGCGTCCCGGATCCAGGTGTAGCGGTAATCCCAGTTCCGCTCCCCGCCGATCTCCTCGGGCAGGCCGCACGTCGCCGCGGCGACGATCGCGCCGGTCGGCTCGAAGGTCAGGAGCTTGAGGGCGAGCGCGGAGCGCTGCACCGTCTCCAGCCAGCGCCCCCGGTACTTGGAGCGGCCGATCCAGCGCCGCCAGAACGCCACCGTGTCCCGAAACGCGCGCTCGGTCGCCTCCGGCGACAGGCACGCCGGGCAGGCGCCGTCCGCGCCCATCTCCGCGAGCACGAAGGTCACGCTCTCCCCCTCGCGGAGCACCATCTCGCCGACCACGCCGTCGCCGTCCCGCCGGAGCGGGGCAGTGGTCGCGAGACCGAGACTCAGCCCGGGGGAGCCGAAGCACACGCCGTCGGCCAGCATGTCCACCGTGTGCCTCGCCCGCGCGTAGTCGAACGCGGGGCGGCACTCCACGCGGAACGGCATCGTGCCGCGCACTACGCCGAGCCGGCGCACGAGCCGGTGGGCCCCGGGGTCGCCCTCCGGCGCGCCGATCGGCATGAAGTCGGTCAGCTCGCCGACGCCGCCGGGCGTGAGGAAGCGGGTGATGAGGACGTTGGTGTCGGGGAAGTAGAGCTGCTTGTGGGTGACCGAGTCGTGCGCCGGGGAGATCCGGAACCGGCCGCCTCGGACGTCATCGAGGATCGCGCCGAAGACGCTCGGCGAGTCGACGTGGGGGTAGCACCACCAGTCGATCGAGCCGTTGATCCCTACCAGAGCGACCGTGTACATGTCACCGATGATCCCGTAGTGCTCGATCGGCAGGTACGCCATCCTCGAGATCCCGTGACCAGTATGCCCCGCCCCCGAGCCCTTCCGAAAGGCTCATTCGCCCGTCGAGGCCATGGCCACCACCGAGGTCACGTTCAACCCGTTCCTGCCCGAGTTCAACGCCGACCCCTTCCCCTGCTACCACCGCCTGCGGGAGGCGGACCCCGTGCACCGGAGCCCCCTGGGATTCTGGGTCCTCAGCCGCTACGACGACGTGGTGATGCTGCTGCGGGATCCCTGGGAACCGGATGCGTGTGCTGGCGACGATCGAGGACCCGCGAGTGATCTCGGCGAGTGGCCGGCCAACGGCCTGGGTTCCCTGCCGGTGTCGGTGGGCAGGGCCGCACGCGTCGGTGACCGAGAAGAGACTTTATGCCGCCTTCGCTCCCCGATCGGGACCTTTTGCACCGGGAAGTCGCTCGACGCCCGCCGGGGCGGGAGCTCAAACGGTCTCGCCGGCGGCGTCCTCCTCCTGGAGGATGATCTTCGTCCCGCAGCGGTAGCAGTAGTGGAAGTAGACGGGGTTGAGCTGCTGGCACTGGGGACAGGGCTGGACCAGGGTGTGCTCCTTGAACCGGCCCCCGAAGTAGAGCGCGCACCCGCAGTTCCCGCAGTAGAACTTCTCGACCGGCATCTCCGCCTCCCACATCGAGCGGACGGTCAGGCTCGGATGTCCGGCACTCTAGGCTCGCGCCGGGAAGGTGTCAACGGGTCGGCGGCGGCAGCTTCTCGATCCTGACGAGGAGGAGCCGGTCGTCCCTCGGCCGCACGGCGAGCCGGACGCGGTCGCCGGGCCGGAGCTCCACCCGCTCGAGAAGCCTCGGCTCGGCCGCCACCGCCATCAGCTCCATCGGCGCCATACCGAGCCCGGCGACCGCGTCGTGGCTCACGAGGATCAGGTCGGAGGCCGGACGCGCGACGAAGGTGCCGCGGATCTCGTAGGCGGCCGGGCGGAGCACCGTGCCCCAGATGCCGGCGGCGAACGCCGCGAGCAGGCCGAGGAACAGCGCGGCGAGAAACCACCGCGCGCGGTGGGCGGAGGGGCGGCCTCCCTCAGGCGCGGGCGCGCTCTCTCAGGATCCGGCGCAGGAGCTTCCCCGTGCCGGGGCCCGCGGGGCCGGGCGCCCGCGGCAGCTCGGCGACGAAGTCGATCTCACGCGGCAGCTTGTAGACCGCGATGTGCTCCCGGCACGACTCGATCAGCTCTCGCTTCAGGGGCTCGGACGGCACCGGGCCCGGCCGGAGCACGACGTAGGCGCGCGTGTTCTGTCCGCGGACGGGATCGGGAACGCCGATGACCCCAGCGTCGGCGACGGCCGGGTGCTTGCAGAGCGCCTCCTCGATCTCCTCGGGGCCGATGCGGTAGCCTGACGACTTGATGAGGTCGTCCTCCCGCGACAGGAACCACACGTACCCGTCCTCGTCCATCGTGACGAAGTCGCCCGCGCGGCACCAGCCGCCGACGACCGCCGCCTTCTGCCGCTCCGGGTCGCGCCAGTAGACCGTCCCGGTCGGGCCGCGGGCAATCAGGAGCCCGACCTCGCCGGGCTTCGCGTCCTTGCCGTCCTCCGTCACCACGCGTAGCTCATACCCCGGGACGGCGGGGCCGATCGCGCCGGGCTTCACGCGCCGGGTGACGGCCGAGGAGACGAAGACGAACATCATCTCGGTCGTGCCGAGCCCCTCGAAGATCTCGAGGCCGAACATCCGCTTCCAGTCCTCGTAGGTCTGCGCCGAGAGGGACTCGCCGCCGCCGGTGCAGAGCCGGACCGAGGAGAGGTCGTACTTCCGGGCCGCGTCGGGGACCTGCATCATCTTCCGGTAGGCGGTCGGCAGGATCGACACGATCGTGATCCGGTGCTTCTGGATCTGCTCGAACATACCCTCCGGCGTGAACCGCGGGAGCAGCGACACGGCCGCGCCGAACCGGAACGGGATCACCGCTTGCGTGGAGTAGCCGGCCGCCAGCGAGAGCGGCGCCGGGCCGCCGATCACGTCGTCCGGCGTGACCCGCCACCCGTACTTGCCGAAGGTGTCGGGGACGATCAGCGCCTCCTCGATGAAGTGGACGGTCCCCTTCGGCATTCCGGTCGTGCCCGACGTGAAGAGGAGGACCGCGACGTCCATCCGGCCGCGGCGCACCGCCTCGAGCGCGTCCCCGCCGCGCGCCAGCAGCTCGCCGTACGGGAGGTAGCCCTTGGCCTTCACCTCCGCGGCGTCCCCGCCGATGACGATCACGTGCCGGACGCTCCCCAGCTCGGCGCGGGCCTTGTCGACCTCCTCGAGCATCGCGGCGGCCACGATGAGCGCGACCGCCTCGGTCGCCTTCGCGATGTGAACGATCTCCGCGCGCGAGAAGAGCGGGGAGATGGGCACGATGACGGCGCCGATCTTGAGCACCGCGAAGTTGGCGACGAGCGCCGGCGGGATGGACGGGGCGCGGAGGAGCACCCGGTCCGTGGGGCCGATCCCCAGGGCCTGGAGCGCCGAGCCGAGCTTGTTGATCGACGCCTGGAGGGCGCGGTAGGTGACCTTCTGATCCTCGAAGAGCAGGGCCGGCCGGTCGCCGCGCCCCTCGGCGACGTGGCGGTCGATCAGCTCCTCGGTCGAGTTCAGCCGCCCGGGGTACGCCTGGTACTCGGGCAGCGTGTAGACGCGCTGCGGCCACAGCTCCTTCGGGGGCAGGGAGTCGTCGAGAATGTCAGTCCTTCTCCCAGCTGAACGGCGGGACCTTGCGGTCGTCCGCGGCGGGGCGGAGGTCGTCACCGCTCACCGTCCATTTGCCGCCGCATCCCTCCTCGACCATCGCCGTGAACGCCCGACCCTGCGTGCCGAAGGTGAGGAGCAGGAACGCGAACCCGGTGACCCCCGAGAGCGCGCAGATGATAGCGTGTCCCGGCACGCCCACGATATTGACGACACCCGCGCTGATGTCGTAGGAGTCACCGCCCTTGTCTCCGGACGCCTGCTGGGCGGCGGCGCTCGGAGCCAGCGGTCCGCCGGCGAGTAGCGCCGCGATGAGGAACACAGCGATCAACCGAATGCTCAGTGCCATGATGACCCTCCCGCCGCCGACCTCACACTACGCCGGCGGTCTTCAGCTCCTGGATCCGCTCTCTGCCGATCCCAAGGTACTTGAGATAGACCAGGTCATTGTCCGCCCCGACGGGCCGGCACGCCCACTTAATTCTGGGGGGGGTTCGGGACATCTTCCAGGGTGGCATCTGCAGAAGGAGCTCGCCGTAATCGGGGTCCTCGACCTTCTCGAACACCCCACGCTCCCACCAGTGCCCCTCCTTGAGCGTGTCGAGCGGCCGGTTGAGCCGGGCCGTCGCCACGGTTCCGGGGCCCCGCTTGTTCGTCATGTAGTCCTGGAACCGCTCCAGGATCTCCTCGGCGGTCAGGTTGGCCGACCACGCCTCCAGCTCCTGGTGGACCTCCCGGGCGTTGCCGATACGGGCCTTCGGGCTCGGGAAGCGCTCCCGGAGGTCCGGCCGCCCCATGATGTTCGTGAAGCCCGTCCAGTTCGGGTCGGAGAAGCCGGCCACGAACGAGTACGAATCCCGCGTCTTGATGAGCGTGTAGGGGAAGACCTGGATGTGGAGCGCTCCCACCCGCTCCTGGATGCGCTGCGCGATGTGATACCAGGTGACGCCAGCGTCGCTGAACCGCATGTGGGCGTCGGGCGGGGCCAGGTCGATGAACTGCCCGCGGCCGGAGTTCCACCGCCAGATCAAGGCGGCCAGCACCGCCTGGGCGCCGAAGGCGCCGGCCACGTAGTGCGTGATCCAGTTGCCCTGCTTGGTCGGCACCGACGACGCGGGCGGCCCCTGCCCCTCCGGCTCGCCCGTGACGTACGGCACCCCGGTCAGCGCCTGCTCCGTCACGTCGTAGGCGGGGATCGACCCGGCCGCGCGGGGCCCGAACTGGCCGTAGGTGGAGAACGCGATGTAGACGAGCCCGGGATTCAGGAGGGAGAGCTGACGGTACCCGATGCCCCACGCGTCCATGCGGCCGGGCAGCTCGCTCTCGATCACCACGTCGACGTGGCGCGCCAGCCGGGTGAAGAGCCGTCGGCCCTCTTCGGCCTCGAGGTTGAGCGTGACGTGGCGCTTGTTCCGCGCCTCGACGAGGTACGGGAGCCCCGTCCCCTTGACCTTGAACCCCTCGGGGGTGAAGAGCCGCGCCACATCGCCCGAGGGCGGCTCCACCCGGATCACCTCGGCGCCGAATTCCGCGAGGATCGAAGAGCAGAAGAGGGAGGCGAAGTTCCCCTGCGAGCAGTCGAGCACGCGGAGGTGGGCCAGCGCCTCGGGCTTCTCGTCGGCGAGCGCGGGATCGGTGAACTCGCGGGCGAAGCGCGCCCAGGACGTGGCCTGGGCGGGCTCGGGCTCCTCTCCGTCCCGGCTCATACGCGCCCCTGGGTCGGCGTCCACTCGGCCGGGGGCTTGGCGCCCGGACGGTCCGCCCACTCGCCGATCACCTTGCGCTCCTGGAGCTCCTTGATCCGGCTCGGCGCGAGACCGAGCAGGCGCACGAAGATCTCCTCGTTGTGCCAGCCGACGGGCTTGCCGGCCCACTTGATCCGGGCGGGCGTGGCCGAGAGCTTGGGGCCCGGCCCCTGCTCGACCATCCGGCCGTAGAGCGGGTCGTCGTACTCCCACACGCTGCCGCGGGCGCGTAGGTGGTCGTCCTCGTACTTGTCCTTCGAGTTCACGACGCGCGCCGCGGCGAAGCCGAAGCGCGCCGCCGCCGCCTCCACCTCCGCGCGCGCGAGCTTCCCCCCCCAGGCGCGGACGCGGTCGAGGAGCGCCCTGGCGTTCTCGGGCTTCTGCCGCGCCTCGAGCGTGCGGTAGCGGGGGTCCTGGGCCAGCCCGGGCTCGCCCATCGCCTCGCAGAGCCCGCAGAACTCGGTGTCGCGGCCCGCGGCCACCGCGACGTACCCGTCGCGGCAGGGGAAGATGTCGCCGACGCCGATCGCCTCGTCCCGGTTGCCGGCGGGGTCGCGCTCGCGCCCCGTGAGCCCGGCGCGGACCCACGTCCAGTCGAGCGTGCGGATCAGCCCCTCGGACTGCGCGAAATCGACGAACTGGCCCTCGCCCGTGCGCTGCCGGTGCTGGAGCGCCACGAGCGCCCCCATCGACCCCATCAGGCCGCCGAACCAGTCGCCGATGAAGATGCCGCAGAGGAGCGGCGGCCGCCCCGGGAAGCCCGTGATGCCGATCATGCCGGAGACGGTCTGCGCGACGGCGTCGTAGGAGGGGCGGCCCTGGGCGAACGGGCCCCACTGGCCGAACCCCGAGTCGGCGACGTAGATGATGCGCGGGTTCACCTCCCGGATCTGCCGGTAGCCGATGCCCCACGCGTCGAGCGTCCCGGCGCGGAAGTTCTCGATCATGATGTCGGACTTGGCGGCGAGCTGGATGAACAGGGCCTTGCCGTCGTCGGAGTGCAGGTCGATCCCGACGTGGTACTTGGAATGGTTCTCGGGGAAGAACCCGAGCGAGGCGTTCCGCCAGAACGTCCCCTCGGGCGTCACGTAGCGCATCGTGTCCCCGCCCGGCGGCAGCTCGACCTTGATCACCTCCGCCCCGTACTCGCCGAGGAAGTCGACGGTCGACGGCCCGAGCACGAGCGTGGTCAGCTCGAGCACGCGGATGCCCCGGAGCGCCTCCGGCTTGTCGAAGACCTGCGCGCGGTCGAAGAGCTGCCGCGTCCACTCGAAGTAGTCGGCGTTTCCGTGTGTGCTCACGCGATCCTCCCGGTCGGGGAGACAGGTACGCAGCAATATAGCAAACGTCGCGCGGCGGGTAAACTCCGGCGGCGCTATAATGCCCTGCACATCCCTCTCCCGAGGAGGCACAGGAGCCATGAAGCTCGTCCGCTTTTCCACGAACGGCCGTGAGCCCCGTCTCGGCGTGCTGCGGGGCGACCGCGTCGCCGATCTCCAGGCGAGCCTCGCCGCCACCCTCGCCCGACGCGGCGTGACCCGCGCCCAGGAGATCGCCGCGGCGCTGGTGCCGCAGAGCACCCGGGCCTTCCTCGAGGGCGGGGCCGCGTCGCAGGAGGCGATCGCCGCGATCACCGAGTGGCAGACCCTGCCCCTCGGCTCGGTGCGCCTGCACGCGCCGATCACCGACCCCGGTAAGTTCATCTGCATCGGCCTCAACTACCGGGACCACGCGGAGGAGGCCGGCCAGCCGATCCCGAAGGAGCCGCCGATCTTCCCTAAGTGGGCGAACGCCATCCTCGATCCGGGCGAGCCGATCCTCCGACCGCGGGGCTCGACGCAGCTCGACTGGGAGGTCGAGCTGGGTTTCGTCATCGGGCGCACGGCGCGCCACGTCTCACGGGAGGAGGCGCTCGACTACGTGTGGGGCTACACGATCATCAACGACGTCAGCGCGCGGGACTTCCAGTTCCTCACGAGCCAGTGGGCCGCGGGGAAGATCGCGAACACCTTCGCGCCCGTCGGCCCGTACCTCGCGGACCGCGCGGAGATCCCGGACCCCCACGTGCTGGAGCTCAAGACCTGGGTGAACGGCACCCAGATGCAGAACGGGAACACGCGCACCTTCATCTTCGACATCCGCTACCTCGTGAGCTACCTCTCCGGGCTCATGACGCTCGCGCCCGGCGATCTCGTCGCGACCGGCACGCCCCCCGGTGTCGGCTTCGCGCGGAAGCCGCCTGTCTTCCTCCAGCCGGGTGACACCTGCCGCATGGAGATCACGGGCCTCGGGGCCCTCGAGAACCCCGTCAAGGAGGGCTGAGCCCCATGCCGGCCAGATCGCTGTTGCACTACGCGCTCGAGGTGCCCGACCAGACGGCCGGGCAGCGCTTTTATCGAGACTTCGGTCTCCTGGAGGCGACCGGCCGGGACAACGCCGTGCGCCTCCGGCCAGGCCCGCTGGAGCGCGCCCAGGTGCTGCTCTACGGCGGAAGCAAGAAGCGCCTCCACCATCTCGCGTTCGGCGCTCCCGGGCCGGACTACGAAGCGACACGGCGCGCGCTCGTGAGCTGGGGCGCACGCGAGGTGGACTCGCCCGCCGGCGCGCCGGAGGGCGGCTTCTGGGTGCGCGATCCCGACGGACACTACGTCAACGTGCGGGACGAGACGCCGAAGGCGCCGCCGCCCGATCCGCCGCTCGAGCTGAACAGCCCGGGCCACGCGCCCCGGCAGGTGCGGCGCGGCGCGCCGCCGCCCGACATGCAGGCGGCGCCACGCCGGCTCGGCCACGTGCTCCTCTTCACGCCGGACCTCGAGCGCCAGCTGGACTTCTACACGCGCGGCCTCGGGCTCAAGCTCTCCGACCGCTGCCAGAAGATCATCACGTTCCTGCGCTGCTCCACCGACCACCACAACCTCGCGCTCCTCACCTCGAACGCCCCCGGCTTCCATCACGGCTCATTCGAGGTGGGGAGCGTCGACGAGATCGCGATGGGGGCCCGCCGGATGCGGGCGCACGGCTGGGAGCCCTTCTGGGGACTCGGCCGGCACGTGATCGGCTCGAACTTCTTCTACTACATCCGCGACCCCTGGGGCAGCTTCGCCGAGTATTACTTCGACCTCGACTACATCCCGGAGACTTGCGCCTGGGAGCCGCGCGACTGGCCGGAGGGCGACGCGCTCTACCGGTGGGGCCCCGACTGCCCGGCCGAATTCGGCATCAACACCGAGGTCTAGGCGCGGGACGGCCGGCATGCTCGAGCTGATCGCGCCCCTGGTCGTTCCGAACAGCACGAAGATCGTCCTCCTCTCGCTCGACGGCCTCGCGGGTCTCCCGCGCCCGGAGACGAAGCGGTCGGAGCTCGAGACGGCGCGCCTCCCTCACCTCCACGCGCTCGCCGCCGAGAGCGCGTGCGGTCTGATCATCCACGTGGCGCCCGGCATCACCCCGGGCAGCGGCCCCGGGCACCTGGGACTCTTCGGCTACGACCCGCTCCGGTACCGGGTGGGGCGCGGCGTCCTCGAGGCGCTCGGGATCGAGTTCGACCTCCGGCCCGGCGACGTCGCCGCGCGGGGGAACTTCTGCACCGTCGACGACCGCGGCCTGATCACCGACCGGCGCGCCGGCCGGATCCCGACCGACGTGTGCGTCCGCTTGACCGACAGGCTCCGCGCGATCCGCCTGTCGGGCGCCGACCTCTTCGTCGAGCCCGTGAAGGAGCACCGCTTCGTCCTCGTCCTCCGGGGCGGAAGCCTTTCGGGGCGCCTCAGCGAGACCGATCCGCAGGCGCTCGGGACGGCGCCGCTCCCTGCCCGGCCGCTCGACCCCGCGGCCGCGCCCACGGCCGATCTGGTGAACCGGTTCGTGGGCGAGGCCCGCGGGCTCCTGGCGGACGCGGCGCCGGCGAACATGGTCCTGCTGCGCGGCTTCGACCGGCTGCCCGAGCTGCCGGGCTTCCCCGCGACGTTCGGTCTCCGCGCCGCCGCAGTGGCCGCCTACCCCATGTACCGGGGCCTGGCGAAGCTCGTGGGCATGGAGGTGCTCAAGACCGGGGCTGGCTTCGCCGACGAGATGGCGACGCTCCGCCAGCACTGGGAGGCGTACGACTTCTTCTTCCTCCACTACAAGGACACGGACAAGGCCGGCGAGGACGGGGACTTCGACGGGAAGGTCGCGGCGCTGGAACGGCTCGACGCCTTCGTGCCCGAGATCCGCGCCCTCGAGCCCGACGTCCTGGTCGTCACCGGCGACCACGCGAGCCCCGCGGTGCTCCGGGGGCACGGCTGGCAGCCGGTGCCGGTGCTCATCTGGAGCCGCTACTGCGGCGCCGACCCGGTGACCACCTTCACCGAGCGCGCGTGCGCCCTGGGGACCCTCGGCCTCCTGCCCGCGCACCACCTGATGCCCCTCGTCCTGGCCAACGCGCTCCGGCTGACCAAGTTCGGCGCCTAGCCTCCCCGGGTCACTCCGACCTCCCGGACGCGGGCTGGACGGCGCCGGGCAAGAAAGGGTTTGCCCGCGCGCCGAACCGCGCCATACTGCACGACGAGATGTCGAGCGGTGCACGAGCGAGGCGAGGCCGAGCGTGACGCTCGGGTACGCGGTCGTCGCGATCCTGGCCGCCGCGGTCGCCGTCTTCGCGCTCCAGAACAGCGCTCCGACCCGCGTCCGCCTCCTGTTCTGGGTCGTCGACGGCGTGCCGTTGGCCGCGGTCATCCTCTTCTCCCTGGCGGTGGGGATCGTCGTGGTCGGACTGCCCCTCTGGATCCAGCGGTGGCAGCTCCGCACGCGCGCCCGCGCCCTCGAGGCGCGCCTCGGCGCCGTGGAGCAGGCACTCGCCGAGCGCGAGCGGTCGGCGGGATCGCCCCCGACCCGACAGTGACGAGGTTCGACGGCCGATGGAAGAGGCCGAGCGGCTGAGCGAATCGATCAAGGAGCTCCTCGCGAGCGGCCGGGACGAGCGTCTCGCGACCGTCCTTGAGGAGGTCCACCCGGCCGACGTCTCGCGCGTCATGCGCGAGCTGCCGCTCGGCGACCAGGTCCGCGTGTTCCGGCTCCTCACGCCCCAGAGCGCGGGCGCCGTCCTCTCCGAGCTGGACGATCCGACCCTGTCCGAGCTGGTCTCCGCTCTCGACGAGGTCGAGGTCTCCCGCATCCTCGACCGCATGCCGCCCGACCACGTCGTCGAGGTCGTGGAGGAGCTGCCGAAGGAGCAGGCGGACAAGATCCTCGACCTCATGGAGGAGGAGAAGTCCGAGGAGGTCCAGGAGCTGCTCGTCTACGGCGAGCGGACCGCCGGCCGCCTCATGTCGCCCGAGTTCGTGGCCGTGCACGAGCAGGCGACGGTCGCCCAGGCGCTCGAGCACATCCGCAAGGCGAAGACGGGCGACAGCGCCTTCTACCTCTACGTCGTGGACGACCACGACCATCTCGTCGGCCTCGTCCCGCTCCATCGTCTCCTCGCCGCCGAGCCGGGGACGCCGATCCACGCGATCCGGACCGAGGACGTGGAGAGCGTGACGGTGAGCACGGACCAGGAGGAGGTGGCGCGCCTGGTCCAGCACTACGACCTGATCCAGGTGCCCGTCGTGGACGCCAGCCGGCGGCTCCTCGGCACGATCGGCGTGGACGACGTGATCGACGTCATTCGCGAGGAGGCGACCGAGGACATTCAGCGCCTCGGCGGCGCCTCCGGCGACGAGACCGTGCTCGACCCGCCGCAGGCCGTGTTCTTGAAGCGCCTCACGTGGCGGGTCGTCAACCTTGGCACCGCCGTGCTGGCGGCCTCGGTCATTGGCATCTTCGAGTCGTCCATCCAGGCGCTCGCGACGCTCGCCGTGTTCATGCCGATCGTCGCCTCCATGGGCGGCATCGGCACCACGCAAACGGCGACGATCGTCGTCCGCGGCATCGCCCTCGGCGACATGACCGGGAGCGTGCTCCGGCGCGTGCTTTGGAAGGAGGTCTGGCTCGGGCTCACGACGGGCGCGGCGAATGGCCTGATCATCGCCGCGATCGCCTACATCTGGAAGGGGCAGGTGCTCCTGGCGCTCATCCTGGGCGTGGCGCTCGTCTTCAACATGCTCGTTGCGGCCGTGGTCGGCACGCTGATCCCGATCTCGCTCAAGATGTTCCGCATCGACCCCGCGATCGCCTCGAGCGTGATCATCACCACCTTCACGGACGTGTTCGGCTTCTTCTCGTTCCTGGGCCTGGCGACGCTCCTGATGAAATTCCTGCTTTAGCCACGGCCCCACGACCCCCTTGGCAAGTGGCGCGGCGGCCGGTTAGAATACCCCGGCAGCTCGAGCCGACGTTTGGCCGGCCTCGAATCCAAGTCGCTGGAGGGTCCTTGGTGGATGTAGCGTTGGAGAAGAGGCAGGTCGAGCGCGCGTACGAGCTGTACGCACCCGTCTACGACTTCATCTTCGACTGGATCTTTTCTCCGGGCAGGGTCGCTGCCGTGAAGCATCTCGACCTCCAGCCGACGGACTCCGTGCTGGAGGTCGGCATCGGGACCGGCCTCAACCTGCCGCTCTATCCGCCGTCCTGCCGGCTGACCGGGATCGACCTCTCCCAGGAGATGCTCGACAAGGCGATCGAGCGCGTGCAAAACCTGACCATGCCGAACGTCACCCTCAAGGTGATGGACGCGACGTCCATGGATTTCGCCGACGGCGAGTTCGACAAGGCGGTCGCGACCTACACGATCTCCGCGGTGCCCGACCCGATCGCCGTCCTCCGGGAGATGCGGCGCGTGGTGAAGCCCGGCGGCATTCTCGTCATCCTGAACCACTTCAGGAGCCAGCGGCGGCTGACGGGCTTCGCCGAGGACCTCCTGGCGCCGCTCTGTACCCGTCTCGGCTGGAAGTCGAACCTGGCCCTCGGGCCGCTCCTCTCCCAGGTCGGCCTCACCCCGGAGTTGATCGTGAAGGTGAACATGTTCGACGGGTGGCGCCTCGTGAAGTGCGTCAACCGGAAGTAGCCCGTCTCGCCACCTTCCTCCTGGCCCTCGGCCTCACCGCTCCGCTCGCACCCGCCGCGTGCTCCATGCTGGCCGCGGGCGCGTTCCTCGCCGAGTTCCTGAGCGACGGCCGCATCCCGGCGCTCTCGTCCCTGACCGCGGCTCCCGAGCGCCGGGACCTCCCGGTGCCCGGCGCCGCGGTGGACCTCTACACGCTCGACCGGCTCGTGGCTGGCGCCCCGCTCGTGCTGGTGCATGGCTTTGCTCCGGAGGGCAAGGACGACCCGCGGCTCCGCCGGGCGGCGGTCCTCCTCGCCCGCGCGGGCTTCGACGTTGCGGTGCCCACGATCCCGGGGCTCACGCGGGGGCGACTCCGGCCCCCCGACGTCGAGGCCGTGGTCGCGACGGTGGCCGCGCGCGGCGGGCCGACCGTCCTGGTGGGGGTGAGCGTGGGCGCGGGGCCCGCGCTCCTCGCCGCGGCCGACCCGCGGGTCCGCGATCGCATCACGACGGTGCTGAGCCTCGGCGGGTACGCGTCGGCGCTCGAGCTGATCCGCTTCTATCTCACGGGCGAGTACGCGTACGGCGGCGTGCGGGGTCTCGCCGTCCATCCGCCCGACGTCGTGCGGGCCTTCGTCGAGGCCAACGCCGACCTCCTCGACGCGCCGGCGCGAGGCGCCCTGGCCACACGCGACCCCGCGCGCGTCGCGAGATTACTCGTGGATCTCCCGCCCGACGTCAAGGCGCTCCTCGAGCGACTCTCGCCGCTCAGGGTCGCCCGGGACATTCCGGGGCGCCTGATCCTCGTCCACGGCCGCGCCGACATCGCCGTGCCGTACACCGAGAGCCTGCGTCTCGCCGCCGCGCGGCCGGAGCGCACGACGCTCGTCCTCGTCGGCGTGGTCGAACACGTCGAGGGCGCCGGCGGTCGGTGGTGGCAGCTCGGTGACCTCGGAAGGCTCTGGTCGGCGGTCTACGCGCTGCTCGCCGGAGGCGCCTGATCGACGACCGGTGCCTGCCGGCGCGACGCGCTCAGAGCGACGCGCTGCGCCCGTCCGCCGCGCCCGGTCGCTGAACGCCCCAGCCCGAGAGCTTCGCGAGGACGGTGTTCCGGTGGACGCCGAGGAGTCGCGCCGCACGGCTCACGTTCCACTGGACCCGCTCGAGCACGCGCAGGACGTACTGGCGCTCGAACTGGTCGCAGGCCTCCCGGAGCGGCAGCCCACTGTCCTCCCCGAGCCGCGAGCCGGTCTCGGGCATCGCGACGTCGAGCGGAACGTCCTGGAGCTGGACGACCGGCCCCGCGGCCAGCACGACCGCCCGGTGGATCACGTTCTCCAGCTCGCGCACGTTCCCCGGCCAGTCGTAGCGCGTGAGCACCTCGAGCGCCCCCTGCGAGACGCCGCGCACGTCGCGGTTACACTCGCGGGCGATCTTCCGCACGAAGTGCTCGACGAGGAACGGAATGTCCTCGCGGCGCTCGCGCAGCGGTGGCACGTGGAGCGGGACCACGTTCAGCCGGTAGTAAAGGTCCTCGCGGAACGCCCGCTCCTTCACCGCCTGCCGGAGATTCAGGTTCGTCGCCGCAAGGACGCGGACGTCCACCTGGATCGGCCGGAGGCCGCCCACGCGGTCGATCTCGCGCTCCTGGAGCACGCGCAGGAGCTTCGCCTGGAGGTCGAGGCGGAGCGACCCGATCTCGTCGAGGAACACGGTGCCCCCGTGGCCCAGCTCGAACTTGCCGAGCTTCCGGGCGTGCGCCCCAGTGAACGCGCCCTTCTCGTGACCGAACAGCTCCGACTCGATCAGCGTGTCCGGGATCGCGGCGACGTTGACAGCGATGAGCGGCTGGGTCCGGCGTGGGCTCTGCCGGTGGATCGCACGCGCGATCAGCTCCTTGCCGGTGCCGCTCTCCCCGGTGATCAGGACGGTCGTCGGGGTCGGCGCGATCTGGCCGATGAGCTGGTAGATCCGGACCATCTCCGGGTGGCGCCCGATCATGCCCTCGAAGCCGCTCGACGCCTGGAAGTCGCCGCCCGAGAGCGCCGACCGGAGGCGGAGCACCTCCCGCTCGAGCGCCCGCTTCTCGAGCGCACGCTCCACGAGGAGGAGGATGTCGTCGACGTCGAACGGCTTGGTCAGATAGTCGTACGCGCCGCGCCGGAGCGCCTCGACGGCGGTCCGCACGTCGCGCACGGCGGTGGCGAGGACCACGATCGTCGACGGATCGGCCGCCTTGATGCGCGGCAGGATGTCGATGCCGGCGTCGCCGGGCAGCCGCTGGTCGAGCATCACGAGGTCGACCTCGCGCGCCCGGAGCACCTCGAGCGCCTCGGCGCCGTTCTCGGCCTCGAGGACCTCGCAGGTCTCCTCGAGGATCGCGCGGACGGACGCGCGGACGCCCTCCTCGTCGTCGACCACCAGGACGGTGCCGCGGAGCGCGGGCTTCCGCCCGTCGTCGATCATGGGCCGGCCGGGCGCTCCAAGACCAGGTACTCGTTGCGCCCGCCGCCGGCCTGTCGGTAGACGCGGATCGGCACCGAGTCGCCGGGCCCGAGCGCCGCGAGCGCGCGCGCGAGCGACGCCGCGTCACCGACGGTCTGGCGATTGACGTCGAGGATCACGTCGCCGGGTCGGAGGCCGGACTTCTCGGCCGGGCTCCCCGAGACGATCTCGGTGACGAGGAGGCCGCCGGCGACCGGGAGATTCAGGCGCTGCGCCACGTCGCCGGTGACGGGCTCGACTTTGAGCCCCCACTTCTCCTCGCCCGCCCCGGCGGCCGCGACCGGCTCGTCGGAGGGCATCTCACCGAGGGTGATGGTGAGCACCTCGGGCTTCCGGTCGCGGATGACCCTGACCGCGACGGGCGCTCCGGGGGTGACGGCCGCCACCCGTCGCTGCAGGTCCGGCACCTCCTTGATCGGCACGCCGCCGAACTCGACGATGACGTCGCCGGGCTTGAGGCCGCCCGCCTCCGCCGGCCCACCCTTCATCACGTCCGCCACGAGCACGCCCTGGCGCTCGCGGACGCCGAAGCTCCCCGCCAGCTCGTCCGTCACGTCTTGGATGACGATGCCGAGCCAGCCGCGCACGACGCGCCCCTGCGCGATGAGCTGGCGCATGACCTCCTTGGCCATGTTGATGGGGATCGAGAAGCCGATGCCCTGGCCGGCGGCGACGATGGCGGTGTTCACCCCGATCACGCGACCGTCGAGATTGAGGAGCGGCCCGCCCGAGTTGCCGGGGTTGATCGACGCGTCCGTCTGGATGAAGTTTTCGTAAGTCGCCACGCCCACCCGCGTCCGGGCGGTCGCGGAGATGATGCCCACCGTGACCGTCCGGTCGAGGCCGAACGGGTTCCCGATTGCGATGGCCCACTGGCCGACGCGGAGCTGGTCCGAGTCGCCCAGCTCGGCGGTCGGCAGCGGACCCGGCGCGTCGACCTTGAGCACGGCGAGGTCCGTCTTCGGATCGCGCCCCACGAGCCGGGCCGTGAACTTCCGCGCGTCGGAGAGTCGCACGATGATTTCCTGAGCGTTCTCGATGACGTGGTTGTTCGTCAAGATGTATCCGTTCGGATCCACTATGACGCCCGAGCCGGTCGCGCGCGGTTCCTCGCGCGGCGGCCGGCGGCGGAAGAACCGCTCGAACTCCTCGCCGAAGAACTCGCGGAAGCGCTCGGGAACTTCCCCCTGCGGCCCCGACACCCCGGGCTTGGGGACGGTCGAGACGTTGACGACGGACGGCATCACCCGATCGGCAACGGTCGTGAAGGCCTCCTCCATCGCGCGGAGCACCGCGCGCGGGTCGACCCTGGGCTCCTCGCGCCGCGGCTGCGCCGTGGCGGGAAGGGCCGGAAGGAGTACGAGGAGGAGGGCGAGAAGGATTCGCATGGGTACCCCCGGGCGAATTGTATCGGCGGGGACGCTACTCCGCCAGCGGGATCAGCTCGAGCTGGAGGACGCGCCGCGTGTCGCGAGTGACAGGCGCCAGGCTGCTTCGCCTGAGCCCGCCGAGCCACACGATCGCGCCGCCCGCCTCGACGACGGGGAGCCGCCGACGCTCCCAGCGCGGCACCTTCGCGTTGATGAGAAACGTCTTGAGACGGCGGGGCGGGGCGCCGAACGGCGAGAAGCGGTCGCCCCGCCGGCGCGCGCGCACGACGAGGGGTTCAGGCGTGAGATCAGCGTCGAAGGCGGCCCGGCGGGGGTCGCGTGGAGTCGCGTACGCGGCGGCGTCCACCAGCGTCGCGCCGAGCACGAGCCCGATCTCCGGGAGCGGCGTGAGCCCCGGAACCGCCACGACGCGCGGCTCGAGGGCGGGGAGCGACCGCGTCGCCAGGCGGACCTGCCCCGTGCTCACCTCGACGGTGACGCCGGCGAGAATGAACGGGCGGCGGGGCGGCGGGCTCGCGAGGGTTCTGAGGAGGATCCGATGGGCCCAGGCCCGGAGCGGCCCGCGGCTGCCGAGCCGTGCCACCGCCTGGCGGAGCGTCTCGGCCGCCACCGGCGCGGGGAGCCGACGGAGCCCGTCGAGGGGGAGCGTGATGCCCTCGGGTCCGTGGCTCGCCAGGCGCTCGAGCGCCCCGGTCGCGACGCGGTCCAGGGCATCGACCGACTCGCGCGCCGCGGCTGCCGCGCGGGTCAGCGCGCCGACGATGTCCGGATTGTACTCGGCCGCGAGGAAGGGCAGGAGGTCATGGCGGATCCGGTTCCGGAGGAACTTCGGGTCGCGGTTCGAGGGATCCTCGAGCCAGGCGAGCCCGGCGCGCGTGAGCTCGGCCACCAGGGCCGCGTGCCGCGTCTCGAGGAGCGGACGGATGATGCGCCCGCGCACGGCGGGGATGCCCGCGAGGCCGCGCAGCCCGGCGCCCGAGAGCACCCGCATCAGGACGGTCTCCGCCTGGTCGTCGGCGGTGTGGCCGAGCGCGATGCGCCCGGCGCCGATGCGCTCGGCGCACGCCTCGAGCGCCGCGTGGCGCGCCGCCCGGGCGGCGGCCTCGAGCGAACCGCCGGCGGGAACTTCCACCGCGGTCACGTCGACCGGCACCCCGAGCCGGAGGCCGAGCGAGCGGACGAACTCCGCGTCCCGGGCGGAGTCGGCACGGAGCCGGTGGTCGACGTGCAGGACGTGGAGCGTGAGTCGCCACGCGGGCCGGAGCGTCACGAGCAGGTGGAGCAGCGCCACCGAGTCGGCGCCGCCCGAGACGGCGACCAGGACGGTTTCGCCGCCAGCGAGCATCGCGTGGCGGCGAATGGTGGCGGCGACGGCAGGGAGCAGGCTCACCTAGCCGCCCCCGAGACCCACCCAGACCTCCCCGTCCTCGAAGTGCTCCTTCATCCAGACGGGCACCCTGCCCTTGAGCATGTCGATCGCGTACCGGCAGGCCTCGAAGGCCTCCGCCCGGTGCGCCGCCGACACCGCGATGAGCACGCTCGGCTCCCCGATCTGGAGCCGTCCGACGCGATGGAGCATCGCGACGCGCTTGACGCCCGGCCAGCGGGCCCGCACGGCCTCGCCGATCTCGCGCATCTTCGCCTCGGCCATCGGCGCGTGGGCCTCGTAGTCGAGGAACTTCACGGGGCGCCCGCCGCTCTCGTTCCGCACGACGCCCGAAAAGATCACGATCCCGCCGGCGCCCGGATCGTCGACGGCCGCCGCCGCCACGTCCGGCGAGAGCTGCTCCTCGACGACCCGGTAGATGTCGGACGCGCCGCCGCTCACGGGAGGAAAGAGGCTCACCTCGTCGCCCGCCCTGAGCCGATGGTCCGGAGGCACATAGTCCTCGGCGACCGCGAAGAGGGTGAAGGGACGGAAGCGGGAGAGCTCCGGGTAGCGCTCGACGACCGCCGCCCACGCCGACTCGACGGTCCCGTCCTCCGGGAGATCGACCTCGAGCCGCTCTTGCCCGGTAGCCTCACGGTACCGGGCGAAGAGACGGACCCGGATGCGCACAACGGGGCCCGGGGCTTAGAAGCGGTGAGACTGGCCGCAGCCGCAGCTGGACTTGACGTTCGGGTTCTTGATCGCGAAGCCGGCGCCCAGCATGTTGTTGTCGACGTAGTCGATCTCGCTGCCCGCGAGGTAGGGGGCGCTGTGGGGATCGATGAAGACCTTGATGCCCTGCGCCTCGATCACGTTGTCATCCGCGGTCTCCTGGTCCTCCCACCCGAGCTCGTAGCTCATCCCGGAGCACCCGCCGCCGACGACGCGGACGCGGAGACCCCACTCGGGCTTGCCTTCCTCCAGGCGGAGGTCGGCCACCTTCTTCGCCGCGGTTTCAGTCAGAGTCACCATGCCATCCTCCCCGTCACGAATCTTCCTGAATCAAACGCCCTACTGGAGATGGTATCACAGGATGCCGCCGGCAGGCAGCAGCGTCAGCTCTTCCAGCGAGGCGCCGGGCGGCAGCGTCGCCATGAGCACCGCGGCCCGCGCCACTTCCTCGGCCCTCAGCATGCGCGCGCGGTCGGGCGCGTTCGGGACCGCGTCCCAGAGCGGCGTATCGACAGCGCCGGGCACGAGCACGCCGACGCGCACGCCCTCGGCGCGGACCTCCTCGCGGAGCACGCGGCTCCAGGCGACGACGCCCGCCTTCGTCGCCGCGTAGGCGGCGGCACCGGGGATGAAGCGCTGTGCGGCCACGGAGGCGACGTTCACGATCGTTCCTCGGCGCTGCTGGAGCATCACCGGTAGGACGGCGCAGCAGCAGACCATCACCGCGCGAAAGTTCACCGCGAGCATCGCGTCCCAGTCGGTGGGCTTCGTCCCGGCCACGGGGCCGAAGGACGCCGTGCCCGCGGCCGTCACCAGCACGTCCAGGCGCCCGAACTCGGCGACCGTCTGCTCCACGAGCGCCGCCACGGCGGCGTCCTGCGTGACGTCGGTAGGGATCGCGAGCGCCCGCCCGCCGCCGCTCTTGATCGCGGCCGCGGCCTCGGCGAGCTGCTGCCTCGATCGCGCCGCGAGCACGACGGCCGCACCCTCCTGGGCGAATGCCTCCGCCACAGCGCGGCCGATGCCCCGGCCCGCGCCGGTGACGATTGCGACCTGCCCCGCGAGCGCGCCCCGGGCGGCGCTCATATCTGGAGCCCCCGGCCCGACTTGATCAGCTCCATGAACTCCGCGCGCGTCTCCGGCCGGTCGCGGAACGCCCCGAGCATCGCCGAGGTCACCGCCTTCGAGTTCTGCTTCTCCACCCCGCGCATCAGCATGCAGAGGTGGATCGCCTCCATGACGACCGCGACGCCGCGCGGCTGAAGCGCCTCGTTCAGCGTGTTCGCGATCTGCGTCGTCAGCCGCTCCTGAACTTGCAATCGGCGGCTGTACATCTCGACGAGCCGCGGGATCTTCGAGAGCCCGACGATCTTCCTGCGAGGCATGTACGCGATGTGGGCTTTGCCAAAGAATGGCAGAAGGTGATGATCGCAATTATGGGTGAGGTGACCGCCGACCAGGAACGTTGAATACGGCTCGCACTTGAAGCTGTAGACCGTATGCGGCTTCTTCGCGCCAGGGAGCCGGCGGACCTCCATGACGGTCGCATAGGTGCTGTCGACCGGGACGTAGAAGTCACTCTGCGAACGGAACCCGTGCTTTCCGTACCAACCCGCCTGATGCCAGTGGCTCGATACATAGACCCTCGCCGTGCCACCAGTTCCCGTCTTCTTGAGCGGCGTCTCGAGATAATCCGCCAGCGCAGTCAAAAACCTCTGGTTTGAGCTGACGATATACTTTGCGCTGGATCCGACAGCGTAGCCGTCGCCGTCGCAGTAGCCATCGAGGAAACCCTGCATCATCTCTTGTGATGACGTGACCACCCGCGGGAACACAAAGGACTTCGTCTTGCTCCTCGCGCCCTCCTCCGACACGCCGAGCCAGCGACACAACTTCTCGGCAATGGCCCGCGACACGATGCGCACGCGGAACATCGATGTGTCTCGTCGCAAGAAACCAGAAGGCACAGCGACCGACTCGATCTTGGATGCCGAGCCTGGGAAAGCCTCCGTGAGCGTCGTGCGGTACTTCTCTGCAAAGCGCCGATCCTTCACGATGAGCGCCACGCAGCGGCCATCTTGGATGCTCCCGTCCGCGGCCACGGCGCCGAGTACATAGCCTAGGGCGTAGCCTGGCTGTGGCCGGTACGGCGTTCGACACAGCGACCTGGGATTGATCCACTCGACCCTGGTCCCAACCCGCAGGTCCTGCGCCTCTTGCCAGCCGGACTCTGTCATCACGGGATGGTCCGGTGTCAGTCGGACGCGACCGCCTCTGGTCCTGACCTCGACGATCTCCCGCGTCTTCCGAGACGTGACTGTCGTGACCACCGTCTCCTTCAGATAACCGCGGTCGAGCGTCCAAAGGCGGTCGCCGACCTTCACGAGCCGAGCAGGCTTCGCACCGCCGACCGCGTTGACGATCTGCTTGCTGGGAACGCAGAGGCTGAAGAAGTCGATGTCCTTGACGACCACCATCTCGTCGTAGTCCTCGACGAAGAGCGCGTCGTTCAGGATCTCCTCCACGTTCTTCTCGTAGCCGGAGGTCAGGTAGCGGAACGCCTTCTCGACCCGCTCGGGCGTCCGCTCGAGTCCTTCCCGTTGCGCGTCCTCGCCGAGCTCCTTCAGGAGCTGCTTGATCAGCGGTGCGATCATCGGTCCTCGCCTCGGTACTCGAACCGGTTCTTCGCCGTCTCGACGACCGCGATCCGGGTGAGCGCGCCCGGTCCGACGGCCGGCGCCAGCAGGCGCCAGAAGGCCCGCGCCAGGCCCTCCCCGGTCGTGACCACGCCCCGGAGCGGCAACGCCTCCTCGAGCACGCGGTGATCGACCTGGTCGAGCAGCGACCGGCGCACGACAGTGTCGAGCCGGCCGAGATCCACGGCCATGCCCGTGAGGGGGTCGGGAGCGCCCGTCACCGTCACCTCCACGTAGTAGTTGTGGCCATGCGGCCGGTGGCACAGGCCGTAGAGCGTGGCGTTCGCCTCCGGCGAGAGCGCCGGGCTCTCGAGCCGGTGGGCGGCGCTGAAGTGGTAGACGCGGGTGACGTCGACCCGGTTCCCCGTCACCGGCCGGGCCCGCCGTACTCGACGTAGAGCGTCGGATCCTCCCAGACGCGGACCCGCCACAGCCGGTCGGGCCCGAGCTTCGGGGCCAGCAGCTCCCATGCGACGATGGCGATGTTCTCGGTCGTGGCCACGCGGTTCGCGAACAGCGGGTCGGCGCAGAGATCGGCGTGATCGAAGCGGTCGATCACGGTCTCGCCCACGACGCGCTTCAGCTCGCCGAGGTCGATCACCATGCCGGTCTGCTCGTCGAGCGCGCCCCGGATGGTCACGTCGAGGGTGTAGTTGTGACCGTGGGGGACGGTGAGGCGACCGAACGCACGCTCGTTTTGCTCGTCGGTCCATCCCTCCACCCGGTAGCGATGCGCCGCGGAGAAGGTGAACCGCCGGGTGCTGTACGCGACCGAGCTCACAGGGGCACTGCCTCCAGGAAGCGCCGCGCGACCGGCTCGAGATCGAACTCTTCGACCCACCGGCGACCCGCCTCGCCCAGCTCTCTGGCCAGGCTCTCGTTCACGAGCAACGTCTCGACGGCCATGGCCAACTCCCCGGGACTGTGTGGACTCACGAGCAACCCCGTTCGGCGATCGACCACGATCTCCGGCACGGCCGCCGCGCGGCACGCCACCACCGGGAGCCCCGCCGCCATCGCCTCCGCGAACACGAGGCCGAAGCCCTCCTGGACGGTGGGGAGGCAGAAGCAGCGGGCCCGCGCATATTCTACCGCCAAGGTACCCCGGGACACCTCGCCGAGAAAGGCGACGGTGTCGCCCAGGCCCAGCCGCGCGTGGAGACCCCGCAGCCGGCCGGACTCCGGACCCTCTCCTACGATGCGGATCTGGACCTCCCCGATTCGCTCCCGGAGGATCCGGGCCGCCTGGAGCAGGTCCTCGAGCCGCTTCCGCGGGTACATGCGGGCGACGCTGAGGACCCGCGGCCGCTCGGGGTGGACGGGCGGGACCGCGGCGAAGCGGCGGCGCCACTCGGCGAGATCGATCGGATCCGGGACCACGGCGATCCTCGCCGGGGGAACGCCGTAGAGGTTGCGGACGACCCCCGCCGAGTACCGGCTCGGCACGATCACGCGATCGGCGCGCAGGGCGTTCAGCCGCTCCCAGCGCGCCTGGACGCTGAGGAGCGCGCGCACCCAGCCCCGCTCGTTCCGGAGCTCATCGCCGATGACGCCCTTCAGCGCGACCACGAAGGGCGGCCGCCGCCCGCGTCGGGCCCAGAGAAACCCGTCGAGGTCGACCCCCCCCACGACATCCGCCGAGGGTGGGGCGAGGGCCAGGCCCGCGTTGTAGAGCCAGCGGTCCAGCGTGTGAAAGCGGGTCCGGACGCGGAGCGCTCGGAGGGTGACCTCGTGGCCGAGCCGCCCGAGCCCGCGGGCGAGGCCGTCGAGGCTCACGAAGGTCCCGCTCCCCTCGGTCGCGCTCGGGGGGGTGGAGCTGAGGAACGCGAGGCGCACTACCGGCCCTGGAATCTGGGCGGCCGCTTCTCGAGGAAGGCCCGCGTCCCCTCCTTGTAGTCCTCGCTCTCGAACGCCTCGAGCGACAGCGCTTTCAGCTTCTTCCGGCGCTCCTCCGTCAGCCCGAGGAGATACGACTCGATCGTCAGCTTGGCGCCTCGCACCGATATCGGTGCGTTGTCGGCGACCTTTCCCAGATACTCATACGTATAACGCTCGAGCTCGCCCGCCGGCAGGAGCCGCTGGATGAAGCCCATGGCGAGCGCCTCGCGGTCGTCCACCGTCCGCGCCGAGTAGAGGATGTCCTTCGCGGAGGCCGGCCCTACGAGGTCCACGAGCTGGCCGACCGCATCGGCGCCGTAGATGATGGAGAGGCGCGCCGCCGGGATGCCGAACTTCGACCCCTCGGCGGCGAAGCGCAGGTCGCACGCCATCGCCACCGCCATCGCGCCGCCCATGCAGAAGCCGAAGATCATCGCGACGGTCGGCTTGGCGCACTCGCGGATGGCCGTGTAGGCGGCCGCGGTCTGGGCGTTGTAGCGAAGCGCGGTCTCCGTGTCCTTGCGGTGCTCCTTGAACTCGGAGATGTCGGCGCCCGACGCGAACGCCTGGGTACCCGCGCCGCGGTAGACGACGGCGCGCACCGAGTCGTCCTTCGCGAGGCCGTCCGTCACGCGCCCCAGCTCCGTCCACATCGCGAGGCTGATCGCGTTCCGCAGCTTCGGCCGGTTGAAGACGACCGTCGCGATCGGACCATCCTGCTGGACCAGGATATCCGTCATTTCGTCACCTCGATGACCCCGGCCTCCGCCAGGGCGTCGATCTCCGGGACCGAGTACCCGAGCCCCTCGAGAATCTCGCGCGTGTGGGCGCCGGGCACGGGCGCGGGCGTGCGCACGGTGGGCGGCGTGCGGCTGAGCCGGAGCGGCAGCCCGAGCACCTTCACGGGGCCGAACGCCGCGTGCTCCTGCTCGTGGACGAGCCCGGCCGCTCTCACCTGCCGGTCCGCGAAGACCTGATCCACGGTGTAGATGGGGCCGCACGCGACGCCCGCCTCGTTCAGTCTCTCGGTCCACTCTGCGGCGGGCCGCTCGGCCAGCCGTTCGAGCAGGATCGCGTCGAGGGCCGCGCGGTTCTTGACGCGCGCGGGCCCGCGGGCGAACCGCGGGTCCTCCGCGACGTCGCCGAGGTCGAGCACCCGAGCGAGCCGCGCCCACATCTCGTCGTTCCCGACGGCCAGGTTCATGAACCCGTCCCGCGCGCGGTAGACGCCCATCGGCGCGGTCAGCGGGTGGTGGTTCCCGACGGGGGGCGGCACCTCGCCGGTGTTCAGGTACTTGACGGCCTGGAAGGAGAGGCTCCCCGTGAGGGCCTCGAGGAGCGAGGTCGCCACCTCCTGGCCGCGGCCGGACACCTGGCGCTCGAGGAGTGCCACGAAGATCCCCATCGCGCAGAAGTACCCCGCGAGCAGGTCGCCGATCGGGATGCCGACGCGGAGCGGCGCGCTCTCGGGCGTGCCGGTGAGCCACATCAGGCCGGACATCCCCTGGACGATCTGGTCGTACCCGGGCCGGTCGCGGTACGGCCCGTCCTGGCCGAACCCCGAGATGCTCGCGTAGACGAGACGCGCGTTGTCGCGCGAGAGCGTCGCGTAGTCGACGCCGAGGCGGTGCTTGACGTCGGGACGGTAGTTCTCCACGACGACGTCGGCCCGCGCCGCCAGCGTCCGCACGATCTCGACGCCCTTCGGCGACTGGAGGTTCACCACCATGCTGCGCTTGTTGCGTTGGAGGTCGGCCTGATCGAAGAAGACGCGGTCGCGACCCGCGTCGCCCGGCCGCTCGACCCGCACCACGTCGGCGCCGAAGTCGGCGAGGATCTTCGTGCAGGTGGGACCGCTGCGGACGGTCGTCAGATCGACGACGAGGATGTCGGACAGCGCGGCCTTCACGGATCGCCAGTGTATCAGATGGTGGCGGTGGGGCGTGATGAACTTGACATGGCCATTACAGACGAAGAGGCTCTCCTCCACGACGGGTCCCGCCGGATGTCTCGGTGCGAGTGCGATCCGAGTCGCGAGGCGGCGTTGGCGAGTTGTTACTTCGAGGCGAGCCACTGCTCCAGGAGGCCGCGGACGAAGGCATCCGCCTCCGAGCCGGCCACCGGGTCCGCCGGAGGCTGCGACGACGGCTCGACTCCGTGACGGGCCGCGTCACGAGACGTTCACGACCCTCGAGCTGAAGATTAACTTCCTCAAGCCGGTCCGCACCGGCCGGCTCGTGGCGACGGGCCGCGTTGTCAAGGGCGGGCGGACGGTCGGCCTGGTCGAGTGCGACGTGCTGGACGACAAGGAGGGCCTCGTCGCGCGCGCGTCCAGCACCTGCATGACCCTCCGGGGCGAGCAGGCGGCGGGACGCTAGGTGAGCCCGTCGGCTGCCGCCGCCATGGCCGCCCCGGGGACGGCCACCC
>JACQWC010000256.1 GCA_016209635.1 Candidatus Rokuibacteriota bacterium | reverse complement strand
TGCGGAAGGCCGAAAAGGCCTCGCGGAGGGGGTATCAACAGGGCGGCCCCCCTGGCCAACGTGGCGCTCCGCGCCTCGTAGGCCCTCGTCTTCCGGTCCACCGCCGGCTCAGGACCGAGACACCACCGAATGCACGCGGGGCCCCTCGCTCGCCTGGCGGCCGCCGCCGGACTGAACTTTCGGCCACTGGGCGTCAGGTCGCCTTGCGCTAAACGGACAAATCACTTGTCAAACGCGAGCGGCCAGATCACTTGTCAACGACATCGGCCGCGGGTGATCCGTTTGCCTCATCCCGCCGAGGAGATCGACGGCCAGGAGGCCCAGCGCGCCGACGATGGTCAGGAGGCCCACGGCCAGGGCGACCCCGCCGAGCGTCTCGGCGTAGGCGACCAGGCCGAGCCGCGTCAGCAGGTAGTTCCAGTCGTGAATCACGCCGGGGCCGCCGTGGAGGGGGAGCCGCGTCAGCCGCCCGTCCGCGATGTAGATCGCGACGTGGGTGATGCTCTCTCCCGTCCAGAAGAGGGTCACGGCGGCGGCCGCGCGCTCGCGGGAGCTCAGGAAGTAGAGGGCGCAGATGGCAGGGATCGCCACCTGGGTCAACGAGCCCCCGAGCGCCTGGAGGAAGTCGCCGAAGAACATGAAGAGGATGTGCCCCGCCTCGTGGAAGATGAAGTTCGCGCCGTCGATGACGGCGAGGACGGCGCCCGCGGAGGACGCGGTGAGGCCGCGGGCCATCACGACCCAGCCGAGGTACCCGAGGACGACGAGCCCGGCGCCGCGAGCGATCACGGGTCCCGAGACCACGGGGGGATCCTACCTTGCGGAACGCTCGGGGGTGGAACATTATCGCGGCGAACGCGTGAAGGAGGTCGCCATGACCGACACGGTGCGGAAGGTCGAGTACTTCTACGTTCACGTCCCCGACAAGCCGGGCGAGGGCGCGCGCCGGCTCGGGGCGCTGCGGGACGCCGGGGTGAACCTGCTCGCCTACTCCGGCTTCCCCGGCAGCGGGAGGCGGGCCCAGCTGGACTTCGTGCCCGCCGATCCCGGCGCCTTCCGGGCCGTCGCGAAGCAGCTCAAGTGGAAGGTCGTCGGACCCAAGCGCGGGTTCGTGATCCAGGGGGAGGATCGGGTCGGCGCCATCGCGGAGGTTCTCGAGCGGCTCGCCCAGGCCAGGATCAACGTGACCGCGCTCGACGCCGTGTGCGCGGGCGTCGGGCGCTACGGCGCCATCCTGTGGGTCGGGCCGCGCGACTACAGCCGGGCGGCGAAGGCCCTGGGCGCCGAGTGACGGGGCGCGGCTGCTCTACTGGATCGTCGCCGTCAGCGTCACGGTGGTGTCGGCCGTGGCGCGTCGTTCGCTCACGCCCAAGATCTGACGCGTCACCTCGTGGGTCTCGGTCGTGGCGCCCCCGATGACGAGCGGGCGCCCGCTGGCCACGACGAGCTCGGTGGACGCCTCGGTCAGCTCGATGACGCCGGAGCCGCCCGCGGAGAAGTAGCTGATCCTCGGCGTCAGGCGGACCTTCACCTGGCTGTCCGGGAGGACCGTGGCCCGCACCGTGAGCGAGGTGCCCACGTCCTTGAAGTGGACCCCGCTCGCGACGTACCCCCGGCCGGTCGCGTAGTCCTGGTAGAACACCACCTGTGAGTACGGGACCTGGGTGGCGACGGTGAGGGTCGCCTCGCCGCCGTCCGGGACGATCGTGAAGATCCCGCTCGATTGCGTGCGGCGGGTCTCCTTGCCCTCGAGCCTCACGCTGCCCGAGGCACGCGCGCTCCCCTTCTCGGTGATCACCACGCGCCCGCTCCCCTCCACCGCCTGGCGATCCTCCGCCCGCGGGCCCCGGAACTCCACGAGGACCTTCACGTGCTTCGGCGCCTGGGCCTCGAGGGCCCCGGGCCAGGCGAGCGCGGCCGCGGCGAGCCAGGGGAGAACCCGCCTCATCGGGATCCCTCGGGCTAGCCGCCGGCCTTCCGCACCGACGTCGCCTTGAGGCTCGTTCCCTCGGTGGTGAAGCCGACGGTGACCTGGTCCTTGAGGGCGATACCCTTCAGGAGCCCGGGAGGCGCCTGGAACGTGAGGTTCTTGCCCGTCTGCGCGTCCCGGAGCGTGAGCGTGTTCTTCGCCGCGTCGATTCCAGTGACGACGCCCGCGTGGGTGTTCGGCCCCGCCGCGTCGCAGGCGAAGGCCGGCGACGCCACGGAGATCACCGCGAGCACGAGGCCGATGCCGAGAGCCGTGGGGAGCTTCATTTCCGCGCTCCTTTCCGCCGGGCGTCTCCATCCGCGAGCCGCCCGTCGTTCTCGACCCAGGGTATCCCGCGCGGCGCGACCGTTCAAGCGCGGACGCGCGCGAGTCGCCAGAGGAGGCGCTCGGCACCGATCCGCGGCGTCGGTTCGACGACGATCGTGAGCTGCCCGCTCGAATGGAGCGAGCAGGCGTACTGGAAGCGCGAGGGGGTCCGGAACGGGATCCGGTACGTCTGCCGGGGCGCTAGCAGAATCGGGCCGAGCTGGTGGGTCGCGTCGTCCTCGTTTCGCACGATCAGCACGTCCTGGACGCCGAGCGTGAGGCGGATCGTCGAGGGAAGCACGGCGAAGCTCGCGTCCGCCTTCTGCCGGGTCGCCGTCCCCTCGGGGATCACGTACGAGAGCTCCCGCGAGCCCGAGACGAACGGCGCGAAGGCCGCCCAGCCCGCCACCCCGAGCACGAGGGCCGCAAGCGCGCCCAGCGCCCACCCGAGCCTCCGCCTGCGATCGTGGCCGGGCATCGGGACTATCGCACCCGCGCGTCGACCGACAGCGCGCCCGCCTTCTCGAGGGTCAACGTCACCTTCACGGTGTCCCCCGGCTCGAGGTCGCGCCTGAGGCCGAAGAGCATCAGGTGATAGCTGCCGGGCTTCATCTCGAGCTTCCCGCCCGCCGGCACGTCGAACTTCGGCAGCGGGCGCATCATCATCATGCCGGACATGTTGTACGTCTCGTGCAGCTCGACCTTGTCCGCGGCGTCGGTCGCGGCGGCGACGACGCTGTCGGCCGCCTTCCCCCGGTTGACGACGGTAACGTAGACGGCGCCGTTCCCCCTCTCCGTCTTCCCTCCGGCCTGACCGTCGCCGGCCATCATCGGGGCCCGCCGGGCCCACGCGTTCTCGAGCCGGACCCGGGGCTCCTGCGCCGGGAGTCCCGGCGCGTCGACGAGAACGGCGCCGAGGGCGGCGAGGATCGTCACGGCAGTTCGCATGCGCATTTATTTCCTCAAGAGGAGCTTGACGTCGTGCGCCATGTCCTCGATGGACGTCCCGAAGGGCAGCATGACCCGGAGGCGGCCTGCCGGGTCGATCAGGTAGATGGACGACGAGTGGTGGATCAGGTACGCCGCCGACGTCCCGCCGACCACCTGCTTCTGCGCGGAGACGCCGTAGGCCTTCCGGACCTCGGCGAGCTGCTCGGGAGTCCCGGTGAGCCCGAGGAACGTCTTGTCGAACGCGGCGGTGTAGATCCGGAGCCGATCGACCGTGTCCCGCTCGGGATCCACGGTCACGTAGACGACCTGCATCCCGCGCGCGGCCTCGCCGAGCCGCTGGCGCACCTGCGCCAGCTCGGCCAGGGTCGTCGGACACACGTCGGGGCAGAAGGTATAGCCGAAGCCGAGCGCGATCACCTTGCCCCGGTGCTGGCTCAGACGGAACTCGGAGCCGTCGGAGGCCCTGAGCGTGAAGTCCGGCGCGAGGCGCGGCGGGGTGAACGCGCCGCCCCTGAACTCGGCGCCCTCGACCACCGCAGCCGGGAGCGCGAGACAGAGCAGGACAGAGGCCAGGAGCGACCGGATCACCCGCGGGAGCGCCTTGCCGGGGATCAGTTCGGCTTGCTGACGATCACCTCGACCTGCTTCGCATTCCGCGCGAAGGTCTCGTCCACGTACTTCTCGTACGGGATCGGACGGCTGATGATCTCGGCTTCGAGCATGAGCTGCATGATCTCGTCGAACTCCGCCTTGACGAGGCGCAGGTCGCCATAGGTGACCCGGTCGCGCGGGTTCGACAGGACGAACTTGAGGATCTCGGGCTTCTGGTTGAAGAGGGTCGGGCCCGCCGCGATCTCCGCCGCCAGCGTCCGGTTCGCATCCGACGCCTCGAGCCACGCGCCCGCCGACATGACGTGGTTGACGAGGCGCTGGACGAGGGCCGGATTGGTCTTGATCAGCTCCTCGCGGACGGTGAGCACGCAGCAGATGTAGTTGGGCCACTGGTCGCGGGTCATGTAGAGCGGCCGCGCGTAGCCGGCCTTCTCGGCCACGGCGCCGAACGGCTCGCCCGTCGCGTAGGCGGCGACCGACCCGGCGTAAAGGGCGGACGGCATGTCGGGCGGAGGCATCTCCACCAGCTCGACGTCCTTGACCGTCATCCCGCTCTGCTTGAGCATCCGGCGAACGAACAGGTGGTCCACCGCGAACCGGCTCGGGATCGCGATGCGCTGGCCGCGGAGGTCCTTCATGCTCTTGACCGGCGAATCGGCCTTCACCATGATGAGGGCGCCGGAGCGATGGCCGAGCGCGACGATCTTGGCCGGGATGCCCTTGTCCGCGAGATCCATCGCCATCGGCGCCAGGAGGTAGGCGGCCTGGATCTTCGAGGCCATGAACGACTCCTTCAGCTCGGGCCAGCCGCTGTACTTGGCGAACTCGGCGGCGCCCTCGCCGAGCGTGACGTCGACGACCGTGCCGCCCTTGGGGTCACGCTGCATCGCCAGACTGGCGATCGGCAGGGTGAGGTTTCAGGTCACGGGAAGCCCGGCCACCTGGATGGGCGTGGCGGGCATTTTCTGGAGGACCGCCCGGGGCCCGGCGGGGCGGTTGACGCCGACGTAGACGAGACCGATCACGACCACCCACAGGGCCACGATCCCAACGATGACCACGTTACGGTGCCTTTCCCAGATCCGTCTGACCGAGTTCACAGTCGATGCCTCCCGTCTCTCACGGTCGAAGCGTTCCGGTGTCGAGTGATGGCCTCATGCGCGGAGACCGGTGATGCCAAGGCTCACTCCCAGTTCCCCTGCACGAATGTGCTCCACGAGCCGGGCGACGGGTTCCGAGATGCCTCGGATGCCGGTCTCCCACCTCGCGACGGTGACGCGCCGAACACCGAGCAGGTCCGCGAGTTGAGCCTGGGTGAGTCCGAGGGCGAAGCGGATTCGCTTGAGCTCGTCAGCGTTCATGCCAGTGATTGTTACCACCAGATACATCCTAGGTCAACTGCCCTATCCAATCTGATTAAGTGTGTTACCAACGGTAACTATCGGGTAACCTCGAAGTGCATCTGGGGTGACACGACGACCGGGACGCGCGGAATGCTACGATGCCGGGGACGAGCCGGACGCAATCGGCCGGACACGAGGCCGGAGGAGGAAGGCATGGGCGAGGTCGGGACGAAGCTCATCTTCGAGAACGAGCGCGTGAAGGTCTGGGAGTTCACGCTCGCGGCCGGGGAATCGATCGACACCCACACGCACGAGCACGAGTACCTCTTCTATCCGATCGAGGGCGCGACCCTCGAGGTGACGCGCGCGAGCGGCCGGGTCGACCTCGTCACCCTCGACGCGGGCAAGGTCTACTACCGTACCGCGGGGGACACGCACTCGGCGAGGAACGCGAGCGGCACGCGCTATCACGAGGTGCTCGTCGAGCTCAAGCGCTAGCCCGACACCGCGATGGAGCCGCTGGTCGCGTTCGACCTCTGGAGATGGGTGGAAGAGAACCGACGGGCCTTCGAGCCGCCGGTGGGGAACAAGGTCATCTGGGAGGCCTCGCAGTTCACCGCGATGATCATTCGCGGCCCGAACGCCCGGCGCGACTTCCACGTCGACCCGTCCGACGAGATCTTCTACATGCTCCGGGGCGACATGGTCCTCGAGTCCATCGAGGACGGCACGCGTCGCGAGCAGGTCATCCGCGAGGGCGGGCTCCTCCTGGTGCCGGCCTTCACGCCGCACTCCCCGCACAGGCCCGCCCACACGTGGGGCCTCGTCGTCGAGATCAAGCGGAAGCCCCACGAGACGGAATCGCTCCTCTGGTTCTGCGACCGCTGCGACGCGCGGCTTCACGAGGTCACCATGCACGTCGCGGACATCGAGAAGGAGCTCCGTTCCGCCATCGAGCGCTTCGACGCGAGCGTCGACCTGCGCACCTGCCGCGCGTGCGGCCACGTGCAGCCGGAGAAGCCTCGGGTACCCCTGAGGCCGTAGCGGCGGGCACCCGGGCACGGCCGGCGCGGGAACGTCAGCGCTGGACAAGGAGAGCGTGATGGAGCGACCGATCGACCGGAAGCGGGTCCAGGACTTCGCCCGCAAGATCTTCGGGTTCTACACGAGCGGCATCCTGACCCTGCTGGTCGGGATCGGTCACAGGACCGGGCTCTTCGAGGCCCTCGCCCAGGGCCCCGGCGGGAGCGACGAGATCGCGAAGCGCGCCGGGCTCGACGAGCGCTACGTCCGCGAGTGGCTGGCCGCCATGGCGACCGGCGGGGTCCTGGAGTACGACGCCTCGTCGAAGACCTTCACGCTCCCGGCCGAGCACGCGCTGTGCCTGACCGGAACGTCGAGCCGGAACCTGGCGCCCGGCAGTCAGTTCCTGCCCATGCTCGCCGCGAGGGCGTCGAGGGTCGCCGAGTGCTTCCGGGCGGGTGGCGGCGTCCCCTACGCCGAGTATCGACCCGACTTCACCGAGGGCATGGACGCCTCCTGGCGCCTCCTCTACGACGGTCTCCTCATCAAGGGCTTCCTGCCCGCGGCGAAGGGTCTTCCCGGGCGGCTCGCCGCCGGGATCCGGGTCGCGGACGTCGGGTGCGGCACGGGACACGCCATCAACCTCATGGCGCGCGAGTACCCGGGCTCGACCTTCGTCGGCTACGACCTGAGCGAGGAAGCGATCGCCCGGGCCCGGGCCGAGGCGCGGGCGATGGGACTCGGGAACGCCCGCTTCGAGGCCCTCGACGCGACCGCGCTGCCGCCCGAGCCCAAGTTCGATCTGATCACGACGTTCGACTCGATCCACGACCAGCGGGACCCGGCCGCGGTGCTCCGGCGCATCGCCGCGGCGCTGGCGCCGGACGGGATCTACCTGATGGTGGAGCCCAAGGCGTCGAGCAACCTCGAGGACAACATCGGCAACCCGTTCGCGCCGTACATGTACGGGATCAGCGTGCTCCACTGCATGACCGTCTCGCTCGCCGAGGGCGGCCTGGGGCTCGGCACCGCGTGGGGCGAGCAGACCGCTCGGCGCATGCTCGGCGAGGTGGGCTTCCGGGAGATCGAGGTCGTTGACGCCCCGGGCCCCCAGAACAGCATCTACGTCTGCCGCCCGTAGAGCGCCTTGAGCCACGGCGGGGCCATGAACGTGGTGAGCATCACCATCACGATGAGCGCCGCGTAGAGGTCGTCGCCGATGACGCCGCCCGCCAGTCCGATCCCGGCGAAGATCAACCCGACCTCGCCGCGCGGGAGCATGCCGACCCCCACCGGCCACCGGCGAACCCCGCGCCGGTAGACGGCGAGACCCGCCGCGAGCTTCGAGACAACCGCGACCGCCGTCAACGAGAGCGCCAGCACGATCTGGCCGTCGGGGTCGAAGGGATTGAGCACGCCCGGGTCCACCCTCATCCCGATCGTCACGAAGAAGATCGGCACGAAGAGATCGGCCACCGGCTTCAGGCGTTCCTCGACGTGCTCCCGGCGTTCGGTCCGGGCCAGGATCAGCCCCGCGGCAAAGGCGCCGATGATCGTCGCCAGCCCGATCACGTCGGCGAGCGCGGCGAGCACGACCGCGAAGAGCACCGCGTAGACGATCAGCGTCCCGCGAGCCTTCATTCGACCCACCCATCTGACGAGGGTCGGGGCGAGGCGAATCCCCACCGCGATCGCCGCGATCAAGAAGACGAGCGCCTTCCCCGAGAGCCATGCCACGTCTCGGACGGAAACGCCGCCGGCCTGGGCGACGCCGGTCACGACGGCGAGGATGAGCAGCCCGAGAATGTCGTCCACGATCGCCGCGCCGAGCACGACCCTGGCGGCGGCCTCCTGGAGACGGCCGAGGTCGGTGAGCACCCGGGCGGTGATGCCGACGCTCGTGGCCGTCAGCGCCGCGCCGACGAAGACCGCCGAGAGCGGGGCGTACCCCCACGCGCGCATGAGGGCGAACCCGACGACGAAGGGGACGGCGACGCCGACGACCGCCACCAGGATGGACTGGGCCCCGGCGCCCAGCAGCTCGTCGAGGTCCGACTCGAGCCCGACCTCGAAGAGGAGGATCAGGACGCCCAGCTCGGCGAGCGCATGGAGAACCTCGGTTTCGTGGACGAGCCGGAACCCGCCCGGGCCGATGAGGACCCCGGCCAGCAGCTCGCCGAGGACGGCCGTCTGGCCGACGCGCTCCATGCCCTCGCCCGCCAGCTTCGCGGCGAGCCAGACGATCGCGAGACCGAAGAGGAGCTCTCGAAATTCCATGCGGGGAGGGTCGCGACGAGCTAGGCCGGCCTCGACGCAGGGGGCAGTCTGCCTCCACAGCGCCGGCACAGCACGGTCGTGCCCGGCTTGTCCCGCCCCACGAGCTGCGTCGCGCCGCAGGCGGGACACCGCCGAGCTACCTTCTTCACCGCCGTGTGGGTCATAATCCACCGGAAGATCGGATTCATGGTCTCCCCATGCTAGCCGACCCCGTGGTCTTCCGCGACCTGGCGTACGTGTTCGTCGCCGCGGTCGTCGGCGGGGCGCTCGCGTGGCGCGCCCGCCAGCCCCTCGTCCTCGGCTACGTGCTGGGCGGCTTGCTCATCAGCCCCTTCACGCCGGGCCCGGCGGTGTCGGACGTCCGCACGTTCGAGGTGTTCGCCGAGATCGGCGTGGTTCTCCTGATGTTCTCGATCGGGATCGAGTTCTCGCTGAAGGATCTCCTCCGCGTGAAATGGGTCGCCCTGGTCGGGGGGCCCCTCGGGATCGCGCTCTGCATCGGGCTCGGGCTCGGCGTCGGCGCGATGCTCGGGTGGCCGCCGCGGCAGGGCATGGCCGTCGGCGTCGTCGTCTCGATCGCCAGCACGATGGTCCTGGCGCGCCTGCTGCTCGACCGCGGCGAGCTCCATTCCCGCCACGGGCGCCTGCTGATCGGCACCGCGCTCGTCGAGGATCTCGCCGTGGTCGTCCTGATCGTTCTCATGCCCGCGCTGGCGGCGCTCGAGAGCAGCCGTCTCGTCGCCGTCGGCGTGGCGCTGGTCAAGGCGGGCGTGATCCTCGTCCCGTTCCTGTACCTCGCGGTCAAGATCACCCCGCATCTCCTGACGCGCGTGGCCCGGACCCAGGACCAGGAACTGTTTCTCCTCGTGGCGCTGGCCGTCGCGCTCGGCGCGGCCGCGCTCACCCAGGCGCTCGGACTCTCGCTGGCCCTCGGCGCCTTCCTCGCCGGCCTGATCATCAGCGAGTCCGACTACGCCCACGAGACCCTGGCCCGGCTCCTGCCCCTCCGCGACGCCTTCGTCGCCCTCTTCTTCGTCACGATCGGCGCCCTGATCGACCCGCGCGCCCTGGCCGCGCACCTGCCGTTGCTTTGCGTCATGGTCGCCCTGATCCTCGTCGGCAAGTTCGTCATCCGCTCGGCGATCGTGCGGGTGTTCGGCTACCCCTGGTCGACCGCCGTGCTCGTCGGGGTCGGCCTCACGCAGATCGGCGAGTTCTCGTTCGTCCTCGTCAAGGTCGCGCGGGGGGCGGGCCACGTCGGCCACGACGTCTACAACACGACCCTCGCCGCGTCGCTCCTGACGATCCTGGTGAACGCCGCGCTCGTTCGCGCCGTGAACGCATGGATCGGTCGCGTCCGGCTCGCGCCGTCCCGGGCACCGGCGCCCTCGGTGTCCGGCGCCGGGGATCGGCTCCGGAACCACGTCGTCCTTGCTGGCTTCGGCAGGGTCGGCAGCGCCATCGGAGAGGCTCTGGAGACCTTCGGCTTGACCCACGTCGTGATCGAATCGGATCCCGACGTCGTCAAGGACCTGCGCGCCCGCGGCATCCCGTGCCTGTTCGGTGACGCCGCCCAGCGGCGACATCTCGAAGCCGCCGGCGTGGCCCGCGCGGCCCTCGTGATCGTCGCGATCCCCGACGATCAACGGGTGCGGCTGGCGGTCCGCACCGCGCGGTCTCTCAACCCGGCGGTGCCGATTCTCGCCCGGGTCCATCACCGTGAAGCCAGCGACGGGTTGCGCGGTGCAGGGGCGACCGAGGTGATTCAGCCCGAGCTGGAGGCGGGCTTGACCGCGATCCGCCATGCCCTCGGGCGCCTCGGTCTGCCGAAGGAGAGCCTTCTCGCCTACCTCGAGCGTCTCCGGGATGCCATCGGGGGTGCGGGCGAGCGCGCTCGCGACGCCGGACGGGGGCTGCCCGAGGTCCGGGAGGTGACCGTCGGGCCCCAGGACGAGTTTGCCGATCAGTCCCTGCGCGAGGCCAGGCTTCCGGAGCGCTTCGGCGTCACCGTCGTCGCGATTCGCCGCGCGGAGGGGGAACCTTCCTGTCGGCGATGACGAGAACCTCCTGACCTCGATGTCCTTGACGGAATCCTTGACGATTTCGAACGGCGACCACAAGCTATGGGCCTTAGAACGCTGTCGCTTGTCTAACGTCGTATGGCCTCAGAGGAGGAAGTGCTGATGCCCACCTTGACGCGGGCCGTCGTCCGGATTGCCTTCGCTCTTATCAGTCTTGCCCTCGTGCTCGGCACGGGACCGGCGGCCGCCCAGGAGGCGGACGTCATCCGCCTCAGCGTCTACCAGCCCGCAGGGCTACCCTGCGGACCCCAGATCATCGCCGAGGCCAAGGGCTACTTCGAGGAGGAGCGCATCAAGTTCAAGCCGATCTTCGTCCAGAACGGCCCGCAGGTGGTCCAGCACATGGCGGCCGGCGAGATAGACATCGGCTGCGCGGCGATCACCGTGTGGATGATCGGCAAGTCCAAGAACGTCGACATCGTCGTGCTGCAGTCGACTGCAAAGGGCAACGCGCCCCTGGTCGCGAAGCCGTCGATCACGGACATCAAGCAACTCGACGGCAAACGCTGTGGCACCCCGGGCCTCGGCACCATCCATGACGACAACCTGACGGCCTTCGCCAAGAAGCACGGCATCACGATCCAGCACGTGTACGGTGTCGGCATGGCCAGCGTGGTCGCGATGTTCGACAAGGGCGAGATCGAGTGCATGACGGGCTGGGAGCCCCTGATGGCGGCGGCGGCGGCCAGAGGGAATGCCAAATACCTCGTGGACTTCATGCGTCCGGAGTCGATGGAGAGCATCGAGTTCGCGGCGATGCGGAAATTCGCTCAAGAGAAGCCCGATCTCGTCTACCGCTTCGTCCGTGGGCTCCTGAAAGGGGCGATGTTCATCAAGGCCAAGCCGGATGAGGCGGCGACCGTCCTTGCCAAGACCGTCGGGTTCGACAAGAACGTCATTACCGAGTCGCTCAAGCGCGCCATCCTCACCGAGCCCTACGTCGACCTCGCCGGCTCCCGTATCGCCCTCGACGATGGGCTGGCCGGCGGGAAAATCGCGCGCACCGCCGTCAAGGATCCCGACCAGTATGTCAGGAGTCTCGTCGATCACAGCTTTCTCCAGAGGGCCGAACAGGCCTTGAAAGCGGAAGGCTGGAAGCCGTAGCGCAAGGCGGACGTGACGGTGGCTGTTCAGAAGGTCGTCGAGACGGTGCCACTGCCCGCGCCACGGACGGCGTGGAACGTCCGCGCCCGTCTAGGGTACCTCGGCCTGAACGGGCTGATCCTGGCGGCCTTCCTGCTGCTCTGGGACATCGTCAGCGCGATCGTGAGCTCGGACTTCGTACCCGGCCCACGCGCCGTGGCGCGGGCGATGGTGGACGTTCTCATGAAGGGAGACATCGCCGGGCTCGGCCTCCTGCGGCACGCCGTCGTCAGCATTCAGCGGGTGCTCATCGGCTTTGTGATCTCGTGCGCCATCGCCATCCCGCTCGGGATCGCGTTCGGGCTCAAGCCAGGCCTCTACCGGGCTCTCAAGGTCGTCCTCGAGCCGTTCCGGTTCATTCCTCCGATCGCGTGGGTGCCGATCGCGATCCTCATCCTGCGTGGCGATGCCCGCTATATGTTCATCATCGTGCTCGGCACTTTCTTCCCGATCCTCATGGCGACCATCACCGGCATCGCCCGCACGGATACCACACATCTCGACGTTGCGAAGACCCTCGGGTTCACGCCGTTCGAGCGAATCTGGAAGATCGTTCTGCCCAGCGCGCTCCCTGAAATCGCGGCGGGCATGCGCATCGGCCTCGGCGTCGGCTGGATGAGTATCGTGGCGGCCGAGATGATCGGAGGCGAACTCGAAGGGCTCGGGCGGATGATGCTGAACCACGCCGAACTCCTGCGGGTCGACGTCGTCGTGGTGGGGATGGTTGCCGTCGGTGTCATCGGCTTCATCATGAACGAGCTGTTCCTGCTCGTAGAGCGCTGGGTCTTCCGATGGCGGCGCGCCATCAAGCTGTGAGGCGCCCGGCGTGACACGCGTCGCGGCCGAGATCCGCATCGGCGATCTCGTGAAGACCTTTGGCCTTGCCCCAAGCGCCCTCACCGTGATCGATGGCGTCAGTTTCGAAGCCGCGCCCAACGAGTTCGTCGCGGTCGTGGGCCCCTCGGGCTGCGGCAAGAGCACGATCCTGCGCCTCGTGGCGGGCCTCGAGCGCCCCGACGGTGGTGCCGTCACAATCGAAGGGACGGAGCCGGACCCCCGGCGCCATCGCATCGGCTTCGTGTTCCAGGGTGACTCCCTCCTGCCCTGGCGGACGATCGAGCAGAACATCGCCCTCGGGCTCGAGAACGCCGCGGTGACCGCGACCGAGCGGCACAGCCGCGCGCGGGGGCTGGTCGGGCTGGTCGGGCTCGAGGGGTTCGAGCGCTACTTCCCGTACCAGGTATCGGGCGGGATGCGGCAGCGTGCCGCCGTCGCCCGCGCCTTCGCGATCGATCCGGAAGTGCTGCTGATGGACGAACCCTTCGGGAGCCTCGATGTCCAGATGCGAAAGGCCCTCCAGATCGAGCTGCTGCGCGTCTGGGAACGCCTCAAGACGACCGTCCTCTTCGTGACCCATGACGTGGAGGAAGCCGTGATCCTCGCCGATCGCATCGTCGTGCTCACGCCCCGGCCGGCACACATCAGCGACGTGATCGGTGTTCCACTCGCCCGCCCTCGGGACCCGCTCGCGGCGGACTTCCTCGAGATCCGGCGTCGCCTCGAAGGCCTGCTCCATGGCGACTAGCGCGCTCGAGTTCGGCGTCGCGCTGCCCCAGTTCGGCCGTTTCGCCTCACCCGAGACCATCGGGCGGCTCGCGAGGGCCGCCGAGGATCTCGGCTGGAGCTCGGTGTGGGCGGCCGATCACATCGTCGTGCCCCACCCGTACCTCGACCGGTTCAGCGAGACGATCTTCGAGGTCTTCACGACCTTGATGTTCGCCGCGGCGCGAACCCGGCGGGTCCGGATCGGCACGAGCGTGCTCTTGCTGGCCTATCGGCATCCGGTGATGATCGCCAAGCAGGTGGCGAGCCTCGACCACTTCGCCGGGGGGCGGACGATCCTCGGGATCGCGCCGGGCTGGATGCGGGAGGAATTCGAGATCCTCGGGTTGCCGTTCGAGGATCGGGGGCCCCGGGCCGACGAGGCCCTCCGTGCCCTCAAGGTCCTCTGGACCTCCGACAACCCGCGCTTCGAAGGCCGGTACTACCGGTTCGGGGACTTCGCGTTCGCGCCGCGACCACTCCAGCAGCCCCATCCACCGCTGTGGGTCGGGGGTAACAACCGCCGGGCGCTACGACGCGCCGCCGGCCTCGGGGATGGCTGGCATCCGATCAGCTCTATGCGCATCGGCCTCACGCTCGAGGAGTTGCGCGCGGGGATCAAGGAGCTCCACGCGATGGCCGCCGCCAACGATCGCGACCCGGCCGCCCTGACAGTCGCCTTGCGGGCTCCGCTCGCATTCCAGGGCACACCCACCACGCATACCGGGCATCTAACGTTCGTGGGCTCGGCGGACCAGATCCTCGAGCGCCTCGCCGCCTGCGCCGCTGTCGGGGTCCGGCACATCGTCTTCGATCTCTTCTACAGTCTGGCCGGGCAGGTCGAGACGGGCTCGGTCGCAGAATTCGTCGAGACGATGGAGCGCTTCACCCGGGAGATCCAGCCACGCCTTTGATCCTCAGCGACGAAGAGCAGGACATGCTCGCCGGCCGACACGGGCCGGCCGTCCGCTGGGCTCTCGACTTCCAGGTCCGGGTCGGAACCTTCTTCGGCGCGACGCGGATGGTCCCCGTGAGTTCGGCCCACGTGGCCGCCGATGTCGGACTCACCGGCGATGCCGGCCTCGAGTTCGTCGAGCGGCTCGTCGAGCAAGGGGCCCGCGTTCGCGTGCCGGCCGTGACCGACCCACGCAGCGTCGACTTCGACCATTACCGTGAGTTCGGGCAGCCGGAGGCGCACGTGGCCAAGGAGCGCCGCCTCGTGGAGGCGCTCACCAAGATGGGGATGCTCCCGTGCCACACATGCATCAACTACCAGACGGTCACGCCCCCACGATTCGGCGAGCACCTCGGCTGGGGGGACACGGGCTCCGTCATCTTCGCCAACAGCGTCGCGGGTGCCCGCTCGAACTTTGAAGGCGGCCCGGCCGCCGTCGCCGCAGCGCTCACGGGACGCGTCCCGGCCTATGGCTTCCACCTGCCCGAGCAGCGCCGGGCGACCTTCGTGGTGGAAGTCCGGGATCGTCCGACCGAGTGGGCTGACTGGGGCGCCCTCGGGTGCTGGATCGGGCGGCGCGTGACGAGCTACTGGGAAGTGCCGGCGCTCGTCGTCCCCGACACCGACCCGAGCGTCGACGATCTCAAGCACCTCGGCGCGGCGCTCGCGAGCTACGGATCCATGGCGATGTTTCACCTCGTCGGCGTCACGCCCGAGGCGCCGACACTCGACGTCGCCACGGGCGGTCGCGAGCCCGCTCGCCGCCTCGTCGTCGAGCCCGGCGCGCTCGCCGAGGTCTACGCCTCCTTTCGTCCCGAGCACGCGCAGATCGACCTCGTCGTGTTCACCGCTCCCCAGCTGTCGCTCCTCGAAGTCCAGACGATCGTCGAGCGGCTCGACGGTCGGCGTGTCGCGCCGTCCACCCGGTTGATCCTGACCGTGAACCACCAAGTGCGGGCGGAGGCGGAGCGCTTCGGATACGTCGGGCAGATCGAGCGGGCCGGCGGACTCGTCCTGGCCGGTGTCTGCTTCTATGTCATGACCCCGGAGATCCTCCGCGAGGTCAACGGGTACCGCACGATCCTTACCAACTCCGCCAAGCTCGCGAACATCATCGCGGGCTCCGGCTACAACCCGATCCTCCGCCGGCTCGACGTGTGTCTCGACGCGGCCGTCCGCGGCCGCTTGGACGCATGACCATGGCGACCGCGACCGCGGTGCTGGCGGGGCCCGCCGGCGTCGGCGGGCCCGTCGAAGGCGAAGCGCTGGTTTCCACCCAGGGGTTCAACGCCCGCTACGATCTCGACCGCACCCGGGGCGTCTTCTCGAGACCGGCCCACGACCTCTACGGTCAGAGCTGCGCCGGGAAGATCGTCGTGTTCGCGACAGCCAAGGGTGGCATCGCCACCTCCTGGGCGCTCCTCGACCTGAAGGCCAGGGGCCTGGCACCGGCGGCGCTGATCTTCAGGGAGACGAATCCGGTCATGGTCCAGGGGGCGGTCCTGGCCGACATCCCCCTGGTGCATCGGCTCGACCCCGATCCGGTCACGACGATCCGAACCGGCGATTGGGTCCGTGTCGTTCCCGAGGCGGGTCGCGTCGAGATCCTCCGGCGCGACGGCGCCCGTGGAAAAACTTGGTGAGCCGTCAGGGATTCGAACCCTGGACCCCCTGATTAAAAGTCAGGTGCTCTACCTACTGAGCTAACGGCTCGTGCCAGTGATTCTACGCGGTCCTGGAACCGGGGCAACGGCCGGCCGGGCTCCCCCGCGGATCCGCGCTATTCGATGAGGGATGGCAGGAGCGGGAGCGGAACATCGTCCGGGAGCCCCCACTGCACCAGCTCGGCCAGGCCGGTGCTGGAGGCGATCGTCCACCACTCTCCGGTCGTCGGCCGGAAGATCGTGATGTCCGTCGTCCCGTCGCCGTCGTAGTCCCCCGGCACCGGAACGTCGCCGGGCATGCCCCACTGGACGACCTGCGCGAGCCCCGTGGTCGACTGGAGCACCCACCATTCGCCCCGCGGCCGGAAGATCGTGATGTCGGTCCTGCCGTCACCGTCGTAGTCCCCCGGCGCGGGGAGGTCGCCCGAGAAGCCCCACTGGACGAGTCGGGCCAGGCCCGTGCTCGACTGGAGAATCCACCACTGCCCCGTCCCCGGCCGCCAGATCGCGACGTCCACCCGCCCGTCGCCGTCGTAGTCCCCCGGCACCGGGATGTCACCCGCGACGCCCCACTGGACGAGCCGCGCCAGCCCCGTGCTCGACTGGAGAATCCACCACTGCCCCGTCCCCGGACGCCAGATCGCGGGGTCCGCCCGCCCGTCGCCGTCGTAGTCCCCCGGCACCGGGACGTCACCCGGCACGCCCCACTGGACGAACTGCGCCAGCCCCGTGCTCGACTGGATCGTCCACCACTGCCCCGTCCCCGGCCGCCAGATCGCGACGTCCGCCCGCCCGTCGCCGTCGAAGTCGGACGCCCGCGTCGCCGCCACGCCCTCGAACGTCGCGGTGACCGACAGCGCGGCGTTCACCATCACGGTGCAGGGGCCCGAGCCCGTGCATGCTCCGCTCCAGCCCGCGAACGTCGCGCCGGCGGCGGGCGCCGCGGTGAGGGTCACCATCGTCCCGCTCGTGTAGGCCTCAAAGCAATCGGAGCCGCAGTCGATCCCCATGGGATCGCTCGTCACGGTGCCGCTGCCGAACCCGGCCTTCGTGACGGCCAGGGTGGTCGTGGACACGGCCGTCGCCGTCCCGAAGATCCGGAGCGTCCAGCTGTTCCACGTCCCGAGGTCCTGGGCGTTCCGGTCCGCGACCCGCAGCGTCCAGACGCCGGCGGGCGACTCCCCCCAGTGGCGGACCGAGCCGAAGCGCCAGGCGGCGAAGTTGTCGCCCGAATCCAGCGGGCGGACCGTCGCCAGCCGGCTCGCGACGCCCGAGGGCGAGGTCAGCGTCACCTCCAGCTCGCCGCGGAAGGGATGGGTCGCGTCGAAGACCACCTCCACGTGCTCGACGCTGAAGCCGGCGAACTCGCTGCCGATCGTGACGGTGTCGGCGACCCCGGTGGCGTTGTTGTCAGGGATGCCGAGGTTAGGGGTGCGCGTGACGGGCGGGATCGCGCCCTCCGGCGGCACGTTGGTCCAGGTGGCGGCGAGGGCCACCGCGGCCGCCGCGTCGACGAGGCCGAAGCCGAAGTTCTCGTTGTGCGGGAGGGCGCCCGTGGTCCAGCCGGTGTCCGTCGGGTTGATCCTGACCGAGGACCGCGCCAGGAGGTGCTTCACGTCGCGCCAGGTCAGACTCGGGTTCTCCGCGAGCACGAGCGCGACGACGCCGCTCAGGAGCGGGGCCGCCGACGAGGTGCCGCCGAACGTGTTCGTGTAGTCGCCGGTGCTGCTGTAGCCCTGTGATCCCACCAGGTCCGTCGTGGTGATGCTGCGCGTTCCCCCGCTGGAGGGGGCCGTGACGAACATGGCCGAGCACGGCTCGCTGTACGGGGCCTGCTGCGCGGTGTCGGCCAGCGCGGCGACGGCGATGACGAAGCGACTGTTCGCGTAGCCGTCGAAGTTGCAGTTGTCCGCGCTCTGGAGGCCGTTGCCGGCGGCCCAGGAGTAGATCCTCCCCTTCCCGGCCCGCCCGGTGGTGGCGGCCGTCTCGATCGCGGCCTGCGCGAGCGGACCGGGGCCCGCCAGCGTCCGGCCGTCGTCGCTCGGGCCCCACGAGTTGCTGGCGATGTGGATCGCGTCCACCTCGTGCGACAGGGCGTCGGCCTCCTGATCGTCGGAGACCGGCGCGGCGATGAGGCGGAGCCCGGCCAGGGACGCGAACGGCGCCGCGCCGCTCACGCCGTGGCCGTTCTCCCCCCGCGCCGCGGCGACGCCGGAGGCCGCCGTGCCGTGGCAGTTGGCGGTGATGTCGCAGATCCCGGAGGTGGACGGCATCGGGTCGGCGTCGTTGCCGTTGAAGTCGAAGGAGAGCGCCGCGTCGTAGTTGGGTTCGAGGTCCGGGTGGGTGTGCTGGAGGCCGTCGTCGACGACGCCGATGACGACCCCGGCGCCGCCGGTCGTCGGCCAGGCGGCCTTCACGTTGGCGCCCGCTGGCTCCACACCGCGGGACTCGAGATGCCACTGGCTCGAGACCAGCGGGTCCTCGCCCGACGCCGGCCGCGCGACGATGAGCGGGACCGCGAGCGCCAGCGCGACGAGCGCGCCCCGGCGCTCGGTCATCGCGGGAAGCGCAGCCGCTTGAGGAGGGGGTAGGCGCTCGTGACGCCGGGGCGCTGCCGGAGGGCGTCGGCGAGATCGAGCGCGGCCACGGGGTCGACCGCCTCGACGACGTACCCGCCGCGCACGGACCGCACCTCCCTCGCGGGTCCGCGCGCGAGCCCGGCCAGGACGGCCGCCGGACCGTAGCCGTCCTCGAGGAGGAACGCCACCTCCCGCGTGAGCACCTGGCGCGCGCCGGGCGTGCGGTCTTGACCCGGCTCGTAAACGACGAGGTGCCCGCGGGCACCGGGGTTAACCGCCTCGAGCGCGCGGGCCATCGTCCGGAGATCGCCGAGGTCACGCATTCCGGTCAGGCTGAACACCGCCCTCAGGTCGGCGCTCGCCGTGAGGCGGGCGCTCGCGACCTCGACGGCGGATGCGGCGGGCACCCGGCCCCGGCTCGCGGGATCGGCGCTCCAGTCGAGCTCGATTTCCTCGAGGGACACCTCGAGCTGGGCCGGATTCGGGGCGTGGATCGTGACGAGCGGGCCCGCCGGAGGCCGCTTGGGCACCTTCTCTTCGGCGGCGGACGCCGGGCCGACGGGGACGGCCGTGGCGAGAAGCACGAGGCCGGTCAGGCCGAGCGCCAGGAAACCCCGGAGGCGGCGCACGCCGGTCAGAGGAGGCTCGAGCGGACCGACGGAAACCACTCGAGCAGCGGCGAGTCCTCGCAGAGGATCGTGTCGTCGCGGACGGCGCCGGTCGAGATGAGGCAGAAGGGCACGCCGAGCAGCTCCTGCAGCCGTACCAGGTACTGCCGGGCCTTCGCCGGAAGGTCGGCCTCGTTCCGCGCCCCGGCGGTGGGGGCGAGCCAGCCGGAGACCTCCTCGTACGCCGGCTCCGCCTCCCGCAGCACGGTCTCCTCCTCGGGGAACTCGGTGAGCAGCTCGCCCCGGTGCCTGTACCCCGTGCAGATCCGCACCGTCTCGCACTGGTCCAGCACGTCGAGCTTCGTGAGCGCGACGGTGTCGAGCCCGTTCACCCGCACGGCGTAGCGCAGCACCACCGCGTCGAACCAGCCGCAGCGACGCGGCCGCCCCGTGGTCGCGCCGTACTCGTTGCCGCGGGCGCGGATCGTGTCGACGATGGGCCCGGCCATCTCGCTCGGCAGCGGGCCGCCCCCGACGCGCGTCGTGTAGGCCTTCGCGACGCCGAGCACGCCGTGGATCCTGGTCGGGGGGACGCCCGTGCCGGTCGCGGCGCCACCGGCCGTCGTCGAGGAGGAGGTGATGTAGGGATAGGTGCCGTGATCGAGGTCGAGCATGGTGCCCTGCGCCCCCTCGAAGAGGACCGAGTACCCGCGCTCGATCCACTGGTGGAGGAGGAGCGCCGTATCCGTGATGTAGGGCGCGAGCCACCCCGCGTAGCGCAGGTACTGGTTGAGGATCTCCTCGACGGTGAAGGTCTGCGCGTCGTAGATGTCGCGCAGGAGCCGGTTCTTCTGGGCGATGTTCGCCTCGAGCTTCTGGCGGAAGAGCCGCTCGTCGAGCAGGTCCACCATGCGAATGCCCACGCGCGCGGCCTTGTCGACGTAGGCCGGGCCCACGCCCTTGCCCGTGGTGCCGATCCGGCGCGGGCCGAGCTTCGCCTCCGAGGCGCGGTCGAGCGCTGGATGGTAGGGCATGATGAGGTGCGCGTTCTTCGAGATGTAGAGGTTGCCGTCGAGCGTGACGCCGCGCCGGACCAGCCCCTCCATCTCCTCGATGAGCGACCCGGGGTCCACGACGACCCCGCAGCCGATCACGCACCGGCAGCCGGGATGGAGGATGCCGGACGGGATCGAGTGCAGCACGTACTTCTCGCGTCCGACGACGACCGTGTGGCCGGCGTTGTTGCCGCCCTGGTACCGCACCACGACGTCGACGTGGGGGGCGAGGACGTCGACGACCTTCCCCTTCCCCTCGTCCCCCCACTGCGCGCCGACGACCACGATGTTAGGCATTGCCCGCGCCTCGCAGCTCCGGAAAGTACCGCGCCGGCCCCTCGAGGACGTCGCCGACGGCCAGCGTCCGCTCCCCGCCGTCCAGGAGGTCCACGGCCAGCAGCTCGCCCGCGCGCGTCCGCGGGC